>JBBQQN010000069.1:0-18313 GCA_038215845.1 Flavobacteriales bacterium | reverse complement strand
ATTTTTTTGGGTTAGGATATTTGAAACCGCAATTAAAATAATGTTTTATCCAAGGGCATGCACTTTTAAATAGCGCAGCATAGTGTTATCGAGTACAGCTTGCGTTGGCAGGGTTTGGAAAAAATAGGGTGACATTGCCATGGTACGGTTGCTCAAAGGCGAAAAGACCGGCACCTCCATATTTCTAAGCAGGGTAGCAGCTTTTTCAACATTTTTTTGCATAAGTGGGCCAATTACGGCATCTACCTTTTTAAAATCGTGTTGTGAAATTATTGAAGCCACTTTATCCTCACTCTTTTCGGTATCGTAAACATCCAAGGTAACCGAGATTCCTTTGTCCTTTGCAAATTCAGCAGCCATTAAGGCACCGCTGTAAAAATCAAGTGCAATGCGAAGGGTGGGATCTTTTTTCAATAAGTCTTCGTCCGTTTTTGTACTGTCTGTCTGACTTCTATTAAGGCGAAAAGGCAACATTAAGGCGATGGTTTTCATCTTTCTGTTGCTGATTTTTTTCTCTAGGTTTACAATCTCCACCTCTTCGGCCGAAATGGAAACATTTTCTTTAGGCAGCTTTAAAATCATTCCTTCCTTTAACCCGTCTTTTACATACGGATTTAAAGCAATAATTTCTTCTTCGGAAAGACCAAATTTTGCTTTCAATCTGAAGAAACCTTCCTTTGGTTTTACTTCGTAATATTGGTAGTTTTCGTCCTCTGTCTCGGAAGTTTCCACCACAGATTTTTCAGGAACAATTATTATGGAACCTATTTTAAGGTTTTCGTCCAAGTTTGGGTTTAGGTCTTCCAGCTCGGCAATGGTAATTCCAAATTTTCTGGCTATACCAAATTTTGTTTCCTTAGGCTGAACAGTATATTTTTTGGTGCCAGGCAATGTATTCGGGGAAGTGGTATTTTCATTTATACTACCTGCGCTAGGAGGAATAACTAATTTTTCACCTTTTCTTAAACCTTTAGAATACAATTCCTTGTTGAGTTTTTTTATATCCTCAACACCTACGTTGTACAATTGGGCAATTCCAAATAAAGTTTCCTTGCGTTTAACCCTGTGTGCCCGGTATTTTACACCAGATTGAATGGGGGAAGAGATACCAGAACGGCCCGCAGGAAGTATTAAAACACTGTTCGTCTTTAGCCCATTTCTGGCATCGGGGTTTAGGTTATAAATAGTTTCTTCCGAAATATTATTTTCCTTGGCAATGCTATAAACGGTTTCGCCTTTTTGTACCGAATGGCTTTTGTATTGTTGCTGCGCAGCTGAGCCACAGCTGACACTAAAAAGTAGTACAACTGAAATGTATATAAAAAACTTCAACATAGGGAGATTAGCTTTTTTCACGGTTTGTTAAGTGTATTGTTAAAATCTATTATTCCCACTCAATTGTGGCGGGTGGCTTTGAACTTATGTCGTACACTACCCTATTAACGCCTTTTACACGGTTTATTATATGATTGCTCACTTCTTGCAGGAATTCGTAGGGTAGGTTTACCCAATCCGCAGTCATTCCATCCGTGGATTCCACAGCCCTCAATGCAACTACTTTTTCATAGGTTCTTTCATCGCCCATAACACCCACACTATTTACGGGAAGCAGGATTGCACCGGCTTGCCACACTTTATCGTAAAGATCCCATTTTTTCAGGCCATTGATAAAAATAGCATCAACTTCCTGTAAGATACGGACTTTTTCAGCTGTAATATCTCCTAAAATCCGAATGGCCAAACCTGGCCCCGGGAAAGGATGTCTTCCCAAAAGTTCTGGGTCAATGCCCATTTCTTTTCCAACCCTTCTTACCTCATCCTTAAAAAGCATTCGCAAAGGTTCAACAATTTTCAGTTTCATAAAATCGGGCAACCCGCCAACGTTGTGGTGACTTTTTATGGTAACCGAAGGGCCGTTTACCGAAATGCTTTCGATTACGTCCGGATAAATAGTCCCCTGTGCAAGCCAATCCACATTGGTAACCTGATGGGCTTCATCATCAAAAACTTCGATAAAGGCATTCCCGATGGCTTTCCGCTTGCGCTCAGGATCACTTTCATTTTTTAAAGCGTCCAAAAACCTTTTTGAAGCATCTACGCCTTTCACATTTAGCCCCATGTCCTTGTATTGGTGAAGAACGCTTTCAAATTCGTTCTTCCGAAGCAAACCGTTATTTACAAAAATACAATACAGATTTTTCCCGATTGCTTTATTCAATAGGATTGCAGCCACGGTAGAATCTACCCCGCCGCTCAATCCAAGTACAACTTTGTCGTTTCCTATTTGTTCTTTCAATGTTTCTACGGTGGTCTCCACAAAAGCGGCAGGTGTCCAAGTTTGGGCTACACCCGCTATGTTTACCAAGAAATTCTCAAGCAATTGTTTTCCATGGGTAGTGTGGTACACTTCTGGGTGAAACTGAATGGCATAAGTATCTTCGTCTTCTATTCTATAAGCTGCATTCAACACATCTACCGTACTTGCCAACCTAATTCCCTTTGACGGCAGTTCAGCAATGGTATCGCTATGGCTCATCCAAACATTTGTGTTTTCTGGAATATTATAGAAGAAATCTTCCCCTGATTTTATCATTGAAAGTTTTGCACGACCGTATTCCCTTAAATTTGAAGGCTCCACACTTCCTCCGTGAAAATGCGCCAAATATTGTGCTCCGTAACACACCGCCAAAAGAGGTTTGTGTCCGCGAATCTGTGAAAGATCTGGGTGTGGAGCATCTTCCCCGCGAACGGAAAATGGACTGCCGGAAAGTATTACGGCCTTAAAAGGCTCAAGGTTTTCTGGAATATGGTGGTAAGGGTGTATTTCGCAGTAAATGTTCAGCTCCCGTACGCGTCTGGCGATCAATTGGGTATACTGCGAACCAAAATCTAATATAAGGACGTTGTCTTGCATAGGCAAAAATACTTTAAATAGTTAAGTTGGGTAAAGGGTTGTGATTAATTTTTTTGGTGGGTTTTCAACAGGAATTTTTTCCAGAATATTTTGAAAATATTTGTTATTTCAAATGCTTTCTTAGTTTATCTGGGTTTTGTCGAGTGTCAAAAAAAGTGATGATTTCAATTTGATTTATTTCAAAACTGATACGGTAATAAAATGTATTTTGTTTGGTAACAACACATTTATAAATACCGCCAGACTCTTTTGAAAATGGACAACTTTCAGGTTGTGATGATATCTGTTCTATTTTTTTATTGAGTTTAGATAAAAAGTCTCTTTTTACTTTATTACCCCATTCAGATAACAAATAAGATGTAAGCTCTTCTAATTTTGTTTCAGCAATTTCAGAAAAGAATACCTCCATTATGAAATCTTTTTAAAAACTTCTTTATAAGATTTTCTTTTGCCTCGGTTTAACTGTTCAATTCCTTTTTTTATCTCTGCTTGTTCCTCTGCGCTCAATTCATTCCAGAAATCTGCTTTTTCATTGTTTATAAACTCTGTTACCTTTTTGATAAAAGTATCGTTTTCGATATTTAATATCATTTTCACCAATTCTATTTTTGAATTTTTAATGTCCATTTCAAGAGCTTTTTCCAAAGTTAGGGAATTATATTTATTTTTAATTTGGAATTATGTTACATTTCCAAAACCGTGAAATTAGCATCCAGCGGATCCAGATTTTCTTTCAATATATCCAACAATCCTTCCCCGTAATCCAAATAAAATTCCGAGAAATTAAGCTGCCGCTCCTGCAAACTTTGATTGGGGAATAACGAATCTTGAATATCTTTCAATCGGTCCAACTCATCGGAAAGGTTTCTTTTTTGTGCTTTTAACAATCGTTTTTCAAGATTGTCCAAGCCGTTCAACTGTTTCTTTTCCTGCGCCCCAACCGCTCCCAAAAAGGAGGCATCCGTTTGCTTCGCCAATTCATATAAATCCTTAAACTGTTGTTTGAGGAATTCTTTTTGTTGGGAGAAATCGATATCTATTTTAGAAATTTCGTTGGTGTGTTTTGTCATCAAGCTGTGCTGGGGAAGAAAGAGATCCTCAATTTTCACATCGAGTTTTTTTAGTTTTTCCGTAATCATTTTGGGAACCAAAAGCACGGAATTCCGGAGCAGTAAAATAGGAAACGGAACCTCCATTTTGTTGAAATATTCCTTTAACTGAAACCAATACGCCAGCTCGCCGCCGCCGCCAATATAACAGAGATTTGGCAAAATAGCTTCTTGATAAAGTGGACGCAGCAAAGCGTTTGGCGAAAAACGCTCTGGATTTTCGTGTAATTCGTTTATAATTTTTTCTTTGCTAAATGAAATATCGGTTTCATTTACATAAAACTTTCCTTCCTGTCCAATAATCCTTTCCCGAAGATTTTCCTTTAAATAAAACAAATTTATTTCCCGGGGATGCACTTGTTCGGAGAAACCCAAGTCGGTGAGCTTTTCAGTGGTTTGCGTAACCTTTTTAAAACTTAAGTTTTCCGTCAATTCCTTTTCGGCATAGGGAATAAAACATTTTTTAAGTTCATCATCATTGCCATCCAAGATCACCAGACCATGATGATAAAAAAGGCAATTCGCCAAAAAGCGGGTGGCATCTGCAAGATTATCGTGCTTTACATAAGCATCGGAAAAATATTTTATAAGTTTTTTGGCATTTTCACTTTCGCCCAACTCCTTTTTTAAATGCTGTTTTACTTCCTTTAAACCTTCGGTAGTAAGTTCACCAACCGCGCCGGAAGCATTTTTGTCCCACTTTACTTTTTTTCCGAAAAGATTAAAATAATTGATTTCCTCAAAATCGTGATCTTCCGTGGCCATCCAATAAATGGGCACAAAATGATTATTTGGGTATTCTTTATTGAGCTGTTCGCAAATATTTATTGCTGAAAATATTTTGTATAAAAAATACAGCGGTCCAGTAAAAAGATTTAGCTGATGCCCTGTGGTTATTGTAAAGGTATTGGATTCGCGCAACAAATCGATATTGCTCAGCGTGGATTGCGAAAGGGAATTGTCGCCATACTGGAGCATAACCCGTTTTGACAACAAATGCCTTTTTTCTTCCGTAAAATTTTTTTGCTTCTCGATTAATTGGTGCTTGAAATTTTCCAAGTTTGGAAAGCGGTTGTAAAAGGATTTCAATGCATCATTTTCAGAAAGATAATCGCAAATGAGTTTTGAAAAATAACCTGTGTTTTTATAAGGAATGGAATGGGTTGGCATAGATTCTTTGGAAAATTCAAACAAAAATAATCGAATTTATTGGGGTATAGCTTTAAAGATACGTTAATCTTAAAACTCTGGAATAATTTACCACGAATAAATAAATGTCTGGTCGAGCGCAGTGAAGACCTAATTTTATTTCTAAAAATATAATCTACAAATATTACGTTCAATGAAAAAATCCCTTCTAATATTTGAAATTGTTTACTTAGTTTTATCGGGTATTTAAAATTCCTTTAAATGAAGCGCCATTTTACTTTTTTATTGCTAATTTTCCCTTTGTTCATTTTCGCCCAACTCAAATCCCCAGCCGATTTTTTGGGTTATAAACTTGGAACCGAATTCTCCCGCCACGCCGATATTGTTTCCTATTTTGACCATATGGCCGCGAACAGCAATATGGTCACCTACTTTGATTATGGAAAAACCAATGAACGTAGAAGGTTGACCTATGCCGTAATCTCTTCCCAAGAAAACCTTGCGAACCTAGAAAAAATCAGAACAGATAATTTAAAAAATATTGGCATTTTGGACGGTTCGGCCAATCCAGAAAAAACAATCGTTTGGCTGAGCTACAATGTGCACGGCAACGAAGCCAGCAGTAGTGAGGCAGCCATGAACACGGCCTACAAACTAATTACGGAACATAAGGATTGGTTAAAAAATGTTGTGGTGATTATCGACCCAGGGATGAACCCAGATGGCCGTGATCGTTATGTAAATTGGTATAATCAGTTAAAGGCCACTCCCTACAACCCATCTCAGGATGCCACGGAACATCACGAACCATGGCCGGGCGGACGACCCAACCATTATCTTTTCGATTTGAACCGCGACTGGATGTGGGCAAGTCAAGTAGAAACCCAACAGCGTTTAAAAATCTATAACCAATGGATGCCTCAAATACACGTTGATTTTCACGAGCAGTATATAAACAATCCCTATTATTTTGCACCGGCAGCCGAGCCATTTCATGAAATAATAACCTCTTGGCAGCGTGAATTCCAAAACAAAATAGGAAAAAACAACGCCAAATATTTCGACCAAAACGGCTGGCTTTTCTTTACCCGCGAAAGTTTTGATCTACTTTATCCCAGTTATGGAGATACCTATCCGCTCTATATGGGCGCCATTGGGATGACCTTTGAACAGGCCGGACATGGTTTCGCGGGTTTGGGAGTGAACAAAGATGATGATGTGGAACTAACCCTGATTGACCGTATTGAACACCACACCACTACCGGACTTTCAACCATTGAAGTGGCTTCACAAAATGTAGCATCTTTAAATACCGAATTCAAAAAATTCTTCAACAATGAAAATCTAAAATATAAAAGCTTTGTGCTGAAGGGAAATCCCGATAATATAAAAGCGCTCACAGAGCTCTTGGACAAACACGAAATAAAATACGGTTTTGCGAATGCCGGAACTGCCAAGGGTTTTAGCTACTCCCAAAATAAAAAAGGTTCCATAGAAACTAAAGGCGCTTTGGTGGTGAGTACCAACCAGCCAAAAGGGAAAATGGTGCAAGTGCTTTTTGAACCCAATGCCGCACTTTCAACTCCCATTACCTATGATATTACCGCGTGGAGCCTGCCGTATGCATACGGATTGGAAACCATCGGGAGCAGCACATTGGTTGCAACCAATGCTACTGCCCCAACCAATACTGTTTCCAATATTTCCATGCCTTCCGCAGCAGGATATATTACCAAATGGAACAGTATACAGGACGCAGCCTTTCTTTCTGAACTTATGAAGAATGATATAAAAGTTCGTTTTTCCGAAAATGAATTGGGTTTTGGAGGTAACACTTTTGGACGCGGAAGTCTGATTATTACCAGAAGTGACAACAAAAATAATCCAGATTTCGACAAAACAGTAACCGAAATTGCAAACCAAGCGGGACGACAGCTTTATGCTTCCCCTACTAGTTTCGCGGATAACTTGACCGATTTTGGTTCGCAATATGTCCATTTAATAAAAAACAAACGAGTAGCCATGCTGCAGGGCGAAGGAACTTCTTCCTTAAGCTACGGAGCGCTTTGGCACTTTTTTGAAACCCAGCTCAAATATCCCATCACTTCCATAAATACAAATGACATAAGCGATATACAGTGGAACGATTACGATGTGCTTATCCTTCCCGATGGTGGTTATAAATCGATTTTGACAGATGATACTTTTAAAAATATTGAGCAATGGATAAAAGGTGGAGGCGAAGTAATTGCAATTGGAAATGCCTTAAGTAGCTTTGAAGGAAAGGAAGGTTTCGATTTAAAAAAGAATATTTCCGAAGAAGACGAAAAAAAGAAAGATTCCCTCTCATCAGGCAATATGGTACCCTACGCCCAGCGCGAATTGGAAAGCACCAAGGATTTTATTACCGGCAGTATTTATAAAGTGACTTTGGACAACACCCACCCTTTGGCGTTTGGCTATGACGATACCTATTACAGCTTAAAATTGGGCGGCGATTCTTATAAATATTTAAAGGACGGCTACAACGTAGGCTATATTAAAGACGAACCAGAAAGCGTTTCTGGCTTTTCGGGTGAAACCGCCAAGGCAGCTCTAAAAAACTCCATTGTTTTTGCACAGGCCAAAGTAGGCCAAGGCAGCGTGGTCTATATGGTTGACGACGTAAGCTTCCGATCCTTTTGGCAAAACGGGAAACTGTTTTTGGCCAATGCGGTATTTTTTGTGAATTCAGGTGGGTTTTAGTGGCGCTCGAGCCACTAATCCAATTCGGAAATATCCACCGAAACATCCTCCGTTTTAATTTCCGAAAGTAACTCCAACTTTCCTGCTTCAAAAAGTTGGTCCACAGTTTTTAAATCCACGGACTCCCAAGTTTCAAGTTTGTAGTTTTTGTAATCCGCAAATCGCAAGCCACTAACAGTTCTTGGATTAAAGGCTTCCCGAAACCGTATACCGCCTTCGCCTGTATAAAATTTATATGCGAAATAATCCACGGTAAAATTTTTTTGCTCAACCCAATATAAATAAACATCGTCGTGGTCTGTACCTCCACCCTCCTTGGAAAAAGTGACTTCTATTTCGTAATATTTTTTGCCATCAATTTCGGCCTTCCCCACCAATTCTTTTTTAACTGCAGCCTCATTTAATCCATAAGGCAATTGCACAAAATAATGAACAGAGTTTACCGAGTTGCTATATTTGGCGGCTATAGAATCCTGCAATTCCATTTTCACACCATTTACAAAACGTTCAAAACCAGCATTGGTAAGTATATCCATTACTTCCCCCAATGAATCCGTAAAACTACGGCTGAGTTCATATTGGCCCTTGTTTCGTTTACTGCTGTATTTAGTGTCGCGGAAGGTAAAATTTATTGTGGCATTTTCATATTTATCCCCTCCCGCATTTTCGATAGTTTTATCAATAATCAGTTGGGCAGTGAGTTGTTTGGGGTTTTGTTTACAGGAAATCAATACAAAGAGAAAGCCAATTATTGTGAGGAAGCGCATAGATCTTGATTTTTCTCAAAGATACGAATGATGCCGTAAATCTGTGGGTTATTTACATTTAGAACAATGAGGCCCGTCCATCAAATTTCCTATTTTTCAAATTCCTATTTGGAGTGTAATAATGTATCATAAAGAAGCTAACTATCGGCTTTTTTATTTAGTTTTATAGAATGGCCATTAAGAATTATAGATTCGCTATTGTAGGCTCTATCACAAATTGGTGTTTTTATGTGGAAAAATATTTTTAAAATTTTCGGGATACTTTACCTTCCACTATTAATATTATCCATAGTTCTTTTTGTATCTCAAAAAAAGGAACATATAGAATATTTATCCAAACTACAGGAACGCGAAACAAGTATTAAAAAAGAATTTTTTATCAATCTTTTCCATACGCCCATCCATAATGGCAACTATTGGTCAAAACTAGTTTACCCGGAGAACTTTGACCCTTTGAATACCCATGCAAAATTCATGGAACCCTATATTAAGATTATTACGGGCATTACAGATTATGATCAGTTTCGGTTTCTTGACTTAAATGGAATGGAAATTTTTCGTGCTGAACGCAAAGGAATTGATTCCCTTGAATTTGGAGGCTTACAAGACAAACAAAATCGGCGTTATTTTAAAGAGGGGAGTAAACTAAATTATGGACAGCTCTACTTATCACAAATTAATTTAAACAGGGAGAATGGTGAGATTGAAATTCCATACAAACCTGTAATTCGCGTAGTGGCGCCCATTTTCGATGTCAATAAAAAGAAAATTGGCGTTGTGGTCATAAATTTTAAAATGGATCATATTCTTGATCGACTAAAATCTAACATAGTCGACAATAATTTTTATCTGCTTAATGATAGCCTGAACATAATAACATCAAATATTTATAAGGAACATATTCCATTTGAAGTATCAAAATCAATAGCTCCCTTAAATGAAACCTATGGGCTTTCGGAAGATTTATTTAAGAAAGATACTTCCATTTTAAGGGACGGTCACATCTGGTCTATACAACCAATAAATTTAAATGAATCTATCGTGAAATCCCCTTTCGGTTCAGGCTCACCCATAGAAATAGTGACCACATCTAATTGGTCTGTTGTTCAAGAATTACCACCAAGATTTTTGAAAGGAAGTTTGACCCTGCTTTATTTTGGTTTTGGCATCTTTAATATATTGGCTATTCTCTTACTACTTACTTTAGCCTATTTTTTAGTAAAGAGTAGGTTACAAAAGGAAACATATTTAAATGAATTGGAAGCAAAGAATATAAGACTTTCAAAAAAAAGAAAACTATTAGAAAAGAACAATAGTAAAATTTCTGAAATCAACCATCAACTTGGAATTCGAAACAAACAATTAAGTGAATTTAATTATCTTGTTTCACATAATCTAAAGGCTCCAGTAACCAGCATGTCGGTAATTGTTGATATGATTAAAAAAGAAAAGGAACCCGGGAAAATAAATGAACTCCTGCCCAAATTAAGTCAGATAGCTGAGAGTATTACCGAACTCACCAAAGATATAGGTGATTATGTGTCCATTCTGGATGAGAAAAAGGTAAAGGTAGAGGATGTGCATATTGGCCTGCTTATCAATCACATTAAAAACGATTTTTCTGAAACCTTATTGAATACTAAAGATTTTCAAGTAATAGTTGATTTGGAAGCTTGGCAGCATATTACATTTTCAACATTCTATTTACATAGCATCCTTCACAATTTAATTTCCAATTCCATAAAATATAGGCGCAGTGGTGTTTCATCTTTTATTAAGTTTACAACTGCATTTGAAAGCGATAAAAAAGTGTTGTATATAACAGATAATGGTTTAGGAATTAACCTTGAAAAACACCGAGACAACATTTTTAAACTGTACAAAAGATTTCATAAAAATACTTCGGGTAAAGGAATTGGTTTATTTTTGGTGAAATCACAATTAGAGACCTTAGGTGCTACCATCACCTTAGATAGTGAAGAAAACAGCGGTACAACATTTAAAATAGTTTTTTAGAATTATGATGAAAAAGTCCAATATATTATTAGTTGATGACGATAAAGTGTACCTCTTTATAATGAAAAGGATAATTAATCAAATATCGAGCGAGTTAGAAGTAAACTCATTTACTGATGGGGAGGAAGCAGTAAAATTTTTATCATTATGCACAGAAAACGATGTGAAGCTCCCGGAAGTTATTTTCTTGGATATCAATATGCCATTTTTGGATGGCTGGGGATTCTTGGCGGAATTTAAAAAATTGAAGCCCAAAATTCATGATAAAATTAATATCTATATGGTTAGCTCTTCAGACAGGGACGAAGATATAGCCAAAGCAGCTCAATTTGAGGAACTCACTGGTTACGTTGTTAAACCGATGGGCGAAGAAAAATTGGTTGAAATATTCACCAAAATATACGCTGATAATTGGTAACAACGTCTTCAATAATTTTTTTGTTTTGAAATAGCTTAATATAGACGCCAACTAACTGTTCTTTAGCTCTCTAAAATATTATTTTTTTTATAGAACTTTCCTCTCCTCTAATTATATATCTTTTCTTTTTATACACCTCCCTCTCGGCTCATCCCCCTCATAAAGTACAATTTCAGAATGTAAGAACTGAGCAGCGGCTGCCGAATCCTTCACTTTGGAAGCACTGCGTTTCAGCATTTCTGATTCAAATTCATTTAATATACTTTCCCTAATTCCAACTTCTCTCCATTTGGATAAAGGTCTGCATCCTATTGAAATTCCTCGAGCGAGCGCCAAAGCATCCAACAATGCTTGGTTTGCGCCCTGTCCTTTAAACGGACTCATTGGGTGAGCGGCATCTCCAATTAACGTTGCGTTTTTGCATTTGTGCAATAATTCTGGATTGAGTAATTCCCGATCATAAACGGGATAGCCAGAAATCTGGGCTTCTAGAGTTGCCGCTAAAATTTGGGGAATGGGATCGTGCCACTGGGTTCTTTTGCAGGCTTCTTCCTTTAGTGCTTTTGCGCCTTTAGCACTCAACGCTTTAGCATCTTCTTCCGGCATCGGGAAACTAAGTTGCCACATCACCGAGTCTGATGAATACGGCATTACGTAGATCCGTTCATTGCCATTAGCAGTTTGAAATACCGTGGCCGAGTCGAGCAAAGAACTATCAAGACCTTCGAGCGCCTCCAACGGACAAATCCCCAATATAACAATACAACCTAGATACCGTAAAGGGATAATAGTATCATCAAGCAGCAAGCCCCGCACCGAACTTCGGATCCCATCGGCTCCAACCACAAGGTCCGCCTTAGCGTGCTTCATTTCCCCTCCCACTTGAAAACTTAAAGCAACTCCTTGTCCTTCAGATTCCTTAAAGTCTATCAACTGATGTCCCCATTGAACCTCATCATGGCCGCCGAGTTGCTCGAGCAGCGCCAAGCGCAAAGCCTGCCGTGAAATATGCACATTGGTTCGTTTCGGAGAAGTTTTCGCATTTGGATGCATCCACTTTCTCATCCCCCATTCCCCGATCTGTTTTCCTGCTGTAGTATAAACCACATGTCTTGTTGAAATCACCCCCTCATCTAAAGAGAAAATACCCAAGCCCTCAATCGCTTTACTGGCTTGTTGCAGAGTGATTCCGTAACCCTGACTTCGCGCCTCGAAGTTTTTGTCGCGTTCATAAAGCGTAAAAGGAATTCCGCGGTGCAAACAGGCCACAGCAAGCGCTACGCCTCCTATTCCACCGCCAATAATAGCTACGTGGGGGTAATTTTCTTTATCGGTTATTGGAAAACTGACAGCTGGTATCAACCCAGAACCGGAACAGTCCAAGCATGAATCTAGGTGCCCCTTAGGTCTGACTGGAGCCGTCCCTTCGCGCTTTGTTTTTTCATATTCTTCGAATGCTTTCTGGTAACGGAGTTTGACTTTCTTTCGGAGCCTCCGGCTTTTTTTGCCTCGTCCTTGGCATTCTGGACAAATAGTCCAGCTAGCCTTTTCATTTTCCGCCATATTCAATTATTCTTCATTTTGCTAATCTTGATTTCCTTCTATAACTAGAACTCTATATAGTTTTTTAAAAAGAGTCTGCAACTTTCATTTCGGTATTTAAAATCTGAGCGACCGCTTGCCTGTATTTTATAGGATTTGAAGCTTTCTTTATGGCTTTGTATGTTTTCTGCGGATTTGATGTTGACTGCGAAAAGAACTCCCAAAAACCAAGCATCTTCATTTTTATAGGCGTTGGCCCAGACAAATATTCATCGTATTGCTGATAAATGGTATCGTGAAATTCCGAAAAAATAGCCCATCTGTTTTCGGGATATTCCGGTGTGTTGTTTTTAATCATACTTGGCAGAAAAGGATCGGCAATCAAGCCACGCCCTATCATAAAATGATCAATAGAGGGAAACCTTTCTTCAATGGTTTTAAAAGCAGCAACACTGGTAATATCTCCGTTATAGTACAACTTGTGTTTGGTACTTCCGATGCATTTTTCAAAAGCATCCAAATCTACCGGGCCTTTGTAGAGTTGCTTTCCTATTCTGGCGTGAATGCCAATGTTTTTAAGGGGATAGTTATCCAAAATAGGAAAAGCATCCAGAATTTCCCCCGCATTTTCGTAGCCCATTCGCATTTTCATGGAAACCAGAATATCGGTTTCGTTATGGGCTCTATGCAACACATCATTAATTTTTAAAGGATGGCAGATTAAGCCAGACCCCATTCCAGATTTGGCAACCATTGGGTACGGACAACCTAAATTCCAATTCAATTCATTATAGCCTAAACTTTGCACGTATTTGGCAACATATACAAACTCCTCGGCATCGTTGGTAATTATTTGCGGAATCACTTCCAAAGTTGTGTTGTTTTCCGGTAAGATATCGTTTTGATAGGATTGCTTAATGTTCAGTTTTCCATTGAGCCTAATGTATGGCGAATAGAATGTATCAATACCACCAAAGTACTGATTGAAAGCATTTCGAAACCTGAAATCTGTAAAGCCTTGTAAAGGAGATGAAAGTAAAGTGAAAGCCATCTGTTTGTTTAGTGGAGCAAATATAGGGGAAATGTTAGTAGTGAGTAATGAGTAGTGAGAATTGAGAATTTAGAAGTGAGAAGCGGACATAGCGATTTTACTGCAGCGGGATTGGTAATTCATATTGCCGGGAACCGTCTTTTGCGCTTACTTCAAACAAAATAATATGTAGGGTTGAATACTCATTCGTTTTCTGTACTTCCACCGTGAAATCAAATTTTCCCCATTCGGGGGCGCCAGCGTTGGTCATTGCAAAACCATTTTTCAATTCATTATGCCCATCCTCAACTACCCAACCAAAGTTTGCTTCAAAAATCTGAGCTTCGCCCCGCACCCTGTATTTATTTACGTCTTTTTTTTCTATGGTAACTTGGCGAAAACGTGAATTCGTAAATTCCTTTGCAATTTCTTTTTGGGGTTCTTTTGGGGTTGCTATTTGAACGGTATCGTTGGAAACCAAGGTGTCACCGCTTTCACTTTCTGTGTTTTTCTGGTTGTTGCAGGCAAATAGTAGCAGGGTTAATACCCAGATTATGGATTTTATTTTCATACTAACTATTTTAGGTTTTGGGTAATCGCTTCTATTGTTTCCCGCAATACCTTTTTTACATCCTCAAAGGTGGTGTCGGGATGGTTGTTCCAGTCCATAAGTCTATGTTCCTTTACCCTTCCATTTTCATATTTTTCCAGAGTAAAGCGGGCTAACTGCATTCCATTTCTTCTATGTTGATAAACTCCTGCTACGTCTATTGAAGCTTTGTATAGCGCGCAAAAAAGGCTGTATTTGCCATTTGCAATGTCGTCTTCGCACTCTCTGTCATCTTGCTTACTCCATTTTGAAGAATCTGCTAAAATTAGATCTGCTCTTTGGAGTATTTTCAGGTCTGTGGAATCGAATGTCAAATTTCTATTTTCTTCATCTGCATTGTTATTTACCTGAGCAAAAGTTGAAAAGGTTGAACACATTAGGATTATAAGGAGTATGTTTTTCATATTTAGGAATAAATTAAATTGGTATTATTTGATACACTGTTGCTCTACGCCTGAGACACAAGGCATTGATATACTTTGTATTTTCACGCTTGGTTTATGGATTTATAATTGTCTGGCCTTGTTAAATGTTGTACTAAAATTGGCCACAAATTCTTTAGTAAATTTTCCTGTCTCATCTAAGCTTGGATCAAGAATTGTAATTTCCAACCCTTTCAATTTGTCGCTTTTAAACAAACTATATGTTAGTTGATTGAATTCTTCATAACTGAGTCCATCGGGTGTTCGGCTATCAACGCAAGGCATTAGGTTATCGTTCAAAACATCAAGGTCTATATGGAGCCAAAATCCGTCTAACTTTTTGTTTTCAACATGTTCAAGAAACGACTCAACACAATTGGCAATGCCCTCCATTCTCAATAATTCGAGGGGTATATATGTTGCTTTTGAATTACGAACCTCATTTTCATATTCGTCATCGTATTCCCGGTTGCCAACACACCAAAGATTTTCTTCCAATATGTAAGGCAGGTTATTTAAAATATTTGTCAGCTTTTTATGGCCATTACCTGTTACTATTGATGCTACCATGCCTCCTGCGCCACCCGTTTCTGATAAGGAAACATCCATAAAATCCGTATGTCCGTCAAGATAGAATACTCCATAGTTCCCATTTTGTTTTAAAGCAATGGCGGTACCTATTAAAATACTACAGTCGCCACCAATAACCAATGGAAATTTATCTGTTTCAAGTAGCCTGTTGATTAGATTTGCTTGTTCCATTGAATATTCAACAATTGAATCGGCATTCAAAATACCGGTTTCAGTATCTTTTATATTAGTATACTTTGGGGGTTCAAACCTTACTGTACTTTCAGGTTTAAGGGCATTATGAAAACCATGCTTATATAGCCAATCTGGCAGCTGATTTACCCCTGGTTCCTTTCCCGGCTGGGGCTCTTTTAAACCTAGGTTTGATGGAAACTCAACTATACAAATATTTTTCATTTTATAATTATTTACCGTTAAAACTAAGGATAGCGCTTAAGTCGTGGCATTAGGAATAACGTTTGGGTATATCCTAAGTTAAGTCTATTATAAAAGTAATTAACTTTTGGTTACTATTACAACAAACAAAAAAGGGGTGCCACGTTACTATGTATTAAAGCATCTATTTATCTGGTCAACCTTTTTGAACTTGAACATGGATAAATGGCTTTGCGGAGGACACGGGGGCACGCAGCATTAGCTGAATGGTTTGTTAAATCCAAAAATTATAATTTAGACGAAGCCACTTCCAGTTTAGATACCCAAAGTGAGGCTTTGATCCAGAAAAGTTTAGCGGAATCAGTTAAAGACAGAACCACCATCGTTATTGCGCGCCGTTTAAGTACCATTAAATTTTAGTTATTGAAGCTGGGCATATAGTAGAACGCGGCACCCATGACCAATTGATTGCTGAGGAAGGTAGGTATTTTGAGTTGTATACTTATCAGGCGAAGATTTAAAATTTGGTTTTACTTTCCGGTCTGTAATATTTCCAATAGTATTTTAGGGTCTTGTCTGTTGTCCCAAAATGCAGAAATTATTAAATCGGTTTCTGAAACTTTATAATAAATACTATAATTTCCAAGAGAGGCTACTCGAAAATCTTTATAGTCTGTTGATTTGTATATGAAAGGCGTTTCTGCTATTTGGTTTGTTCTTTCAGTTACCAATTTTACCAGTTTAATAGAATATGTATTCGACTTATTCCGTTTAACCCAATATTCCAGAATACCTACAAATTGTAAATCAGCTGTTCTTGTCCAAATTACATTGCGTTTAGCCATTCCAGATTTCTTTTGTTCATCGCTTCTTGAGAAATCAGGTTGCCATTTTTAATATCTTCTTCACTCATTTCAAGCATTATTTTCTGCTCATTTGTCAATTCGACCAATTCTGAAGCAGCTGTACTTGAGGTGATTAACTTGTCAAGTGCTTGTAAAAAATCTTTGTTTTTAATTGTTAGTATTTTATCTATTAAGCTGTTTCTTATATTATCAACTGTTGCCATAATTTTTTTTAATTATAAATAGAACTTAACTCAAATATAATAATTCAGTTTCATTATATACCTAAAAGAGTAAAGAACCAAATTAAAAGAAAAAGAATAAGTAAATATAGCAACAACCATTAATCTACTCCCATTGCAACCTCCATCTTTCAAAAAAATCCTAGCCACTTCCAGTTTAGATACCCAAAGTGAGGCCTTGATCCAGAAAAGTTTAGCTGAATTAGTTAAAGACAGAACCACAATCGTTATTGCGCACCGTTTAAGTACGATTAGAAAAGCAGACCAGATTTTAGTTATTGAAGCTGGGCACATCGTAGAACGTGGCACCCACGACCAATTGATTGCTACAGAAGGTAGGTATTTCGAATTGTATATTTATTAGGCGAAGATTTAAGTTGTTAAAATAAAATATCGCTATCGCGAGCGTCTCGCTCGTGCCGTTACAGTTTGGAGACACAACAGTGCGGAGGACACGAGCGAGACGCTCGCGCCAGCGGGGGAATTAGTTAAAGACAGAACCACTATTGTTATTGCGCACCGTTTAAGTACTATTAGAAAAGCAGACCAGATTTTAGTTATTGAAGCTGGGCATATAGTAGAACACGGCACCCATGACCAATTGATTGCTAAAGAAGGTAGGTATTATGAATTGTATACTTATCAGGCGAAGATTTAGATACAAGGAGACGGGTCGGACCCCCGCACGAGCGAAGTAATAAAAAGTATCGATAAGAACGCTAGCGCGAGCGTCCCGCTCGTGCCGAAACAGCCGCAAACCAAAGCAATCTACACAGAAGAAAAGGAACAGCATTGCAATTCCAAGTTTCTAGAGAATAGTATTTAAACCGTAACCATCAATCTATCAAAGAACTAATTTTAAGTATATTTTTTCTTTGTCAGAATTTATGAGCAGGAAATATAAATTCCATATTGGGTCAGCGGCTTATTTTGTTTCATTTGCCGCAGTTAATTGGATTGATGTATTTACTCGTCCAGCCTATTTTAAAGTAATGACAGATAGCTTAGACTATTGTCGAAATAATAAAGGAATGGCGCTGTTTGCATATTGCATTATGCCTAGCCATATTCATCTATTGTTTCGAGATGACAACGAAAATCCTTCTGGATTGTTAAGAGATTTTAAAGGTTTTACTTCCAAAAAAATGATTGCTGCTATTATGGAACATCCTCAAGAGAGCAGAAGGGAATGGATGCTTTGGATGTTTAAAAGAGCAGGAACAAAGAACAGCAATGTAAAGGAATATCAATTTTGGCAGCAAAACAATTATCCTATTGAATTGTGGAGCACACCAGTTATAAAGGAGAAATTTAATTATATCCATAATAATCCAGTAGTAGCTGGCTTAGTGATGGAACCGTGGGACTGGAAGCATAGTAGTGCTAGAAATTATGCAGAGCTGGATGCTGTAATTCCTATTGATGATATTGGATTTCTTGGATAATTTTTTATTTATTGAACGCTAACGCGAGCGTCTCGCTCGTGCCGTTACAGTTTGGAGACCCAGCTTTACGGGGGACACGAGCGGGACGCTCGC
>JBBQQN010000068.1:0-19072 GCA_038215845.1 Flavobacteriales bacterium | reverse complement strand
TTCAATCCATTTTAACGCCCAATCTGCTTTCTTTTTAATTGCTGGAAAAGTTTCAATAGCATTGAAAAGTTGGTCTTTTTCCTTTTCATCCTTTACATAAGTATCAATCAATAACGAATAGGTTTCACTGTGGATATTTTCCATCATTATTTGAAACCCGTAGAAGAATTTTGCTTCGCTGTATTGTACTTCGTTTACGAAATTTTCAGCAAGATTTTCGTTAACAATTCCATCCGAAGCCGCAAAAAAGGCAAGTATGTGTTTTATGAAATAACGCTCGTCGTCATTTAATTTTGAAGTCCAATCGGTAAGGTCTTGGTGCAAATCAATTTCTTCGGCCGTCCAAAAACTTGCTTCGCTTTTTTTATACCACTCCCAAATATCGTGATGTTGAATCGGGAATATTACGAATCTGTTTTTGTTTTCCTGTAAAATTGGTTCAGTTGCACTCATGTCCTTTGTTTTTTTAGGTTAAAATTAGCCGCTACTCGGGACTAACAAATATGAAGAATTAAAAGGAAAACGAAGGGCGAAAGGGAGCTAGGTTTTTAACAAAGTTTTCAACATAGGATAATCAATTGTTTACAAATTTTTTTGAAATTAAATTTATAAAGAACTGACTAAAAATAACTTAAATTGTTTTTACTGGCTTTACGAGAAGAAAAAGTTTACAAAAAATGAAAACAATAAATACTTTTTTGAAACAACTTGGAAGTACTGAAAAGATTGATATTTTAGAAGAAAAAGAGCCACGAATTCACGAATAACTATTTAAAATATCCGGGAATTCGCGGCAAGAAAATTTATTTGATAAAATCGAACCCACAATAAGGAACTAAAACTTCTGGGATTTTTATCCCATCCTCGGTTTGATAGTTTTCGAGAATTCCGGCCAAAACCCGTGGCAAAGCCAAAGCACTTCCATTTAGGGTGTGGACCAATTTATTTTTTCCATCGGTATCCTTAAAACGAAGCTTTAAACGATTGGCTTGAAAGGTTTCAAAATTTGAAACCGAAGAAATCTCCAACCAACGGTCCTGGGCTGTTGAAAATACTTCAAAATCATAGGTCAGCGCTGAAGTAAAACCCAAATCTCCTGCACACAGGCGAAGTATTCTGTAAGGTAATTTTAATTCACGAAGAATATCTTTTACGTGCTCCACCATTCCATCTAAGGCCTTATAGGAATTCTCCGGATGCTCTATTCGAACAATCTCTACCTTATCAAATTGGTGCAAACGGTTCAAACCGCGAACGTGTGCGCCGTAACTTCCAGCTTCCCGACGGAAACAGGGCGTGTAAGCAGTGCATCTAATTGGCAATTCAGAATGGATCAACAAATCGCCCCGGAACATATTGGTAACCGGAACTTCAGCAGTTGGAATCAAATAAAGATCGTCCACCTCTGCGTGGTACATCTGCCCTTCTTTATCCGGTAATTGGCCCGTGCCATACCCGGAGGCTTCGTTCACTAAATGTGGCACCTGGTATTCTGTATAACCTGCAGCTGTGTTTTTATCCAAAAAGTATGTTATTAGCGCTCTTTGCAGACGGGCACCCTTTCCTTTATAAACCGGAAAACCGGCCCCGGTAATTTTCACACCAAGTTCAAAATCTATTAAGTCGTATTTTTTTGCAAGTTCCCAATGCGGAAGTGCTCCTTCAACCAATTTTGGAATTTCGCCTTCTTTATAAACTTCTTCGTTATCATTTTCATCATTCCCGGCGGGAACCAAATCATTTGGAATGTTCGGAAGCGTATAAAGTAATTGTTGTAACTTTTCTGCTGCAGTCAACATTTTATCGTTCAGTTGTTTTGAAGATTCCTTCAACTCAACTGTTTTTTCTTTTAACTCGTTTGCTTTTTGGACTTCCCCGCTTTGAAAAAGTTTCCCTATTTCTTTGGAGTAACTGTTGCTTTGTGCCAAAACCTCATCCAACTGCGCTTGCGAACTGCGGCGTTCTTCGTCCAGATTTAAAACCTCATCCAAAATTGAAGTTGCGTCAATCCCACGCTTGGCAAGGGCTTTTATATATTTTTCTCTGTTCTCTCGAATGTCGGTTACTTGTAGCATTTTCTAGATTTTTTGAAGTGGTAAATTTATGGAACTCTCCTTATTTTACGGCAGGCTTTTCATTATAATCTTCCGGCGAAGGCAAAATCCAGTCACTGTGTTCAAAAGGGTGCCACTTTTCTTCGGCAAGATCCACAGTGGAATCAATAAAGGGATGATATGGCCCATCGTTAACACTTATCTTGGATACCATATAAACAGCCACGTCCCTACCCTTTTTGGCTTCTACTTTTTTTATCCGCTGCGCCAATTGCCACATCAAATCTGGCTTGGTGTTTACAGCTGCTTTCTGTTTTGTACCTAAAAGCAGGCCATAATTATAAAGTTCTGTCTTCCCTGTCGCTTTATCTTTTACATTAACGTTCAAACTGCCCCTTTTGGAACGAAGCATCATGCGCCAGCTAAGTCTGTGACCCTCTTCGGTCCAGAGCACATCATCCTTAAAAAACCAATGCCGCAGGGGAAGACCAAGTTGGAAAATGAAATATATTCCAAAGACGCCAAGGAGAATATTTTTATATTTTGGAATAATAATTTCACCCGCAGTGTATAATGTCTTCTTCGGAAGAAAACGTTTTTGAAGCGTTTCCGGAGAAAAGAAAAACAACGCAAAACTTATTGACATATATGGAAAAATACCAATATGAAATACAATTGAATTAAAAAGGTGAAAGAAAACTGAAATGGCAAAACCCAGCAATCGTGTGCGTCTCCAAAGCATCAAAGGGATAATAAGCAGATCAAAAAGAATACCCACATAGGCGATGCACCAATGCACCCAAGGCAATTGAAGAAAATTGCCGATAAGCCAATAATCCTTTTTTCCCTGCATAAACAACTCGGGAATTGAGGCGTTCAGCCAATCGGGATAAAATTTTGCAAAGGAGGCGAACGTATAAACAATCCATACCTGCAAAATTAAAACCAACAAAACCCAGCGGGGCATGGAGGGTGATTTTATTTCAGGATTAATTTTTGCGTCCAGCGAAAACCATCTGTTTGCAGGAAGAAATGCCATAATCCAGCACAAAAGCATCATTAAATAATAATGGTTGTTGTAGCTACTTTTTTGCATCAAATACACACCGCTCCACATAATAGCATAGGCAAGCATACTGAAACGGTATTTGTAACCCAACATCACAAAAATTCCCAAAAGTCCCATCAGGGCAAAGTAATAGTAGAGTCCCGGCCCCTGCAGGTTTTGTAAAAAATCAAAGCCGATAAAGTTGAAAGTAAAAGGAGTATCCACCAACGTTCTCCGAAGCCATCCGGTAAATATGGCCCCTATGGCCTCGGTTGCTATCAAGAATCCAAATACAACCCGGAAAAGCACCAAGCCCGTATTATCTATGTATTTGAAAAGAAACTTATTCACGGTTCCTTAAAAATTCCTTAGCAATTATTTCGTCCTTAATTATTGCCTGCCGCAGGATTTCTAATGATTCAAAATTTTCCTCTTCGCGGATATGCGTAAGGAATTCTATGGTAATTTCCTTTCCGTACAGATTGGCTTCAAAATTGAGGAAATGGGTCTCGATTGTCTTCTCTTTACCGCCAACGGTAGGATTGGTGCCAATGCTTGTAATGCCGAAAATTCTTTTATTTTCGATCTCAGATTGAACCACATAAACGCCATTTTTGGGGACTATTTTATAGTTTTCCTCCAGTTTCAAATTAGCTGTAGGATAGCTGATTGTGCGGCCGAGAGCTTTCCCCTTTACCACTTCGCCTGAAACCATAAAATTATAGCCCAAATAGGTGTTTGCAATTTCAATTTCTCCCGCTTCCAATGCCTTTCTTATTTTTGTTGAACTGATGGCCACCTCGTCAATTTCCTTTGCTGAAATCTCTTCGACCTCAAAATCAAAAGTCCTTCCAAATTCCTTTAAATCGTCAATATCGGCATTTCTATTTCTTCCGAAACGATGGTCATAACCGATGATTATCTTTTTCGCGTTTAACTTGTGAACCAAAATATCGCGCACGTACTCCAAAGCGGTCAAGCGCGAAAAAGCATGTGTAAAGGGATGAATCACCAAATGGTCCAAGCCCGTGCTTTCCAGCAACTGGATTCTTTCCTCTATGGTGTTTATTAATTTAATATCGGAATTTTGCTGAAGCACCATACGCGGGTGAGGAAAAAAAGTAAGCACCACTGAATCCAAACCTTCTTTTTTTGCTGTCGCCTCCAAACGTTTCAAAATAACTTTATGACCCAAATGTACACCATCAAAAGTACCAATGGTAACTACACTTGGCCTATCATTTTTGTAAGAAGCTGCGGATGAATATTTCTCCAAAATTATTTTCCGTTAAAAAGGTTCATGGTTATGGCTATACCCGCAAGGGCAAAAGATTCAATAATTTTACAACTTATCTCCAATCGTTCCGGCAACAGCTTTTCTTCTTCGGCTTCCCACTCGCCCAACACATAATCTACTTGTCTTCCTTTTAAAAAAGAATCGCTTATTCCAAAGCGGAAACGGTTATACTGGTTGGTCTGTAGCATATTTTGGGTATCTTTCAGACCGTTGTGCCCTCCATCGCTTCCCTTGGTTTTGATGCGAATACTGCCAAAAGCCAAATTTAAGTCGTCCGTGATTATCAATAGGTTTTCCAAAGGAATTTTTTCTTTCTCCAGCCAATATTTTACAGCCTTTCCGCTGAGATTCATATAGGTGCTGGGTTTTAGAAAAATGAAGGTTCTTCCTTTTAATTTATGCGAAGCCATATCACCCAGTTTTGCCGTTTCCCACGAAAGTGAATTTTTTTCAGCGTAGAAATCGAGGATTTTAAACCCGATATTGTGCCGCGTATTTGCATATTTTGGGCCAATGTTTCCAAGGCCTACGATGAGAAATTTTTTCATTGGATCTTCTTCGGTAATGGCATGGCCGGTTTTTGCTGAAAATAATTTTCGTAAAAATGAAAACATACTTTTTTTGAATCTTTGGTAAAAATAAAAAAAGCACCCCGAATTAACAGGATGCTTTTTGGTTATCTTCTAAAAAGAAATTTATTCCTTTACTGCAGCAACATCATCAGTTTCTGTAGCTGGAACTTCTTCTCCTTCTGCACCTTCAGCCGTTTCAGCCTCATCTTCAACCTCATCCACAACTGCCGTACGTGAAGTTCTAACTTGACAGATAACGGTATTGTCTGCGTGCATAATTTTGTAATCATCCGTCTTTAATGCGGTAATGTACATTTTGCTTCCAATTCGCATCTCAGTAATATCAGCCTCAATAAAATCGGGAAGATTTTCTGGTAAAGCCTTTACACGAAGTTTACGGGTAACAATACGCAACGTACCTCCGTTACGAACTCCTCTGGCGTTACCTGTGGTACGTACCGGAATTTCCATAGTCAATTCTTTATCCTCAAAAATCTGATAGAAATCGACGTGAAGAATACGGTCTGTTACTGGGTGAAATTGTATATCCTGAAGAACCGCGTTAACCGTGGTGCCGTTCAGGTTGATTACAACTGTGTGTACGTCTGGTGTGTAAACCAAGTCTTTGAATGCAATTTCTTCTGCTGAAAAACTAATTGGCTCATCCCCTCCGTAAACTACGCAAGGAACCATTCCAGCATTACGTAGAGCTTTAGTTGCCTTTTTGCCCACGCTTTCTCTTTTAGATCCTTTAATTGTAATAGATTTCATTTTATAAATTTTATTAATTAATAAGTGATTGGGTTATTTAAAACCCAATTTTTTAAGGATGGCAAAGATATGGTTTATTTTGGATTTACTATTTGCCATTTACATTTTTTTCCATTTCGGCAAAAAAGCTACCGCTTAGGAAGTTAGGAAGGTTTACATCAGAAATTTTGAGCTGATGGATTTGTTGGCGTTTACACTCACCATTACATCAGCAAAAAGTTTTGCGCAGCTTATTACTCTAATTTTTTTACTTTCTTTGGAAGGAATGGAGTCTGAAACAATTAATTCCAACAATTGCGATTTTTCTATTCTTTCATAGGCATTCCCTGAAAGAAGTGCATGGGTGCAGATAGCACGTACGCTCAGCGCGCCACGCTCCATCATTAAATCGGCCGCAGTGGTAAGGGTTCCGGCGGTATCTACCATATCGTCAACAAGGACTACGTTTTTCCCCTTTACGTCTCCAATCAATTCCATGTGCGAAATTATATTGGCCTTTTCCCTTTGTTTATAGCAGATTACCACATCGCTTTCCAAAAATTTGGAATAGGCATAAGCTCTTTTTGAACCGCCCATATCGGGGGAAGCAATGGTTAGGTTTTCAAGATTTAGACTTCTTAAATACGGAAGGAATATAGTAGAAGCAAAAAGGTGATCTACGGGTTTTTCAAAGAAACCCTGAATTTGGTCTGCGTGTAGATCCATAGTAATTATACGTGTGGCGCCTGCCGTTTCCAGCATTTTTGCCACCAGTTTGGCAGCAATGGGCACACGGGGCTTGTCCTTTCTATCTTGGCGCGCCCATCCAAAATATGGCAATACCGCTGTAATATGACGTGCAGACGAACGTTTGGCCGCATCTATCATTAACAAAAGCTCCATTAAATGGTCACTGTTGGGAAAGGTGGAACCGATTAAAAATACACGGCTACCGCGCACAGACTCTTCAAATGAAGGCTGGAATTCGCCATCACTGTAATGAGAGGTTATAATATTTCCTAACGGAATACCAAAGGCATCAGCAATATCCTTTGCAAGGGCTTCACTTTGTTTACAGGCAAAAATCTTTGGTTCGGGGACGGCGGTAGACATAAATAGTTATTTTGGTGGATTCGCTGCAAAGGTAAAAATTTAATATCACTAAAATTTTAAAAAAATAGCTTCTCAAATATTTCAACATTTTGTAAATAATTGTTTATTTTTGCCTCCCCTTTGATCGAGTGGCGGTCCCGAAATTGTCGGGAGGTAATCGCGCTTGATTCAAATAGGGATACTACAAATGCTCGAGTGGCGGAATTGGTAGACGCGCTGGATTCAAAATCCAGTGTTTTAGGACGTGCGGGTTCGATTCCCGCCTCGAGTACAAAAGGCTTCAGCAGAAATGTTGAAGCCTTTATTTATTTTGTGGGTACAACATAGGTACAACATTTTTATTTTTTATAATATTTAATTGGATTTGTATTGATTTGATATAAATAATAGTTTCTAGAAAAGTGGGACAATCCAAAATCTTATTTTTTGAATGTTTTCGAGGCTTTAAAGTCTCTTCAAATTATATTTTTCAAAGTAATAGTCGTAATTGATAGGTTAGCAAAATATAAATTCAATGGTAAACTTTTGAGAAAAGTACCAATTTTCAGTGTTTTTCTCAAAAGTTTACTAAAGTTGATTCATCCAGCCTTAATAAGATAAAGTCTAGTAGGGGCAGCTTTACAGAACAACACTTTTAGTGTTATAATGGTAAATATAGATTAAATTGATTATATTTAACCATTATATTGGTATAATATGTTAGAAATTATTACATTAAAAGATGTAAAAGTCAAGATTGGCGAGGCTTCTAAGGCACTTCGTAAATCAAATGGGCTCTCTAGAGATGAACTTGCAGAAGCGCTTGATGTCTCAAGCACAACTATTCAGAACATCGAGAATGGCAAAAATGCCACGCTTGATAATATTTTAAAAGTAGCAAATCATTTTGGTTTATTACAATCTATTGCCAAGGAAATAGATAAAGTTATTATTGGTCAAAATGACATTTCACTGTATTAATAGATGGCTAGAGATAAAATTATAGATGTCATTGCTTTTAACCAAGAAATTGGTAAACTAGGCTATGACATAGATCAGGGTAAATCCTTTTTCCAATACAATCCAGAGTTTTTGGAGTCTGGCCAATACTCAAAACTTTTTCCATTTATTTTTAAGCGTACCAAGCCAGCGCAGGTATTTACCGAATACCAGCAAGATACCTTTCAAGGTTTACCCCCTATGATAGCAGATTCTTTACCAGATACCTTTGGTAATATCATTTTTCAAGAATGGTTAACAGCGAGAGGTGTTCAGAAGGCAAGTCCTTTGGAGCAACTTGCTTATGTGGCTGACCGTGGTATGGGTGCTTTGGAATACAAACCTGTGAAAGAACTACCAAATACCACTTCTATAAACATCGATGATGTTATTAGTATTTTAGAAAAGGTTTTAAAGCTAAAGGATGATACGTCTGGTGCTTCCCTTGATGAATTATCATTACTAAACGTTTTTAAAATAGGAAGTTCTGCGGGTGGTGCAAGACCAAAAATTTTAATCTCACAGCATAAGGAAACAGGAGTAATTATTGCAGGTGACAGAGAAACAAGTGACCAATACAACCACTATCTAGTCAAGCTACACCTTGACGATAGCAATGGTTATAACAAAGAAAAAGTAGAATATGCATATTATTTGCTAGCGCAAGAAGCAGGTATTGATATGATGCCATCTAAACTTATTGAAAACAAACACTTCGCAACATTAAGATACGACAGACAACACGGAGAAAAACAGCACGTATTAACTGTTACTGGTTTAACAGGTTGGGACTATAAAAGTGAACCAGAAAATTCCTCTTATGAGAATCTTTTTAAAGTCGCTTTAGGACTAGAAGTGCCACATAAAGACTTACAACAGTTGTTTAAGCGTATGGTATTTAATGTTGTATTTAGAAACATTGACGACCATTTAAAGAACCACAGTTTTATCTATAACAAAGAAGAAAACAAGTGGAACTTAGGACCTGCTTATGATTTGACTTATGCACTAAATCCACTATTTACATTTAAAACTACTTCTAGAGCTCTGTCTATAAATGGAAAGCGTACTGGGATTACTTTAAAGGACTTGCTAATAATTGCAGAAGAATTTGTCATTAAAAATCCTAAAGGTATAATAGAGGAGATTCAGGCATTGAAACCAAGATGGATGGAGGTAGCGATGGAATTAGAGATACCTGAGAATATAATCAAATCAATTCAAAAAGAAATAAAGCAAATAGAATAGTGACTAAGGAATGAATCAACTATCAAGTATCAAAGAAAGACTTAAAAACTTTAACGATTCAGAATTTCAAGAGCTATGTGATTCTTTTTTAAGCCTGAGAAATAGAGGTTATAAAGCTTATTCACGAACAGGGGCTCACGATGTAAAGCAAAAAACTACTCGGGGCACTCCTGATTCCTTTTTCCAAATGCCAAATGGCCTATATCTGTTTGTGGAGTCAACTACAACCGAACACAAAGAAAATAAATTAATAAACAAATTGATAGGTGATATTTTTAGCTGTTTAGATGCTAGAAAAACAAAGATTCCATTAAATAAAATTCAAGAGATTATACTGTGTTATAACTCTAATTTAAAGCCTTTTGAAATTGAGAAAGTGAACAAACAAGCAGTTGAAGTGATGGGTAAACCTCCATTACATTATAGTCTTGAGAGATTGGCAAGCGAAATCTTTTTTCATCATAAAAACCTGGCAAGTGACTATTTGAAACTTCCACTTGATACTGGACAAGTTGTTTCATTAGATAAGTTTGTCGAAGAATATGATAATGGAAAGCAAAAATTAGCGACACCTTTATCTGGTGTTTTTCTTCATAGAAATAAAGAACTTAAAGATGTTAGTAGTAAATTAAGGGAGAATGATATTTTAATAATATCTGGACCTGCCGGTGTGGGTAAATCCAAGTTGGCATTAAAAGCTATTGAACAATTTATTGAATCTCATTTAGATTATAACTCTTATGCCATATCACCCAAGGGTGCAGACTTATTAGGGGATTTGGGAGTATATTTTGATGGTGAGGATAACAGTATATTGTTAGTTGATGATGTAAATCGAGTTGATAAATTTGAGCAGATTTTAGGTTTCTACAGAGGTTTAAAGCCGGGTAAACTGAAGCTTGTTTTAACGGTTCGCGATTATGCACTTGAAAATGTTCGGGAATGGTTGAGTGCTTATGAAAATTCTATTGTAGAGATTGGTGGATTTAGTTTTGAAGAGATTAAAAGTATAATAGAACAAAAACCTTTGGAGGTTCGTCATCAAAAGTACCAGTTTAAAATTTATGAAATTGCAAAAGGCAATGCACGACTAGCGGTAATGATGGCAATGATTGCAAGAAAAACAAATAAACTCGAATCCTTGAATAACGTTGCAGATTTGTTCGAGCAATATTTTGAAACTTTCGTAAGTGATGAGAATACTTTTAAGGATAAACGTGTACTGAAAGCATTAGGAATCATTTCCTTTTTTCATACCCTACCTTATAATGATAGTGAATTATTAGACTCAATTGCCAATTCATTTTCAATTCCCAGTGATGAATTAAGAGGGGCATTTGATACATTGCATAGTTTAGATTTAATTGAACTAAATTATCAACATATAAAAATTGGTGAACAAAATCTTTCTACCTATTTTTTTTATAAGGTATTCATTAAGGATCAACTATTATCCTTTGAATCACTTTGGAACAATTATTTTGAACTGCAAGAACACAGATTCAAGGATACCGTTTATCCTATGTATCAAAATTTCGGCAATGAGTTTATTACGGAAAAAATAAAACCTGTCTTTCTTCAATATTGGGAGTCTATCCAATTAGATGAAATTAAGGCATTTCGGTTTTTAAATTTCGCGTGGGAATTTTTACCCGATCAAAGTTTGGCCTATCTGGAAGTACGAATTGATGGGTATTTAGATTCAAATGAAACTGAACTGAAAACAAAATATGAAACCAATGATTTTGCGAGCATAAATAGCCAGGAAAAACACCTCCATCTCCTTGCCAATTTTTTAAAGAAACAAACTTTCTATATAGATGCACTGGATTTGTCCTTTCAATTAGTTAAAAAGCATCCAAAACATCTACCACAGTTAATATATCACATAGATCAAAATTTCATTTTTAGTGATGAAGATTATATCAACCACTTTGAAAGACAAGCTACTATATTAGATTATCTAATAGAAGAAGTTGAAAAAGGTAAATTACAAGCTATAGCTTTTTTTGCTGTGTCAAAAAAAATGTTAAAGCAGTTGTGTTGGACTTATAAGAACAAAGCAGAAGCAAGAAGAGATGATCTAAATATAGGTTCAGTTAAGAAATCCAGAGGGAAAATTTTAGATATACTTTTAAATCTTTATAGAAACTATCCAGAAGAGGTATTTGCGGTGATGCTAAATTTCTCAACGAGATACGAGCAAGATAAAAATTACACATTTGCTTTTGATCTCGCCTATTTAATTCCTTGGATAGACAATAATTTGAATGTAAATAATTTTCGCCATTGTTATTATGTACAGGAGATGATACGTTCTTCTACTAAAGAAAAATTTAAACATCCTGATTTTGATAGACTGAAAACGACTTTTGCACACCTAACATATTCTTTATTTGAATTGATAATTTGGGATAGACGAAGAGGTAAAGAAGATTATGATTTTGAACATTACAGAGAGTTCGAGGCGCTGAAAACAGCCGATATTGCTAAGGCACTTACTTTTAAATCAAAAAATGAAGTAAAACAATTCATTACTCGGTATCGTGAAATAATAGCGTGGGACCAGATTAGACTTTATTCTCAGCAGAATGTTGTTGATGCAATTATATTAGGGAATCTGTTAGCTAACACCGAGTTTGGCTTCTTATCTTTTGTGGAATTTGCAAAGTTGCAGGATGAAAACATTCTTCCTTCTCAAGTTTTAATTTCCTATACAGCAATGGATAGCTTGACAGCCCATTCTGAATTGGTTGAACGGTTTTGGAAAATAATAGAACTGGAAGAACTAAGCGAAATATGGAAGATAGAAGTGCTGACTAGTCTTCCAAGTGAATCAATTACTAAGGAGCATCTTTCACGCCTTCATTCTGTTTTAAAGGAAATTAAAACAAACTTTTCTATCCAGCTTGCTCGATTGAGAAAATATGAAAAACTTGATCCCAAAATTCTTTCTGAAATACTTTGTATTGTCGTAAGGAAGATAGAAGAAGAAAATCTCAAAATTTGGTTACGCGACCAATTTTTTGTTGAATTAAGTAATTCAATTGAAGATATTAAAATACTAAAAAAAGCATATCTTCAACAAGATAATTTCCAAGATCATTTTGACTATAATGGTGAAGGATTATTGGCGATTCTTAAACGAGATGAGACTTTCTTATTAGAATTTATAAAAGAGATCTTTGGCAAGAATCGAAGTGCACGTTCTAAGGATCACAAGGAATTAGCTATAGTTTGGAAGCTATCTAATGTTGAAGAGTTACTTGATGAAGCTATCGAATTTATGGCCAATACTCTGGATTATTATTTTATTTCAGATCATTTTGCAAATGCTTTCTTTCAAAATTTAACAGATAATGGGATCAAAGCAGATAAATATCTATTAAAGTTAATTAACAATTATAGCCATCATCCTAAAATTATTCACATTGCATTTGATATTATTCACGAAACTAGAAAAAATCTATTTGAGGTAGCATTTAGTAACTATATTCTTAAAAATCAGGATTTAAATTGTTTTAAAGAAATTAAATGGACTGATAATCAAATTGTTTTTTCTGGTAATGCAATTGTAGGGGCCATAAGAGCCGCAAAATGGGAAAAATTATTAAAGTTGGTAGAAAATATGAAGTTGGGAACTAGAACAAGAGCTATTCGAAATCATATTAAACGTCGTAGAGATAATGAACTTGAATATGCCGAACATGAAAAGAGAAGAAAGTTTTTAAATCATTTCTGAGTTCTATAAATAATATTTTGTTTACTGAAGAAAAGGAATTAGATATGATCGATGAATCAAAAGAGCTATACATACGCTTCAATTATTCTGATGAAAATGGTTTTATTTTCAATGCACCAACTTCAAAAAAAGGAGAACATTTATCAATAGGTTTTGACATTAAAAGAAAAGAATTCAATATTCATTTTACCGATGATACTATTAATGAAACTGGTGCAAAAAGGAGAACGTTCATTTTTACAATATCAGCATTTCGTTTTTTTCTTTTTCTTAAGCGCTTTAAGTTATTTTATAATCAAAGTTTAAGTAATCTTGTATTCACATCTAAAATCAATATTGGTAAATTAAAGAAACACAAGTTTATTATTAATACGTTTATAAGTTCTGATGAAGCTGAAGATATGCTCATTCACAAAAAGAAGAATGGTAAATACTGGAAGTTTAGAGAGAATTTTGATATAGATAATATACTTGAAGGCATTAAATACATTGAAGAATCTGATTTGACAGGCAATAGCTCTCAGTTTGCTTACAAGTTCAAAAACAACAAATTACTATTACAGGGTATTGTATTTAATTTTGAAAAATTAAATGGTATATATTTCATTCCAATAAAAAAATGGAATGGTTTCATGAGGCACATGGCGATTGCTATATATAATCATTTCAATACCTATCCAACTGAAGAAACCTTACCTTTTAGACAATTAATGTGCGACCGTCTGAAACATCCTTATTTAGAAGATAAAAAGAATGATATTGATATAAAATGATAAAAGTTAATCTGATTCCTTGCATTGGGAAGGAGAGTTTGTTTTTTAAAGTATATGATGGTTCTTATGCATTAATACCAAAAATGAAAATATTTCTTGGTAACAAAGAAAAACAACACTGTCGCTTTTGTGGTAAAACTTCAAACGAAACAAAATTTAAAATGAAAGCTCACATTATGCCTGAGTTTATGGGAAATAAGAAATACTTTTCTTATTACGAATGTGATAATTGTAATCAATATTTTGGTCAATTAGAAGATTCATTATACAATTTTGCTGGAATATTTAATACGCTATCGACTATAAAAGGTAAAAAGGGATTTCCAAAATTCAAAACTAAAGGAAGTGATTTTCAAGCTAAGGAATTTGGAACCATAATTCAGAAAACCCATGACCCTAATAACGAAAAAACATTCGTTTATGACAAAGAAAATAAGCGAATGAATATTGATGTAACTATGCCATCTTATGTGCCACAAGATGTATACAAGTCATTGGTTAAGATTGCTTTATGTATGTTGCCAGATGATGAGTTTCTTGAACACATGGATACTTTAAATTGGTTAATGTCTAAAAACACTTCTGACCATAAAAACAATCCTTTTTTCAATGTGTTTCGTAAAATTGGCGGTAATCCTAAAATGTTTCAAGAACCAGTTGCATTTCTTTTAAGGAAAAGAAATATCAAAAGTACTGACAAGTTTCCTACTTATGTTTTACTGCTCTCTTATGGAATAATTTCATATCAAGTCTTTATTCCTTTTTGTGAAAATGATAATCACTTGATTAATGGAAAAGAAATAATTTTCCCTCTTGAAGAGCACGTGGTCAACGAGTATTATGTTAATGGTAAATCGAATGGATTAAGCGTAGATAAGGTTAACTTGGCAAGCATTGAGAAAAAAAGAAATGAAATTCACACGTCAAATGTTGGATTCAAAATAACAAAAGATTTTCGTGAAAATATAGAGTAAAACTTACAAGTTATTTGGAATTTGGTTAAATCATAATAGGGTAAAGCAATAATCATTTTTTAATTGGGATATTATTAATGATTGTTTTATAATAAATTTTCAAAAATCGTTCCAGTCCTTTCCCACTTTATTACATACCGGGAATTGCGCGTTACTAAATTTTCTTAAACACTCGTTTATTTAATAACCGTTTAATTTAGTAATGGAAAATTTGTATTTTGAACAGCTGACAATTCTTTCGTCGAAAAGAAAGAAGGTTTTTAAAAGACCATAAGGTTCAAGCACTTCAAAAAGAATAACCCAATCTTAAATGAATATCCCAGAGTATATCATACGAATTATTCTCTATACCGTATTGTTTCAAAAATTCGATTGAATAGCGAAGTCCTGCTCCAGCTTCATACGTCAGGTGTTTTCCAATATTTCTTTTAATTCCCCATAAAAGATTAATTATCATTCTTTCAGTTTCCGTAATGTTTTGGTCACTACTTGAAATTGCAAACCAGTCTGGAATATAGCCAATTTTAAATTCAAGATAGTCACTCGCATTATTATAAGTATTTCTGTCTAGATTCTGTCTTTTTTGAAGATTATAATAATAACGTGAACTGAGTGCAACATTTGGATATAGAACAGTGACTGTACCTGTATCCAATTCATCCATTCCAAAACTAAAATTTAAACCAGCTTCACTCCTTAAAACAAAGTCTTCCGAAATCCTTGCTTCATTATGTCCCCATACTCCTAGAAAACCAGTTTGAATCCCAAACAAGGATCTTTCGACCCCTTTACCATCCTGTGCGTTTACATAATACCCGGAAAGAAGAATTAAAATATATATCTTATTCATATTTAGTATCGTCTCAAAGAAGTGGAAATAGAAATTCCAAAATAGTCTCCGCTCAATTTATATGTTCCTATGGTGCGCGGAGATTCAATTAAATTATCAAAGAAATAAACTCCTTCATAAGTGTTTTTAAGACTTTTGTTATATATAAAACTTAATTTAAAAAGTCTTGTATTCCCTCGATAATATAAACCAGTATTAAATTCCAGTTGTGGATATAATCCTGTTTCGGAAGTAGAATCTACTTCCAATCCAAAGACTTGAACAATGTTCTGCTCATTTTCACTTAAAGCACTCAATCCGAGCAATGAACTATTGGCTCCTAAAAAAGTGACCTTAAACCCGCCCATTGCCGAAAGGTACAACCTTGAAGATAAGCGATTTGTGTATTCCACATATAGGGGTATGGTATAGTTGAAACTATCTACTGAATATGCCTTATTAGAAAATGGTATTGGTTCGTCAAAAACATTATCCTCAGGTCGAATTATTATTTCCAAGTTGTAAACTGGTTGTAAGCCTACAACAATACCAGTCTGGAAATTCCATTTTTCCGTTTCGTGGAACCTATATAACAAACCGATATTTCCAGAAAAAATAGGATTGGATTTAAGTTCATAATTCCCTATTTGTCTTTCCGTCAATCCTTTGTTATAGATAATTGGTTGAAGGGATAGTTGAAGTCGATTTCTATCCGTAAATAATGTGTTGTTTTCTTGGGCAGAAAAGCAAATACTAAGTAAAAGGAAAAGAGGTAATATTACCCCTTTTCCTGTATTTTTTTTAAAAAAGATAATTATCATTTTACTGCAAAGTTACAGTTTTATATTGTCCTCCAATTATAAATTTACCCGCCAATTGTCCAGATTGAGTTTTCTTATCTGGAAATGCTTCCCACCATTCACGTCTATGGTATAACTCTTTTCTGCGTTTAGTTTTATATTCTGAACTATAATTGAAATTGTTTGAACAAGCATTATTGTAGATTGTTCCAAAACTACCAGCCGACATTGTTCTGGTGTGTCTTTTCCAGCTATTGCCGGTTTTCTTATAGGAAATAATTTGAGACTTTGCCACCGCTTTCCAAGGGTAAGACCTCAAAGAGATTTTTAAAAAAGCTCGTCTATTAGTTTCGTAATAAGAATATCCTTCTGAAGAACCTCGTTTGCATCCTGATTTTGATGATTCAACAGAATTACTATCATCAATGTTGATATAAGGATCTATACTTACACCTGGTTCATTTAAAACTGTCATATCACCTTCGTTATAACGTAGGAGTTTTTGCAAATCCCCATCACTAATATTTAAATAACCGTCAACAATAATTTTATATATGTTGTTTTGAACTTTGATTTCTCCTTGATTATTCATTAGAGCCATAACTGCATTGTCAAAACCATATTCAAGTTTTGCATTCGGGTCATTGGTATCGTCTAAGATGGCATTGTTTAACCAAATTGCTTCTTCTGCCAAAAATTTTCTTCTCAATGAAGATGTCATGCTATTAGCATTTTCAAAGTCGGTTAATGGTTGGTCATCATCGAATCCTAGTTGAACTTTCTTCGCATCCAGTTGATCATCGGTAAGACTGTTCCATTGGGAAACAAAATTATCATTCCAGATATCAACTTGATTTTCTAATTCCGTGGCTAAATCCTCTACAGCCTGTAAATCATTAAAATTCAATATAGTTGTACTGGAAGTTCGGCCTCCCCGCCCGTATTCAATTACAGTAAATCCATTACCAGAGGCAACTTGCTTGGAAAACACAAGCCCTGTTGTTTCAACATTAAGGTTCGAGTTAACATCCTTGTTTTCGAATTCATCTTTTGAACAAGCCATTAATGTAAATAATATAAGAGCTGTCAAACTAATTTGGTTAAAATACTTCATAATTTTTTTGTGTTTAAATTAATAATTATATTGTTGAAGGTTTCATATCAAATGTGAGGCAAGTCCTACTTATTTACAACAACCAATAATTATAAATTATTCTCTTTAATTATAAAATTTAAGATTATGTTTGAAACCGGTAATAGAATTAGGAAAATGCGAGATAAACTCGACTATTCACAACAATTTGTTGCTCAAGAATTAGGAATTTCCCAACCGGCGTATGCAAGAATTGAACAAGGATTAACTAAGCTTGATACGATGCGTCTACTTGTTCTTGCAAAGGTTTTGCAAGTTCAGCCTCTTCAATTGTTGGCTGGGACTGAAGATATTGAAGAGATAAGAAACAACCCCGAAACTTTTGTCGAAACCCTATATGTTATTTATAAGGAGAATACTCAAAAATTGATTATGCAGCTTGAAGAAGAAAATATTAGGCTTAAAGATGAACTAAAAAAATATTCTTCAGCGTCAAGGAAAAATTAAAAAATGTTATTTTAAAATCAACAACGAAATCTTAAAATTATAATCGACATTTAATAATAATGTTCGTTCCAGCCCATTCCCTCTCCATTGCATTTCGGGAAATGCGCTTCACTACATTGTCTGGGACACAATCCCAAAATTCTATTTTAATATTCTTCCACATATTAAAGTTTGGCATATAAAATTTTAAAATTGAGTCCGCTTGATCCTGTTGGGTTTGTTGTGTAGGTTTCCGAAGTAAAATTCAAATGGATAATTACCATTAGGCAAAAAACAAAAACAAGAATTAGCATTCCGTTGTTACTTCATGCAGAATATATTCTAAATAAATATGAAACACATTCTGTGACTGAATTGTCGAGTAAACTTTTGCCTTCAATGGGAAGGCAAAAGTTTATCTTAAAGAAATTGCGGCAGCAGTTGGAATTAAAAAAATCTAACCTTTGAAAGGGCACACCATACATTTGCTACAACTGTGGCACTGAATAGGTGAATGCCTATTGAAACAGTTTCTAAGATTCAAGTAGACTTAAAAATTTCAACGACGCAAATCTATGCGCGGGTTTTGGTTAATTAAGATAAAATCTGATATGGATTGTGTTCAGAAAAGGCTCAACAAAAAAGCGAAAAAATTTGAAGAAGAGAATGAATTAAATTTTCTTCGTAAAAAGATTGTAGAAACTGAAAAGAGCAAGTCCTCTCATTTTACAAAAGAAGAACTTATAAAAAATTGGAAGAAATCCACAATAAAAGTACGTATAGGTAGTGTAATAATCTCATAACTCGCTTCTCGTAGATTCCATTACTTTTCAAGCCCCAGACTCAATTAAGGCTACAAAAAATGTGAAGACTTTTAATTTTTTGTTTAGTAAGCAATATCTATAAAACCTTTTTATTTTTTATTTTAAATATTAAATTTAGGAAAAATAAATCATTAGGAAAATATTTATTAAAAATTATTAAATTATTTTTTAATATTAGTTCATTTCAACTCATCGATTCTTACCTACTGATTTGTTTAATATGGATATGTATTTATAATATTATTAAAATCTTTTCTTTTTATATTGAATAATTATAGCTATCCGCCTATACGACCCATAGCATCTTATGTTTTTAGCATATTTCTATCTATTGCTTTAATATTCTAATTTGATCATACATACATATGTCATAAATTAAGAAAAGTTTTTTGGCATTTAGATGATCTTTTTAAAACAATTAGAGAATCATAGAATAATCACATGTATTTTAACAAAATACTTAAATATATGTTAATAAAAAAATTAATTAA
>JBBQQN010000067.1:0-19331 GCA_038215845.1 Flavobacteriales bacterium | reverse complement strand
ACGCGATATTGTGCGATCAATGATACTCGACAAAGAAGTGACCATAAATTCCTTTAAGGACAAACAGGAAAAATATGGACGTTATTTGGCCAACATTATTATTGACGGCCTTGATTTAAATCTTTGGCTCGTGGAGAATGGACACGCGGAAGAGTATATGCTATAGTTTTAGTTTTTGAAAATCCTCTTCTTTTTCTACAATATTTGAATTGTATTTCAACGTCCAGCCCATTGAATTTGTGAGAATATAGATTTTCTGAAGTTCAGAAATAAGCCTGTTTTCGGCATTGGTTCGCAGTTCGGAAGCTTCAATTTTCTTTCGCAACGAAGTTTCTATTCGCGTTTTTATTTTGTTGTAATCCTCGGCCTTAAACTGATTGAGGTAATCCTGGGTAACATCATAATACTGAATGTTCGGGTTTATGGAAAGTTCAGGCTCCGGAATATTGGTGATGGTAACGGTTTTGGTAGCTTCGTCAACTTCTGTTTTTACCTTGCTCAAATCGTACGAAATCGTGGCTTTTGCATTGACTACAATCAAGGCTTTTTTTCGCGCAGAAAGTACATCAAAGTAAAACTTCTTGGAATCGCTATAACTGAAAACCTGCGCATAACTTCCTTCGGTAACAATGAGTTTCCCCACGTTTTTCAATTCTTTTTGAATCAAGGCCGTGCTGGCTTCCAATTGCTCGCGGCTGTCCTTTCTGTTTTCACAATAGCGCAGCCCGAAGACGATTACAAAGGCAATTACAATTCCAAAAAGAATATTTCGCATAAAAAAGACTTAATACCGCTGCACTACAAGATATAAGATATAAGACTATCTGCTTTGCGGAAATTCTTATCAAAAGTAAAGATTCTTTTATAATGATTGGAAAATTTTTAAAAAGACCTAGAAGTTTATGGGAAAGACCTACAAGGTTTTAAAAACCTTGCAGGAAGTAACTTCGTTGTGCTCGCAATGACAATTATAAATCATATTTCACAACGAACATAACAATACGCGGCATCACAAAATATTGCGAAGTGGAAGTAGTGTTAAATTGGTCGTTAAAACTGTCGTTGTTTATAGATTGGGTATCCAAAATATTGCTGGCCTGAATTGAAAACTCCCACGGGTTTTCGCCTTTTTTGTAGTACAGGTTCGCATTAAAAAAGGAATAGCTATTTTCCACCGTCTTTGCATCGTTGGTGTATTTATAATAATCCCATTCCGCAGTTAGGTTGAAATCTTTCAAAAATCGAATATTCGCATTGGTATACGGCCGGTGGGTGAAGAAAATCTGTTTTGAACCGCCGTTGTCATAATCGTTTTTTGTGAAACGATAGCCCACTTCAAAATTAGGGAAGGTTTTAAAATTGGTCTGCGCACTGGCGTCGTAATTTTGCGTAAAGCTTTGACTCTTGCGGATTTCATTATTTGTCTTGTTGTTGGTAGTGGAAATAAAAACCGAGGCGTCCAATTTATACTGGATTTTTTTTATGGTCTTGCTAAACCTTCCCACCGCCGAAAAAGTTTCGTCCGGAAAGCTGCTGTCAAAATTAATCGGACTGCTCACTTGGTTAATTACGTCAAGGTTTGTACTTGTTTTAATGGCGTCAATTTTTCGGGTATAGCCAAGATTTCCGCCTATATTGGTATAGTTGAAAAGATTAAAACTGAAATAAGTAAGATTATAACTGTGCGAAAGCGAATTTTCCAGTTCCCTATTTCCGCGGAAAAGTCGGTTGTAATTGTTGAAAACATAGGCCTGCGCATAATCATTCACATCGCTGTATTCTGAAGTTATTGAATAGTTGAACCGAAGGTTTTCGCTTTTCTTCAGCTCCAAAATTACATTCACATCCGGCAAAACGCGCCAATCATTTTGAGTGGAAACACTCCCCAATTGTTCGTTTTTCAAATTGTAATTATGAAGCGTAAGCCCCGGCGTAAAAATAAATTTTCCGCTTTTCAATTTATAGTGAAGTCCGAAAAAAACATCCGTAAAAGTGTAGGTTACATCATTGTTGAAATCGTCTTCTGTAAAGGCATTTCGATTTCCGTTATCCAAAATCTGAAAAATCCCGGAATTGAATTTTTGGTTGCTATACGTGGTTCCCAAAGTGAAGTTCACGTTGCTTAAATTATTTAAAACGTAGTAATAATCAACCTTTCCATCCACTTTATTAGTTTGAATGTTTTTATTCTGATTGATATTGTAGCGGTCCGATTGTTCCAAGGGATCAAAAATATCGGCATCACTATTTAAAGGATCCAAAGGATTTATAGTTGTAAAAATCCCTCGAAAAGGAATGGAATCCTGCACCGCTTGATAAAAAGGATCTTCATCCTGATATAAGTGCTGCACCTGCGCAGCGAAAATATTTTTGTCGTTTAGCGTGAAATAAGCATTTGCATTTTGGTTAATTGAAAAGGGTTTATTTTCCTTTACTTCCGAAATATTATTTTCATTTCCCCCTACAATGGAAATGGTAGCATCGTCCTCCGTTTGTTTTGAAGTTTTAATCAAGGCATCGTAATCCAACTGAAAATTGCTGTTCGGCTTGTAACTACTGCTCAGTTTCAACATTCCCAACTGGTTGCGTTGGTCGTTGTTGTTAGTTGTATTTTCCGTAATTCCGCGGTTGATAAACTCGCGGATGGAATTGTTTACTATATTGGTTTTGTTGTCACTAAGAATTGCAAAACCGCTTATGTCCAACTTTTCGTTGACGGCATAGCTAAAATTTCCCGCTATAAATTTGGCTTCAATATCCTTTGCGCGATCGTTTTGTGAAACGGCAAAACCCAAATCACTTTCCTTGATACTGAAATTGGTTCCCCCGCCTCGGTTAAAATTCCGAAAACCGCCCGTAAAATTGAAATAATCCCGAAACGTAAACGGTACTTCGCCAATGTTGTTGAAATCGGTAATTACATTGATGCTGTATTTTGGGCTGTAATAAAAAAGTTTCGGATGCACCAAATAGCGTTCGTCTTCATCGGCAACTCCCGCCCCGGCGGTTACTTCGCCAAACCAGAAATTCTTTTTTCCTTTTTTCAATTTTATGTTTATGGCCACGTTGTCCTGATCATTTCCCAAGCCGCGCATTTGGCCCACTTCGTTATAATTTCTAAGCACTTCCACTTTATCGACGGCGTCTGCAGGAATGTTTTTGGTAGCCAGTTTGCTGTCGCCGTCAAAAAAATCCTTTCCTTCCACCATCACTTTTTGGACGGTTTTCCCCTCAACTTGTATTTCGCCTTCATCGTTCACTTCCACCCCGGGAAGTTTTTTCATAACATCGCCCAGTTTTCGCTCATCGCCGTTGGTAAAACTGTCGGCGTTATAAACTATGGTGTCGCCTCTAACCGTGACGGGCATTTCATACACAATTTCTACGTCGTCGAGCTTGTTTTCCTGTGGCTGCAGCACAAAATCCAATTCCATATTTTCCGCATCGGCAGGAACATTTACGGTTTGTTCCTTGGTTTCATATCCCAAAAAACTCGCTCTTAAAATGTAGGTATTCCCCTTGGGAAGGTCAAGCTGGTAGCGACCTTGATAGTTTGTTATCCCGTAGGATTCTGTTTCTCCGGAAGTTTTGATGCTGGCTATTACATTTGCGAATTCCAACGGAGCGCCAAGGCTGTCTTTTATGGTGCCCTTCACTTTTATGCTTTGCGCGGAAAGAGAGATTGTGAAAGCAAAAAGAATTAAAAGCAGGAATTTTTTCATATTGAATAGTAGCTAAAAACTTCTCGACTGCACGTGAAGTGACAATAATTTGTCAGGTCCAGCGCAGTCGAAAGATTAATGAAAAAAGATTATCCACCAATACGTATTTCACGTCTGCTGTTGCCACCCCCACTTCGGAAATTTTCCCGCATCTCCTCGGTCTTTTCCTTAACAATCTTGATGTATTCCTGACGGGTTACCTGCTTCCCTTTTTTAGGAGGTTCAATTTTCTCGGCATCTTTAGGGTTCATTACAATTTTAGAACACAAAATAGTGGTTCGGTAAGCGTTCAATTCCAAAATCAAGCCCGGAAGGCCTGCATATTCTCCGGGGCCATTGCTCACGGGAATTTGTGGGGTGTACCAAGCCGTAACCTCAATTTCCTTTGGAATTTCAATCATGTCCATCGGATCTTTTGGTTGGGTGGAATCTTTTTTTGTTTCCGCGTTTTCCTTTTCATTTTCCTTTTTTGGCCGAGCCATACTGTAATCGTTCGGATCTACCTTTTTTAGTGCCGTTGCCTTGAAAGCTACATATTGCCCGATTTGTTTTGATTCCTTGCCGAGTTGCCACTCCAGTTTTTCAATACTATCTGTTACCAGAAATTGTTTGCCGAAGAATTCATTTTCTTCCACCACTTCCCCTGTTTTAATGTTTTTATATTGGGCGCCCGGAGTAAAGCTGCTCATCATCATTTTAAAGCCGGGATTTATAGGTGTGGCATCCAGTTTTTCCTCTTCTTTATATATGGATTCGTCTTTGTTGAAAGTAAGAATATAGGTTTTTTCGAGCATGCTTTTCATCCGTTCCGCAATCATTTTTTTCATATCCTCGGTCATTTCACGGTTGTTTCCGAACGCATCAAGATCTACAGTAGTTTTGGATTCGTAATAGGCCTGCCCACTTATGTTTTGGGATTGTATGCTGAAAGACAAAAGCATTAGTAAAATAAAAAGGATCTTTTTCATGTAAATAATTTAATGGTTACTTCAAAGTGTGGAACTTATGACAGTTATGTTTAAAAATAGTTTAATTCAATTAAACAAAATTTCCCTGCCGCTTACTTAAGACGAAAATAATCATAATCTGTTACAATTTTTTTCGTTTAAGAGTATCTTCACATTTTGTAACTTGCTGCACCTATGAAACCAATTTTAATTCTTTTTCTGTTTATTTCCCAATGTTGCTTTTCGCAAACTTTGACTGCGGTAGGCAAACTTCCTTTAAAAGTGGACCGGTTTGTGGGTTTGGACAATTACAAAAACAACTATTTCATTAAGGATAGAGTACTAAATAAACTTGGGCCCGACGGACGTTTTGTTTTCAATGACCTGCAGCTGGGGAAAATAACTTCGGTGGATATTATCAATCCCTTAAAAGTAATTGTATTTTTTCAGGACACCAATACAGTTGTTTTGCTGGACAACAAACTGAACGAAATACAGCGCATAAACTTCAATAACTTACCCAATTTTCTCAATGTGAGTACCGCTACCAATGCCGGCAATAATAGCCTTTGGCTTTTTAATGTGGATACGCAGCAACTGGAACTTTACAATTACCGTTCAAATTTGCAGACCGTGGTTTCGCAACCTTTTCCGGGAAAATTAATATCCCAGGCCAGTAATTTTAATTTCTGTTTTACGCTTACCGAAAAAAAACTGTGGGCTTTCAATATTTACGGAAGTATGCTAAATGAAACCGATGCTATGGGTTTTGAAAAAATTGTTCAGCAAAATGAAAACCTTATTGCTCTCAAGGAAAATTCGCTTTATTATATCCCAAATTTTGCCGGACATGATGAAGAGGATTCCCGGGAAACCGTAAAACTAAAACTGCCCGAAATCGCGATTAAAGATTTGCAGCTAACCAATGATTTCCTGTATATTTATGACGGCGAAAATTTGCACACCTTTACACTAACCACCCCAAATAAATAACAACTATGCACGTTGCAATTGCAGGAAATATCGGCTCCGGAAAAACTACGCTGACCCGCTTATTGGCAAAACATTACAAATGGCAAGCCCACTATGAGGACGTTGAGGACAATCCATATTTGGACGATTTTTACAACCAAATGGAGCGATGGTCCTTTAACCTGCAAATCTATTTTTTGAATAGTCGTTTCCGCCAAATTCTTGAAATTCGTGAAAAAGGGAAAAATGTAATTCAGGATAGGACCATTTATGAAGACGCCTATATTTTTGCACCCAATCTGCATGCCATGGGGTTAATGACCAATCGTGATTTTGAAAATTACCGATCACTTTTCAACCTGATGGAAAGTGTAACCGAAGGCCCAGATTTATTGATATATCTAAGAAGTTCCATTCCCAATCTTGTGGGTCAAATCCACAAACGCGGCCGAGAATATGAAAATTCGATCAGCATAGATTACCTCAGCCGTTTAAACGAACGCTACGAAGCTTGGATCCACGGATATGACAAAAGCAACCTCATTATTTTTGATGTGGACAACATCAACTTTGTGGACGATCCCGAGCATTTGGGCCAAGTAATCAACAAGATTGATGCTGAATTGCATGGCTTGTTTTAACTTCAAATTCGCTCATTTACCGTTAAACCTTAACGTTTCCATTACAGAATCTTATCTTTAAAACCTTTATTTTGCCATATCAACTATGGCAACACTCTACAATACAAAATTCTACCACCGCGATCTTTCGTGGCTTCGATTCAATCACCGCGTTTTGCAGGAAGCTACGGATGAAAGAAATCCGTTATATGAACGCATTAAGTTTCTCGCGATTTTTTCATCTAATCTCGATGAATTTTTCCGCGTACGGGTTTCAGATATTCGGCAGATAAAAAACATTGAAAAGCCCCTTCGGAAAAAACTCATCACCAAACCCAATCGGGTTTTAAAGGAAATTAAAAAACTGGTTGATATTCAGCAAAATGAATTCGGAAGGATTTTTAAAAAGGAAATAATTCCACAATTGGCTTCGGAAGATATCCATCTAATACGCCACGAAGAATTTTCGGAAGAGCAAAAAGAAATTGCAACAAAATATTATGAAGAAAGCCTTAAGAAACTTACCGAGCTTGTGTGCAATTCCTGTTCTAAAGGCAAGGAAGTCTTTGTGAAAAATGAAGCCCTCTATCTAACTGCAAGAATCAAAAAAGACGAATTTGCGCTGGTTGAAATCCCTGAAACAGAACCTCGTTTTTTCGTATTTCCTTCGGAAGACAACAAGAACTTTCACATCACATTTATAGATGATATTCTAAAATATAATCTGCAACGGCAGTTTTCAAAAAAAGACGAAATTGTATTCCATTCCATAAAAATTTCCCGCGATGCGGAATTGTATATTGAAGATGAATTCTCCGGAAATTTGATGGAAAAAATAAGAGAAGCCCTACCCAAACGCGATACCGGCCAAGCCACACGCCTTTTGATTGACCCCGAAATGCCGGAAAATTTTAGGGAAACTTTAAAAAAAGCTTTGGATGTAAGCCACACCGATGTGGTATTGGGCGGACGTTATCATAATTTCAAGGATTTTTTCGGGTTTCCCAATCCTACCAAAAAGAAACTTTCCGTTGAAAAACTACCGCCTTTGCCACACCCTGTTTTGGAAAATTGTGAATCCATTTTTGCAGAGATTGAAAAGAAAGACCAATTGCTCCATTATCCTTATCAAAGTTTTAAGCCTGTAATAAGATTACTGCAAGAAGCTGCAACGGATCCCACGGTTACCACTATCAAAATGACCATCTACCGTGCCGCGGAGGAGTCTGCACTTAATGACGCAATTGCCTTGGCCGCAAAAAATGGAAAAGACGCAACTATTTTCATGGAAGTAAAGGCGCGTTTTGACGAACAAAACAATTTGAAGTGGGGAGCAGTTTTTAGAAAAAATGGGGCTCGTGTAATTTATAGTTACCCCGATATAAAGGTTCATTCCAAAATACTTTATATAGAAAAGCAAATTGAAGGCGACCTGAAACGATACGCCTACATTGCCACTGGAAATTTCAACGAGGACACCGCAACCCTTTATACCGATTTTGGGTTAATGACCGCCCATAAAAAAATTACCAAGGATTTGAAAAAAGTCTTTATGGTATTGGAGCGCGATATGATTGTGCCAAAAACAAAGGAATTAATTGTTTCCCCCTTTACAACCCGGGAAAAATTTACTGCATTGGTTGAGCAGGAAATTACGATTGCCAATGCAGGACAAAAAGGATTGATAATTTTAAAAATGAACAGCCTGGAAGATGAGGGAATGATAAAGGAACTTTACAAAGCGAGCAATGCCGGGGTGGAAGTTAAATTACTTATTCGCGGAATGTGCTCTTTGGTTCCCGGAATTGAGGGCCAGAGTGAAAATATTTCCATTACCAGCATCGTTGACCGCTTTTTGGAGCATGGCCGCGTTTATATTTTTGGAAATAATGGTGATGAAAAAATATACATAGGTTCTGCCGATTGGATGACCCGCAACCTTACGCATCGTATAGAAGTGGTTGCCCCCATTCTTGATGAAGACCATAAAAAAACCATCCGTGATCTTATAAATATTGAACTTGCCGATAATGTAAAAGCGCGAATTATAGACAAAGACCAAAAAAATGAATACGTGGTAAATTCAAAAAAACCCATCCAATCACAGCTTGCTATTTACGAATATTTTAAAAAGCTGAAAGCTCCTAAATAAAGCCCATTTCCTTTGCATGTGCCACGGCAGCCTTGGTGTTTTCCACCAGCAATACAGGCACGGTTTCATAATTTTCAAACAGCCCCTTTACCCGTAGCATTTTCTTTTTGTGGTTTACGCTGCGCATATAGATGGCCAAAATCCGTTCAGGGTGCGCCTCGGCGATTTCAATATAAATATCCGGATCGTGCTCTCCACTGTCACCAATTAAAATGAAGGGCAACTGCGGATAGGTTTTCAATAGGTTTATTATTTCCTTTTGCTTTTGGGGCTTTTCGGGTTTGTATTTTTTCGCGAAAGGATTTACAAAATCGCGGAGCAAAATAGGCCCTCTCGGAAAATTGTTTTTCTGAAGAAAAATTTCCAGATAGCGATAAAGGTTCCACGGGCCATGACTTACATAAAACATGGGGTTGCATTCGTTTCGCGTTTTGCCTTGTACCAACTTATTATAAAAATCGGCAGCCCCTTCCAAGGGAATTCTTTTCTCAGCTCGTTTAAAAACCGTGTTTTTCAACACCTGCCATTTTAATTGCGAGGTGAGGCCAGTATGCATAATGGTATCGTCAATATCACTTATAATCCCAAATTGTGCTTCTTCGGAAGGGATAAAAACTTCGCCCTTAAACCGGTTTTCATTTTGGATTTTTCTTCCCATTAAATTTTCGGCGAAAGCTATTTCATAATGCAGACAACCATCGCCATCAATTAACGAAAGAAGATTTTCTATGGTTTCGTCAATCAAAAAATAGCCTTGTTCGTCCGTTTTTGTTTCTATTTTTCTTCCGTCGGGAAGAGTTAGAATGAGCGGGGCATTTTTTATTAAATCTGTTCCAAAGCGTTTGTAGGTATTCAAAAGCAAATTAAAAAATCCTTTTTTTGAAAGATCGATATTTTCATCTTCCAACGCACGGCCCTTTAAATAAAGATGGTTTAGCGTTCCGTAGCTTCGGAAAGTAATAATCTGCAAAGGGTCTTTTTTGAATAAGTTCATAGCAAAACAAGTTACTTAAAAGTAGCTATTAAAAAACCCCGCCGAAAGGCAGGGTTTAAAAAAATTCAATTCAATAAGTGTTATTCCTTATCCTTTATTTTGATTTTCATTCCCTCTACATCTTTCAACTGGGCGCGAACTTCTTCTTCGTTGCCAGTAAAAGTTTTTGTTTCGGTAGTTGTAACGCCATCAACAGTTTTTTGTATTGTAACGTTTGCGGTTACTTGATCGTTTTTTTCGTTGGTAAGCATTTCAACGAAGGTTTCGGTTTTGTTTTTCAAATTCTCTCCGCCTTCAATAGTGCGCTCGCCATTTTCTATATATTCAACTTGTTTTTCGGTCAAAATGGTTTTGTTTCCTTCTGCATCAATAAAATAATTCATCTCAGTAGTTAACCCTTCCGAAGCAGTTTCTCCTTCATGGTTTCCAAGAATTGGCGCAAGTACAAGGCCGATCAAACAGGTAAGTTTTATTAAGATGTTCATGGAAGGCCCTGAAGTATCCTTAAAAGGATCACCTACAGTATCACCGGTTACGGCTGCCTTATGCGCATCGGAACCTTTGTAGGTCATTTCTCCGTTGATCATTACCCCAGCTTCAAAGGATTTTTTAGCGTTGTCCCAAGCACCTCCGGCGTTGTTTTGGAAAATAGCCCAAAGTACACCACTTACGGTAACCCCGGCCATATAACCTCCAAGCATTTCGGCAATAGCCATATTGCTCATGCCAAAAATCATTGGCAAAAATGTGATAAGCAATGGAAAACCTATGGTTAGCAAACCTGGAAGTAACATTTCCTTTAAGGAAGCTTTTGTAGAAATAGCAACACATTTATCGTATTGAGGTTTTCCAGTACCTTCCATAATTCCTGGAATCTCACGGAACTGTCTTCTTACTTCCTGAACCATTTCCATGGCTGCTTTCCCTACTGCATTCATTGCCAAAGCTGAGAATACAACAGGAATCATACCTCCCACAAAAAGCATTGCCAATACTGGCGCTTTAAAGATGTTGATTCCGTCTATACCCGTAAAAGTTACATAAGCTGCGAATAAGGCCAAGGAAGTCAATGCTGCAGAAGCAATGGCAAAACCTTTTCCTGTTGCTGCTGTTGTGTTACCCACTGAATCCAAAATATCTGTACGTTCACGTACAATTGGCTCTTGCTCGCTCATTTCGGCAATTCCACCAGCATTATCGCTAATAGGTCCAAAAGCATCAATAGCCAACTGCATAGCAGTAGTAGCCATCATTGCTGAAGCGGCCAAGGCCACTCCATAAAATCCTGCAAAGGCGTAAGAGGCCCAAATGGCACCTGCAAATAATAATACTGAAGGGAAGGTAGATATCATTCCGGTAGCTAAACCTGCAATGATATTTGTTCCTGCACCTGTGCTTGATTTTTCAACAATTTTTAAGATTGGTTTTTTACCCAATCCAGTGTAGTATTCTGTTACTGAAGAAATAAATCCTCCAACCATAAGGCCTATTATAGTAGCGCCAAATACGCGCAAGGAAGAAATTTCTTTTATGCCTTCGCCAAAGAATTCCATTCGCATGGTTTCAGGAAGCATCCATTTTACCAAGGCAAAACATGAAACTGCCACCAATATAATTGAAACCCAGTTACCAATGTTCAAGGCTCCCATTACTTGGGATTCCTTTGCATCATTACTTTTTATTTTTACAAGCATGGTTCCTATTACAGAAATGATAATCCCTGCACCTGCAATTGCCATAGGCAATAGGATTGGACCAATGCCACCAAATGCATCGTTAAGATTACCGCCCATGTCCTTAATAACATAATTACCCAAAACCATAGCGGCTAAAACGGTTGCTACATATGATCCGAATAAATCTGCTCCCATTCCGGCAACATCCCCTACATTATCACCCACGTTATCTGCAATGGTTGCAGGATTACGAGGGTCATCTTCAGGAATTCCAGCTTCTACTTTTCCTACCAAATCTGCTCCCACATCGGCAGCTTTTGTATAGATACCTCCACCCACACGGGCGAAAAGGGCAATAGATTCAGCTCCTAAGGAAAAACCTGCAAGGGTTTCCAAAACCACGGTCATATCTGCTGTTGAAGTCCAAATTCCACCCATAAAAAAGTGGAAGAAAAAGATAAAGAATGCGGTTAGTCCCAAAACTGCCAAACCTGCAACTCCCAAGCCCATAACGGTACCTCCTCCAAAAGAAACCTTAAGGGCGTTCGGCAAACTGGTGCGCGCAGCCTGTGTGGTTCTAACGTTGGTTTTGGTTGCTATTTTCATTCCCATATTTCCGGCCAAGGCCGAGAAAAATGCTCCAAAAATAAAGGCGATTACTATAAGCCAATGCGTAGTGGGAACTATATAGGAAACCACTGCCAAGGCAACACTTACTATTATAACAAATATGGCGAGCAATCTATATTCTGCATTAAGGAAAGCCAAGGCACCTTCATATATATGATCGGAGATCTCCTTCATTTTACCATCGCCCGCATCCTGTTTCATTACCCAAGAGCGCTTGAAGACCATATAAATTAAGCCTAAGATTGCCATGGCAATAGGCATATAAATCATCATTGATTCCATATTATTTTGTGTTTGTTAATTAGCTGGGCAAAAGTAGGAAAATGAATGGAATTAAAAAACACCCCAAAATCAAAATTCATTTTGAAGTCTGGGGCGGTTTTATAAGTTAATAGACAGCTAGTTGCACAATAAAGTAAACTTAACTCCCTTATTACTTAGCAGAAATATTTTATCGGAAATATAGAAACGCTATCTAATAAAAAACAGGTGAAGTATAAATTATATACTGAAATGTCCTTGAACTTCTGGCGTTTCCTTATATCTGTTTACACATTGGTTGTAAATATCGATGGCTTCTTGGGCATCTCCCCAACCGCCCACGTCAACTTTTTTCTTTTCAAGATCTTTGTAAACCTGGAAAAAATGCTCAATCTCTCTTACCAAATGCGGGTTCATATCAGAAAGATCATTCAAGCTGCTCCATATAGGGTCTGAAATGGGCACACAGATTACCTTTTCATCCGGGCCTTTTTCATCTGCCATATGGAAAACCCCTATTGGTTTCACTTCCATTACGCACATCGGGAATGTTGGCTCACCACCCAAAACCAACACGTCCAAAGGATCGCCATCCAAGGCAAGGGTTTCGGGGATAAAACCGTAGTCTGCTGGATACATCATACTGCTGAAGAGCATCCTATCGAATCGGATTTTCTTCAGTTTAAAATCGTATTCATATTTGTTGCGGCTACCTTTGGGGATTTCTATAAGTACGTCAAAAGTCTTTTTCATTATCTTGAATTGTTTAAGGGATGCAAAAATAATCCATTAAGATGATAAAGCCTTAAAAAACTAAACCTTTATCGTTTTCCACTTTCCTTTTTTGAACCAAATAATTGCAATAACGGCAATCAAGGATTCTGCTAAAGCTATAGCCAGAAAGACGCCAACGGGACCCCAGTTAAGAACCAAGGAAGTAACATAAGCAAAAGGCAATTGAAAAATCCAGAAACAGAAGAAGTTTATAATGGTAGGGGTTTTGGTATCGCCCGCCCCATTAAAAGCCATGGTTACGGTCATTCCGTAGGCATAAAGAAAATAACCAACAGTTACTATTTGGAGACTTAGGGCACCATATTTTAAAACTTCTGGGTCTACACTGAACCAACTGATTATATTTTTGGCGAATAGGAGGTAAATTAGAGAAACTGCAAACATAAAAATAGCGTTGTATTTGGCGGTTTTCCAGACGGAGGTTTCGGCACGTTCGGGCTGGTTGGCACCCAAGTTTTGTCCCACCAATGTTGCAGCGGCGTTACTTAAACCCCAAGCTGGCATCATGGTAAACATCATAACTCTAATGGCGATGGTGTATCCGGCCAACACTTCGCTTCCAAATTCACTGATAATCCTCATTAAGAATATCCAGCTGCTGGTTCCAATAATAAACTGCCCAATTCCACCAAGCGAAACACGAATAAGATTGACCATAACACCAACGTTCAATACAAAATCCTTTAATGCCAATCTGATGCGCGTGCTACCGTAGAATAAGATATACAATTGGAAAAGTACCGCCGTTCCACGACCTATTGTTGTTGCAACTGCGGCACCGGCAACTCCATATTCAGGAATGGGCCCCCAACCGAAAATGAAGATTGGATCCAGAATTATATTTATAGCATTGGAAAGTATAAGCGTCCACATGGCCATAGCCGCATTGCCCGCGCCTCTGTAGACAGCATTGATAAGAAACAATAATACGATAGTGAAATTTCCACCAAAAAGGATTTGGGTATATCGGTAGCCTTCATCAATTAAGTCCTGTTTGCCGCCCATCAAACCCAAGATTTCTTTCGGAAAAAGAATCCCTAGAATACTAACAATTGAAGACACTAAAACTCCCAAAAAAACAACCTGCACCGTAGCAATCTTGGCTCCTTCAGGATCTTTTTCGCCTATACGCCTAGCAACAATTGCCGTGGCAGCCATGCTCAACCCCACGGCCAAAGCATATACCAGCGTTATTACAGATTCAGTTAAACCAATAGTTGCAACCGCATTTGTGCTGACTTGTGACACATATAATATATCCACCAAAGCAAAAATAGATTCCATGCTCATCTCCAAAATCATTGGTACGGCGAGCAGAAAGATGGCTTTTTTTATACTAGCTTGGGTAAGGTCAATTTCCTTGCCCGCTATGGCTTGCCTTAAAAGAGTGAAAAATGATTTTAGGGACCGTGCTGCCATTTTTTTATAAATTGGCGATAAATTTAAGTATAAAATACACGCTGATTGCTAGGGGATTGCGACATTTTACGGACGGTAATTACTTATTTTAAAAGACGGTCTTTGGTGTTTTCAATTATTTCCAACAGGCGTTCCTTTAAACATTCTGGCTCCAAAATTTGCGCATAATCGCCAAACATTAAATACCAACGGGCAAAACCGTGTTCTACACTGTGGGTTAGAAAAGTCATTTCAACACCTTCCTTTTTTATTTCCTCGGAAACGAAACCGTAGTGTTTTCGATCGCTTTTAATGTATTTCACAATACTTTTATCGACTAGGATGCGAACTTTTGTTTGGGGCCAGTCTTTTTCTTTTTCGCGAAAATCATCCAAGGTTCCGTGCACTAATTGAAACGGTGTAGCAGTTCGCTCTATTTGTAACAATCTATCTGTACGGAATTGACGGTAAGCTTTTCTAAAATGACAATAGGCCATAATATACCAATAGTTGTTTTCGTGAAAAATGCCCACCGGCTCCAAATTGCGTTCGGAAGGATAATCGGATTGCAAGGATTGATATTTCACAAAAACCTGTTTCTTTTCGGCTATGCTTTCAAAAAGAATTTCCAGGGCATTAGGAATATTTTCATTGAAAAGGCTTTCGCTAGGGTTAATGGATATTTGCCCTTGCAAGGCATCAATCCAATCTTTTTCCTTTCCTCGCAAAACCGATTTCACTTTAAACATTGCAGATTCATAATAAGCGCCGAAAGATTTATCGGTGAATTTCTGCATCAGTTTTTCTGCAGCTACAAAACTGCTGGCTTCTTCGCGGGTAAACATTACGGGCGGCAATCTATAACCGTCCATAATGGAGTAGCCAACGCCAGCTTCGCTCACAATTGGCACGCCTGAACTTTCCAAGGAGCGAACGTCGCGGTAAATAGTGCGCAAACTAACATCAAACCTATCTGCCAATTCCTGGGCTTTTACAATCTTTTTTGACTGCAACTGTATCAGGATTGCCACAATTCTGTCAAAACGGTTTAGGGTTTTGTCGCTCATATTTCAAAGATAGTATTTCAAATAAAATGAAATTTATTTTTTACTACTGACAAACGGCTGTCACCTACCCTATTTAATTTTGGTTTCAGAAACAATAATCACTTAAAAACTCAGTATTATGAATGCAACAGCAAACAAAACAGTACAAGTAATTACTTCAGAAGATTTACTGAATCATTTGAAAGGCCACCGAAACTTGACCCGTAGAACTATTGAAGCATTTCCCGAAAAGGAATTTTTCAATCATTCCATAGGCGGTATGCGAACTTTTGCCGAAATGACCATGGAGCTTTTAGGCATTGCAGGTCCAGGGATGCAGGAAATTGTTTCGGGGAAATCTGAATCTTTAGATGAAAAGGTTGAACACGGAAATAGCAAAGCAAAAATTTTGGAGATTTGGGACGAAGCTACAGAGCAGATTACTATCCTTTGGGCACAAATTCCCGCCAAACGCTTTCAGGAGACCATTCTCCTTTTTGGGCAATACGAAGGTACAGTTTGGTCTTCCATTTTCTATTTTATCGATAATGAAATCCACCACCGCGGACAGGGATTTGTATATCTTCGATCACTTGGCATTGAGCCACCCGCATTTTATGAAAGATAATATGAATACAGTTTTGGTTTTTAAAACATCGGTTTCAAAACAGGAGGAGGTGAAAAAAATTCGCCCTTTGTTAAACAAACTGACCTACAGAAACGGCAATTGGAATTTCGACCTGGAGGATTGCGACAACATTCTCCGGGTGGAAACCCAAAAGCTGCAGCCTGGAAAAATAGCAACTGCATTGCAGACGCACGGATTTTACTGTGAAGAATTGATATAGTTATCTTGGAAAATTATTTGCGTAACCAAATTGTTACACATATATTTGTAACCGAACAGTTACGGGTTAATTATGAGAAGAGATGTATTTCAAGCCATTGCCGACCCCACGAGGAGGGAAATAATAAATCTTCTTTCAACAGAGACATTGAACCTGAACGCTGTGGCGGAAAACTTCGAGATTAGCAGGCCGGCTATTTCAAAACACATCAAAATTTTGACAGAGTGCGGTCTCATTACTATAAAACAGGAAGGGCGGGAACGCTTTTGTAGAGCAGAGCTGCAAAGTTTAAATGAAGTCGCCAATTGGGTAGAACAGTATCGCATTTTCTGGAACAATAAACTGGATGCCTTGGACAAACACTTAATCAATGAGCAATGAACAATTAGCAATGATCAATAAACAATTAGCAATTAGCAATGATCAATTTGCAACTCTAATTATTCAATACTAACTCCTCAATACTAATTACTCAATACTAAAACCATGGAACACCAACCCATTATTGTAGAACGCGTTTACAACGCCCCTATTTCCGAAGTATGGAAAGCCATTACGGACAAGGACGAAATGAAGAAATGGTATTTTGACCTAAAGGAATTTAAGCCAGAAATAGGCTTTAAGTTTCAGTTTACAGGCGGCACCAAAGACAATCAATACCTGCATTTATGCGAGATTACGGAAGTGATTCCCGAAAAGAAGCTTACCTATTCCTGGCGTTATGATGGTTACGAGGGCATTAGCTTCGTTACTTTTGAACTATTTGAAGAGGACGACAAAACCCGATTAAAACTTACCCACCGCGGATTGGAAAGCTTCCCGAAAAGCAATCCGGATCTTGCCCGCCACAATTTTGAAAAAGGCTGGGATCAGATTTTAAATACTTCATTAGTGGAATATTTGGAGGGTAAATAGTCTCTCCTTCCCTTCAGAAATTGCCATTATCCTGTTAAAAAGAGTATTTGATTATTGTTAAAGATAGGTTATAGTTTTAGAATTACGATAGCGTTTCAACGAGTATGTGAAGATCTATTGTAATCCCGTAACCTATTACACTTCAGTAGGCTTATATTTTTCAAACCTTCAAAATACTATCTCAAAAAGTTCTTTTTAAAAACTCCTACGAAACGTTAAGGAATGTTTTACACTGCAATAAAGACACTATAATTGCGCTATTCTTTTTTAGCGGCAGATTGCTATGTGCTGCTAAAAACAAATCTAAACAGTAACAACATTAAAACTTAAAAAAAGAAAAATTATGAAAAGAAATGCAATTTTTAAATCGATGCTCGCACTAATTTTAATCGTAGGATTCGCATCCTGTAGTGAAGATGATAGTAATAGCGATGATCAAGCAGCCTATAACACCAAGGTATACATTACCGATGGCCCCATTGACAATGCGGACGTACAGGGTGTATTTGTAACCATTGCCGATGTAAAGGTGGATGGCAATAGCGTTGATGGTTTTTCAAAAACCACGGTGGACCTACACGCTTTGCAAAATGGTGATGTCCAATTATTGGGAAATATTGACCTTTCGGCCAAATCATTCAATAATTTGACGTTGGTATTGGACACCGAAAGCGATGCTTCAGGTAACAGCCCAGCCAATTATGTGCTTACCCAAAACAACGAAAAAATAGAATTGAGCACAACAACCAGTACCATTACAATCAATAACGAATTTGAAATTGCTTCAAACGATAACAATGAATTGATTATTGATTTTGACCTTAGGAAAGCCCTTGTGGCCGATGCAAGTAATGGAGGTTATAATTTCGCTTCCGGAATACAGTTGCAAAACAGTGTTAGGGTAGTAAACAAGTTGGATGCCGGAACAATTATGGGTACTGCTACCAATAATACCGGAAACCAAACCAGTACAACCATAGCCTACGCCTACAAAAAAGGTAGCTTTACCGCTGCTGAAGAAAGTGAAAATACCGCAGGAGTACGTTTTGGAAATGCCGTTACAAGTAGTACTACAACGGGATTGAACAACCAATTTGGATTGCATTTCCTAAAAGAAGGAGACTATGAAATTCATTTTGCTTCCTATGAAGATACCGACAATGATGGAGTTTTGGAATTCAACGGTATGGTTGAAGCCGAAGGGTCTACAACAGTAGATTTGATGGACATTACCGTAACAGCAAACACTGAAACTACACTGGAAGTTACTCTATTGACCATTTTGTCTCTATAAAAAACCAGTAATATAATAGTACAAAACCTCCCACTTTCGGGAGGTTTTTTTATACCCCTACGGCTTGTATTTTACTGTAGCGGTTCATATAATCCACGGGAGTCATATCGGTGATTTTTCTAAAAACATCTCGGAAGGCTTTTGGGTCGTTATAGCCCACATCGTACATTACTTCGTTTACATTTTTTCTTCCCGTTTCCAGTTCCTTTTTGGCGGCTTCCACTTTTACCCGCTGCATATATTCCACAACGGTATTTGAAGTCGCTTTTTTGAAACGCCTTTCAAAGGTTCTTCGGCTTAGGGCCAAATTGGCACAGAGGTCGTCAACATTCAGTTTTTCCTGAAAATTCTTTTCAATGAATTCCTGAACCTTCAAGATTTCCGAATCGTCGTGACTTTTCTGCCCTTTGAAAATAATGAAAGGACTTTGGCTATTTCTGCTAATATCTATTTCAAATACTTTGGAAGAAAGCACCGCCATTTCCCTACCCGCAAACTTTTCAACCAGATAAAGATTTAGGTTTAGTGAAGAATATGCGCCACCACTGGTGTAAAGTCCATTTTCGTCGGTAATTATTTTATCATCCACCAAATTCACTTTTGGAAACATAGTCCGGAACTCATCGGCCGCGATCCAATGGGTCGCGCAGTTTTTTCCATTTAGCAGTCCTGTACTTGCCAATAGAAAAGCCCCAATGCAGAGGCTTGCCACCTCAGCCCCATTTTTATATTGTTGTACAATCCACGGAATGAACTCTTTGTTTGTGGCAACCACTTTTTGGTAGTCGCCATGAATGGCGGGAATGATTACCAAATCGGTTTGTATCACTTCTGCAATGGTGGCCTCTGGAATAATTGTGAAAATACCATTACTCAAGCGCGCATCTTTGTGGGTGGCTACCAATTGGGTTTTGAACAAAGGCTCCTTTCCCATTCTAACAAGAAAGTCATTCGCCATATTGAACATTTTATGGGTGGCTTCCAGATTGCTGAGGCTGGAATCGCCTTCGGGAACTAGGATGGATATGTGTTTCATTTTTTGGATTGTTGGACTTTTGGAT
>JBBQQN010000066.1:0-19372 GCA_038215845.1 Flavobacteriales bacterium | reverse complement strand
GCAAGTAATTGGTGAATTGCAGGATTTACAAAGCGCGACAGTGGAAGACGTAAAGGAATTTTACGATCGTTTTTACGGACCCAATAATGCGACTTTGGTTTTGGCTGGTGATTTTGATAAAGCCGAAGCCAAAAAAATGATCGAGAAATATTTTGGAGAAATTAAGGCCCGCCAAGAAGTTGAACCACTAAAGCCACAACCAGTAACGCTTGCGGAGACCAAAAGACTTTATCACGAAGATAACTTCGCTACTGCGCCGCAACTAAATATGGTTTGGCCCACTGTGGAACAATACACCGATGATGCATACGCCTTGGATTTCTTGGGAGAAATTCTTTCCGAAGGAAAAAAAGCACCTATGTATAAAGTTTTAGTGAAAGAAAAAGATCTTACGGCCGAACCGCAAGCTTATAATAATTCAAGTGAATTGGCTGGCGATTTTCAAATTAGAATTACTGCCAACAATGGCATTGACTTGGATTCAGTGGAAAAAGGAATTTTTGAATCTTTCGCCCTTTTTGAAAAAGATGGCGTTACGGACCGTGATATTGAACGGATAAAAGCAGGCCTTGAAACCCAATTTTATAATGGCATTAGCAGTGTTTTGGGCAAATCGTTTCAATTGGCCAGTTATAATGTTTTTGCCGGTGATCCTGGTTTTATCACCCAAGATATCGAAAACATAAAAAAGGTAACCAAGGAAGATGTAATGCGGGTTTATAACAAATACATAAAGGACAAGCCGTATGTTATGACCAGTTTTGTTCCTAAAGGACAACTGGCGTTGATTACCGAAAATTCAGAAAAGGCAAATGTTGTTGAAGAGGAAATTAAGGAAAACGTCGCCAAGAATATTGAGGAAGCAAAAACCGAAATTGCCAAAACCCCTTCAAAATTTGACCGCTCAATAACGCCGGTTCAAGGCGCAGCACCAACATTGAATGTTCCAAAAATGTGGACAACCAAACTGGAAAACGGAATGGAAGTTTCCGGTATTGAGCAGGATGAAATTCCTGTTGTTACGTTCAGTTTAGTAATTGAAGGCGGCCATTTATTGGATGATATGAAAAAGAACGGTGTTGCCAATTTGATGAGCGATATAATGATGGAAGGCACAGCCAACAAAACTCCGGAACAGCTGGAGGAAGAAATTGCACTTTTAGGCGCCAATATAAGAATGTACACCACCAACGAATCTATTGTTATCCGCGGGAATACGTTGACCAGAAATTTCAATAAAACGATGGACATTATTAATGAAATTCTTTTGGAACCGCGTTGGGACGAAGAGGAATTGGCCAGAATAAAAACCAAGACCATTAATGAAATCGAACGTTCAGATGCCAATCCAGCTGTGGTTGCAAATAGGGTATATAATAAAGTGCTATACGGAAATGATCATATTTTCAGCTATCCTGTTTCAGGAACAGTGGAATCGGTAAAATCCATTACTATGGATGATTTAAAACTGTACTACAGGCAAAACTTTTCGCCCTCCATCAGTACGTTCCAAATAGTAGGGAAAATTGACAAAGAATCTGTGATGAAAGATTTAAAAGGAATGGAAGAGCGTTGGGAGGCGAAGGAAGTAACAATTCCTGAATACCCTATTGCTAACAACCGCGAGAAGGCTTCGCTTTATTTCGTGGATATGCCAAATGCAAAACAGTCAGTAATCAATGTGGGTTATATTGCGCTTCCACGAACCGACAAGGATTTCTATCCCACAGAAGTTATGAATTATAAATTGGGGGGTTCTTTTTCAGGAAACGTAAATCTGATTCTTCGCGAGGAAAAGGGATATACTTATGGTGCGCGTACCAATTTCAGCGGGAGCAAAATTCCTGGAACTTTCACAGCTTCATCCAGTGTACGGACAAATACTACAGGAGAATCCGTTCAAATTTTTAAGGATGAAATTTCAAAATACAAAGAGGGGATTTCTGCGGAAGATCTTGATTTCACTAAAAATGCATTGATAAAATCCAATGCCCGCCGATTTGAAACCCAAGGTTCCTTATTGGGAATGTTGCAAGAAATAAATGAATATGACCTTCCTGCAAATTATATTGAAAGCGAAGAAGCGGTTATAAACAACATGACCTTGGAACAGCATAAGCAATTGGCAAATAAATATTTGGATGCTTCTAAAATGGCCTATTTGGTGGTTGGCGATGCAGCTACCCAATTTGCACAGTTCAAGAAAATGGGCTTTGACGAAGTAAAACTTCTTGATAAAAATGGCGAGGAAGTAAGATTGGACGATGTAAAAATGTAGATTACTAGTTTTTGAATATATTGAAAGACGGGATGCTTTGCGGCATCCCTTTTTTTATTTCATTATATTTAAAAAATATATCTTATAAATGAAGTTTCTTTTATTTTCAATCTTATTTTTCACGGCATTCACTGCTTGTAAAAACAAACAATCCCAAAGTGTGGAAACTTCCGAAAATACGGAAGTGGGCGTTCAAAATTTTCCCGAACCTACTTTTACCCTAACGGAAGCAAACAAACTCATTGAGCTTCCTTTCCATTGCGTTGGCACGGAATATCCCTATAAACCTGGGGAAACCTTGGAGAGTAAAGCAGACCTCGAAGAACCTTCCGCAGTGCATCCTATTTTTTATGGCTGTTTTGACTGGCACAGTTCGGTTCACGGTTATTGGTCGATGGTTTCGCTGCTTCAGCAATTCCCAGAAATGGAGAAGGCAGAAGAAGTGAAAAACCTTTTAAAAGAAAAAATTACTCCTGACAATGTGGCTACGGAAGTCGCCTATTTCGAAAAGGAAATCAATAAATCATACGAGCGCACTTATGGTTGGGCGTGGTTGCTAAAACTCTCCGAAACGCTGCACAACTGGGATGACCCAATGGCAAACCAATTGGAACAAAATCTAAAACCGTTGGCAGATATTATTGTAATGCGCTACAAGGAATTTCTTCCTAAACTGAATTATCCTATTCGAGTGGGCGAACACCCCAACACAGCCTTCGGACTTACTTTTGCGTATGATTATGCTGTAGCGGTTGATGATTTGGAACTGAAACAATTAATTGCCAAACGCGCCCGCGAATTTTATATGGATGATGAAAACTGCCCGATAACTTGGGAGCCCAGCGGCTATGATTTTCTGTCGCCATGCTTGGAAGAAGTGGATATTATGCGGCGGGTGCTTCCTTCGGAAGAATTTATAAGTTGGTTGGATAACTTTTTGCCGCAATTGGCAGATGAAAATTACCATTTGAAAGTAGGGGAGGTAAGTGACCGAACCGACGGGAAATTGGTTCATTTGGATGGACTCAATTTTAGCCGGGCGTGGGTTTTTTACGGATTGGCAAAACAATATCCAAAATACAAACACCTGCAAAACCTTGCCAACGAACACGTAGCTTATTCATACCCAAATTTAGTGGGAGATACTTATGAAGGTGGCCACTGGTTAGGCAGTTTTGCAATTTATGCATTGAATACACTTCACAATAAATAGCTCTTTTGGAAATCGACTGTCAGTTTTGGGAAGCCATTTTTTCCAAAGCGTTTTTTCTAACAATGGACTTGGTTCCTTCTAGATTTTTGTTGACATCAATATTTTTTAAATTGGCATTGAGCGTCATTGTATTGCTTTCAGTGGAAATATTATTTTGAAATTGCGCCAATTCCTTTAGTTGCATTGCTTGGCTGTAAATAATTGGTGAAGAATTAATTACTGTGTCAGAAGCAGTTTTCTGCGGGGCACTTGCATTGTCTTCCCGTTGCTTTACAATGGCTTTATTGGCATATATTATGGCTTCGTTCGGATTGCCAAGCAAGAGTTTGGTTTTGCTTATTTGAATATTTTCCTCGGGTGTTTCCGCCCTTTTTTCAAGTTTTGCAGAAAGGTCCTCCAATTTTTGTTTTGCAACGGAATCATTTGGATTTTCAATATATGCCTCTTGGTATTTTGACAGTTCAAATTTATCACTGGAAATTGATATTTGTTGAATGCTGGGATAAGCAATCATTACAATTGGGAGAGCAAAAAAGAGGAGCAGCTTTTTTATTTCTTCTTTTTTAATAATGTAATAAATCAATGCGAAACTTAGTAACAGGAACAAAAATACTCCCAAAAACAAAAGCACGATTTCGTAAAGAAGCAAGTTGTCGAATAACCCTTTCATGAGAATATTTTTTAATTAATTACTATCTACCATTAAAAGACAGCTTCAAAGTAAATCCAAAAATAAGTTTTTATAAAATGCTGAACAATAGGTGATTGGCTAATTTTGGAAAAGTGTTTAATACGGATGGCCAATAGGAAAAACCCCTTTTTAAAATAGGATTTTCCCTGTTTATTGATTTTTATAAATAAATAAGTGAATGTTTTTATTACATTCGTCAACCTAACCAATTAAATTTTTCAATTATGTCAAAACCATCGAATTGCATAACAGTGGACCAAGCAAGACAATTACAGAATAACTGGGTAGCAACCCGCGCAGTTGATATTGAAAAGGCACAAGGATTTGTGGATGCACGTGAGTTTTTATTTAGCGTTGATGAACTTCAACAATTTCTGGATTATATAAAGAGTTCGAGCACGGGGCCGATACAGCCTGGAGTGCGCATTTATTTTGCCGCTTATGATAATGTTAGCTCGGACAAAGCAACTGTTTTTTTGGCCCCTACTTTGGGAATTACACTAGGTTCAGCCAATAATTATAATTTGCAACCCTTAAATAAAGGTATTCAAGGTTTCCCACCAACTAACTATTGATAGGTGATAGCAGCTATTTTTGTAAATTTTCTGGAACTATTAGCATTTTTAATAGGAATCTTTTATTATAAAAAGCATCAATCTAGACCTACCTATTATTTAGTTTGGTTTTTGGGAATTACTATTTTTTCTGAACTTTTTAGTTGGTATGCATATTTTGTAAATAACGGATTCTTGAGTTTTTTAAAAGGAACCGTACTTGAAACAAATAACTGGGTAGGCAATGTTTATTCTATCATAAGCTATTTGTTTTATATCACATATTTTAAATGGTATTTAACTTCACCGAAATCAATTTCAATACTTAATAAGGTCTCGATTGTTTTTTTTATAGTTAGCATTTTGGAAATTATATTTTCAAAAGGGTTTTTTATAAGTTCTATGCCTATTACCAATATTTTTGGGACATTGCTGGTTTTTTACAGTATCGCTTTTTATTATTTGGAATTACTAAGTAGTGATCAAATATTAAACGTTCACAAAAGCCTGCCTTTTTATATCTCTGTAGGGGCATTGATCTTTCACCTTTGTACCACCCCATTTTTTATATATAGTTCCTATTACAGTAATTCAATTGACCCCAGTTTTGTCAGTTTGTACAGACAGGTTATCTTTGGTACCAACTATTTGCTCTATTCCATTTACATCGCAGGATTTTTAATATGCTCGAAGACAAAGGACCCTTATTACCACAGGAAAAACTTTTAATAGTTTATTTTATTGCGGTACTGTTGTTTTTTACGGTCTTCGCCATTGTTTTTGTAATAGCGTTCCAACGCCGTAAAAACAAATTTTTGACGGAACGCTACGAAGCTCAACAGCGGTACCAAAATGAACTTGCCAAATCACACATAGAAATACAGGAACAGACCCTAAAAAACATTGCCTGGGAACTGCACGACAATGTGGGGCAGTTACTTTCCGTGGCAAACCTTCAGTTGAATATACTGATGAATAGTGCCCCTGAAACGCTTCACGAAAAAATTCTGGAAACTAAAAATGTAGTTTCCGAAACCGTTCATGAAATTCGCTCCCTTTCAAAAGTGCTCAATAACGATGTGATTTTAAAGAATGGATTATTGGCTTCCCTAAATGTGGAGCTGGAGCGCTTCAACAAGCTTAACTTTTTGAGTGCTAAAATGATGGTCACCGGCGACATTGTCCCTATAAAAAGCTCCAATGAAATCATTATTTTTAGGATCATCCAGGAATTTTTATCTAATGTGATCAAACACGCCAAGGCGTCAAAATTATTTGTACTTTTAGACTATAAAGACAACAACCTTGAAATAACCGCCACAGACGATGGAGTAGGATTTGATGCCACAAAACAAACCGACAGTTCCGGGATGGAAACGATGAGCAGCAGAGCCGCCATTTTGGATGCAAAAATTGAGATTACTTCAAACGTTGGGGAAGGAACGCGGTTGTTTTTAAAATATCCCTATAAAAATGCATAACGATTCCCAAAAACATACTGTTGTTATTGTAGACGATCACTTGCTTTTTGCGGGATCGTTGGAAAAGTTGATAAACTCCTTCCCGAACTTCAGGGTGCTTTTCCACGCCAAGAACGGCCTGGATTTGCAGCATAAACTAAAATCAGAAAAAACACTTCCTGAAATATTGCTGTTGGATATTAATATGCCGGTAATGGATGGTTTTGAAACTGCCCAATGGATGGTTGAAAACCATCCCTCTATAAAAATTTTGGCCCTTTCAATGGAAGATGATGAACGCGCTATTTTAAAAATGTTGCGCACCGGGGTAAAGGGATATTTACTGAAAGATATTCATCCCGAAAATCTTAAATTGGCTTTAAGGGAAGTAATTGAAAAAGGATATTACCATTCCGAAAAAGTTGCCGAAACTCTTTTGAACTCCTTAAACCCCACCGAACCACAAGTGCAGTTGAATCTAAAGGAAAATGAACTAACCTTCCTACAACTTGCCTGCTCAGAAATGACCTATAAAGAGATAGCCGAAATAATGAACCTTAGTCCAAAAACAATTGATGGATACAGGCAGGACCTCTTCAACAGGTTGAATATTAAAAATAGGGTAGGGTTGGTAATGTTTGCCCTAAAAAACGAACTCATTCATATTTAAATACAAGCGTCCCAAATCGGATCTTTCGGCGGAAGGGCTTCTAGCGTTATTTCCTCTTTCAGAACTGGATGTATAAAGGTCAATTTCCTTGCGTGTAGACTTATACTTCCATCCTTATTGCTTCGGTCAAAACCGTATTTTAAATCTCCTTTTATAGGCATACCCATAGCCGAAAGTTGTGATCTTATTTGATGATGACGGCCTGTTTCGAGAATAATTTCCAGTAGATAATAATTGTCCAGTTTTTTTAGAAGATTGTAGTGAAGAACCGCTTTTTTGCTGTCCGGGACTTCTTTGATGTGGGCGTAGGATTTATTCTGTTTTGGATTCCTTTTTAGAAAATGAATCAAAGTATCCTCAGTTTTCGGAGGAGTATTTTTGACTACTGCCCAGTAAATTTTTTCAGTTTCCCGTTCGGCAAACATTTTATTGAGCCGTGCCAAGGCTTTTGAAGTCCGAGCAAAAATAACAATTCCGCTTGTGGGTCGGTCCAACCGGTGCACCACACCCAAAAAGACTGCTCCGGGTTTATTGTATTTCTCGGCTATGTATTCCTTTACCACTTCGGAAAGTGGTGCGTCTCCTGTTTTATCGCCCTGAACAATATCACCCGGACGTTTGTTTACAATGATAAGGTGATTGTCTTCGTATAAAACTTGAAGATTGTCTTTGTTGCTATGTAGAGGGGATGGTTGGATGACTGACTTTTTTTATTGTTCGACTATTCGATTATTGGAGTAGTTCATTCTAAAAATCCAAGAATCCAATTATCTGCCATTAATATTGTTCATTATCATTGGGGAAATCGCCACTTTTTACATCTTCACTGTATTTGCCGAAAGCATTTTTCATATCAGTATATAAATCCAAATACCTGCGAAGAAAGCGTGGATTAAATTCGTGTGTCATCCCAATCATATCATGGGTTACCAATACTTGTCCATCAACGCCATTTCCAGCGCCAATTCCAATTACGGGAATACTTATTGTTTGGGCTACTTTTGTTGCCAATTTGGCTGGAACTTTTTCCAGAACCACAGCAAAACAACCCGCTTTCTCCAACAAAATAGCATCTTCAATTAGCTTTTCCGCTTCTTCTTCCTCTTTGGCCCGAACGGTGTAAGTGCCAAATTTATAGATGGATTGAGGCGTTAATCCTAAATGTCCCATTACGGGAATTCCTGCATTCAAAATACGTTTTATGGATTCCTTTATTTCCTTTCCACCTTCCAGCTTTACAGCGTGGCCACCACTTTCTTTCATAATTCTAATAGCGGAGCGCAAAGCTTCCTTGGGATCACTTTGGTAGCTTCCGAAAGGAAGATCTACAACTACCAAGCTTCGTTCAATGGCACGCACCACTGAGGCTGCATGATAAATCATTTGGTCCAGTGTAATGGGCAAGGTGGTTTCGTGCCCCGCCATAACATTACTAGCAGAATCCCCTACCAAAATAACATCAATTCCGGCGCTGTCCACAATTCTGGCCATTGTAAAATCGTAGGCGGTAAGCATGGAAATTTTTTCGCCTTTCTTTTTCATATCAACCAACGTTTTGGTGGTGATACGCTTGTATTCTTTTTTTGCTGTTGACATTGTTGTAACAAATTGAAGGGTAAAAGTACTAATTTTGGTGTTCATCCTTTACTAAGTACTTATGAAGTTTTTAATACTCTTTTCTTCGATTATGTTTTTTACGAATTCCTTTTCACAAAATTCATTTTCTGAAGCTGATGCCAAGAAAGTGATCGACACTTTTTTTGAAGGTTTTCATGACGGGGACACTTTAAAAATGAAATCTGTAATGTCAAAAAATATGATTTTACAGACCGCTTTTAACGATAAAAAAGGCATAGATAAAGTAGCTACTGAAAATACGGAAGATTTTATCCTTGCCATAGCCCGACGTCCTGAAAATGCAAATTGGGACGAACGTTTATTGGATTACAAAGTGGAAGTGGATGGAAACCTAGCACACGTTTGGACGCCTTATGAATTTTGGCTGAACGAAACATTTTTACATTGTGGTGCAAATAGTTTCACCTTGGCAAAACTTGAGGATGGTTGGAAAATAATCCACCTTATAGATTCCCGCAGAAAAGAAGGATGCAATTGAAATAAGAAATAAGAAATAAGAAATAAGAAATAAGAAATAAGAAATACGAAATACGAAGTGGGAAGTGAGAAATTAAATTTGATTATAGCTACTGCAAACTGCTATGGTCACTTTATTTAACAGTCACTAATATTAACCTGCACCGCCAAACCTCCCTCACTGGTTTCCTTGTATTTTGAAGTCATATCCTTGGCGGTTTCCCACATGGTGGCAATTACTTTATCCAATGGAACTTTTGCTTTGCTCGGGTCACTGTCGAGTGCCATCTCACAAGCATTTATAGCTTTAATCGCTCCCATCGCATTTCGTTCTATACAGGGAATCTGTACCAAACCGGCAATCGGGTCGCAGGTCATTCCCAAGTGGTGTTCCATGGCAATTTCACTGGCCATTAAACACTGTTCGGGTGTTCCGCCCATCAGTTCGCACAAGGCTCCAGCCGCCATCGACGAGGAGACCCCAATCTCCGCTTGGCAACCACCCATTGCGGCACTAATGGTGGAACCTTTTTTAAAGATGCTGCCAATTTCGCCAGCAGTAAGCAAAAACCTGCGGATATCCTCAAAGTTGGCATCGTGGTTTTCAATTACCATATAATACATTAACACGGAAGGAATAACCCCCGCGCTGCCATTGGTGGGAGCTGTAACCACGCGTCCCAAGGAAGCATTCACCTCATTTACGCCCAATGCAAAACAGGAAACCCATTTTAGGATTTGTCGAAATTTTACTTCGGTGTTTCTAATTGCTGCAATCCACTCCTCGGCATTTGTGTATTTGCTATCCCCAATTAGGTTTTTGTTCATTTCAAAAGCCCTTCGGGTAACATTGAGCCCGCCCGGTAAAATTCCTTCCGTGTGCGCGCCAACGTACATGGAATCCAGCATTACGTCCCAGATTTTTTTCAAGCCTTCGTTTATTTCTTCTTCGCTTCTCAGGGATTTTTCATTTTCGAGAACAATTTCCGAAATAGACTTGCCTTCAGCCTTGCAGTAGGCGAGCAGCTCGGTTCCTTTTTGAACTGGAAAGGGAAACTGTTCAAATTTTGCCAGTTTTATTTTCTTTCTTTTTCGTTCTTTTTTCACAACAAACCCTCCTCCAATAGAATAAAAGGTAGATGATTTTTTCGAGCCACTTTTCAAGGTTGCCGTAAAAATCATTCCGTTTGGATGGAATTCCAAAAACTTTCTGTTGAACTTTATGTTTTCCTTCGGGAAAAAAGGAATTTCAAGCTCTCCGTTCAGTTTCAATTTATTTTCGGAAGTGATAAAATCTATTTCCTTTTCAATATTTTCAATGGGAAAAGTAACGGGATCAAAACCGGAGAGTCCCAACATCACTGCAAGATCCGTTGCGTGGCCCTTGCCGGTAAGCGAGAGGGATCCGTATAAATCTACGTGGATGCCCGCCATGTTGTCGAACAAATCTTTTTGTTTCAATTCCTCGATCCATCGTAGCGCGGCACGCCAAGGTCCCAAAGTATGGGAGCTGGACGGCCCAACCCCAATTTTTAACATATCGAAAACGCTGATACTTTCCATAAATTCAATCTTATCCCAAACCTAAGAAAATTTAATGTATCCCCCCAAGGTGAAGCAAGGATTTGTTTATAATTTAAAATGGAAATATTCCAAGTAATGGGAAATATTCCATATTTTTGAAATATGGAAATATTCACTTCAGGAAAGCTCACCAAAGTAAAAAGCCGGCACGAACCGGGCGTTTCAAAACAGACTGGTTTTTCCAGTCCTGCTACACATTACTTGGAGCCCACGATAGATTTACATCAAGAATTAATTACAAATCGGGACGCTACTTTTTTTGTTCGCGTTGATGGAAATGCCTTTGTGGAAAATAATATTATGGACAAGGATGTACTTATTATTGACAGATCGTTGTCACGGAATTTTGACGATTTGGCATTGGTGATAAAAGATGGGGAATTTAAAATACAACGTATTCCCTTTGGTTTTTCCGAAGAAGAATTTACCGTTTGGGGAATAATCACATACATAATTCATTATGCCCGATGATTGCCTTGGTGGACTGCAATAGTTTTTACGCTTGCTGCGAGCAGGTATTTAGGCCCGATCTTTTAGGAAAACCTGTTGTTGTGCTTAGCAATAATGATGGCTGTGTAATTGCCGCGAATAAAGAAGCGAAGACAATTACGGACATCCCAATGTTTGAACCTGTTTTCAAAATAAAGGATCAATTGATTGCCCATAAAGTCAATTTTTTTTCTTCCAATTACACGCTCTATGGCGAAATGTCCCAACGGGTAATGAATATTCTGGGAACGTTTTCTCCTTCCGTGGAAATTTATAGCATTGACGAAGCCTTTGCCGATCTTTCAGGAATGGAGAATATTTCCTTAAATGCCTATGGACAAGAAATAAAAAATACCATTTTTAAAAATACGGGTCTGCCCGTTGGTGTGGGAATCGCACCAACAAAAGTCTTGGCGAAGCTGGCGAATCGAATGTCAAAAAAAATTGCAAAAAATAATCACGTGTGTGTAATCGATTCGGAAGAAAAAAGAATTGAGGCGCTGAAATGGTGCAAAATTGGCGATGTCTGGGGCATTGGTAGAAAACATGCAGAACGGTTGAAAAATATAGGTGTTTTTGATGCGTATCAATTCACTCAAACCCCGCTGCAATGGGTACGGAAAGAAATGACCGTAGTGGGCGAACGTACTTGGCGCGAATTGCAGGGAGAGCCGTGTATGGATTTCGTAACGCTTCCCCCACCAAAAAAAGGGATTGGCACCGCAAAATCCTTCGGAATAAAATTGCCCGATCTGGAACGGATTGAAGAAGCCTGTTCCTATTATATCAGTGAAGTAAGCGAAGTGTTGCGCGCCCAAAAATCCTGCGCTACCTATCTGCAGGTATTTATCATTACAAATTATCACAGCAATGTGGACAAACAATATTCCAACAGCCGCACGGTTACGCTGGAAATTCCCACCAATGATACTTTTAAATTGATTTCCGCAGGCCGAAAAGCGTTGAATGAAATCTATAAACCCGGTTATCGCTATAAAAAAGTAGGAGTGAACCTTAGCGGCATCATTCCGGAGGAATATGTGCAGGGAAATTTGTTTCATCAGCCTTCAAAACTGAACAACGAAAAACTGATAAAGACTTTTGATGCCATTAACCGAAAGTTCGGAAAAGCCACAATTTCTTCAGGTTTGGTAGGCACTCGCGTAAAGGAATGGGAGTTGATAAAAAAAGAACGAAGTCCCAGATATACCACACAGTGGAAGGAATTACTGAAAATAAATGCCAAACGCTAAACTTTTCACAAGAAGACATAATTCAGTATTCAACTCAATTTTTCTCGTTACTTTTCTTTTGAAATAAATTTTTAAAAAGAATTGATATGAAAATTGCATTTATTGGTTTGGGAATTATGGGAAGCAGAATGGCTTCGCATCTATTGGAAAATGAAGTGGATCTCACGGTTTACAACCGAAGCGAGGAAGCAATGAAACCTTTAAAGGAAAAAGGGGCAAAAACAGCCAATTCGGCAAACGAAGCGGTAAAGGAAGCAGATATCGTTTTTAGCATGCTTTCTAAACCAGAGGCCGTAGAAGAAGTGTTTTTTGGAAAGGAAGGCGCCTTGGCTTCCATGAAAAAAGATGCTATTTGGGCAGATTGTTCCACCGTAAATCCTTCCTTCAGTTTAAAGGCTTTTGAAGAAGCAAAGAAACATAACATCAAATTTTTGGACACGCCTGTTTCGGGTTCCAAACCCCAGGCTCAAGCTGCCGAATTGATTTTCTTGGTGGGCGGTGAAAAAACAGAAGTTGAAACACTGGAACCGTATTTAAATATGATGAGCAAAAAAGTGCTGCATATAGGAAATACAGGAAAAGGAGCTTCGTTTAAAATAATAGTAAATATGATGCTTGCGCAATCGATGCTTATCTTTTCCGAAGCTACTTTGCTGGGACAAAAAATGGGAATTGAAAAGGAATTTCTTTTGGAAACACTTCCAAATCTTATCGTGGCTGCCCCATTCACAAAAGTAAAGGCGGAAAATATAAAGAAGGACAATTATGATGTCCAATTTCCTTTGGAATGGATGCTGAAAGATTTGCAGTTAGCCTCCATTACTGCATATGAAAACAAGCAACCCTTATACCTTTCCAACCTTGCAAAGGAAATTTATACCGAAGCAAATCGAAGCGGTATGAGCCGAATGGATTTTTCGGCAATTCATAAATACCTTGAAGAAAAAGCGTAATATTTATAGCGCTGTACTAGTAATTCCGCCATCCACAACTAAATTCTGCCCAGTTACATAGGAAGATTTGTCCATAGCAAAAAAAGCGATTACACTTGCCATTTCTTCAGCTTTGGCCACGCGACCCATCGGTGTATGTTTTAAAATAGGCTCAATACGTTCTTTTTGTTCCAACAGTTTTTTGGTGAGGGGGGTTTCGGTAAACCAAGGTGACATTGCATTTACTCGGATGCCGTCCTTTGCCCATTCCGCAGCAAGATTTTTACTCTGCATTACCAATCCAGCTTTGGACATTCCGTATGGGGATCCTGTTTTAGTATCGACAACCGCGGAGACAGAAGCTACATTTACAATGGAAGCATTCCCGGATTTTTTCAGAAAGGGATATAATTTTCGGCTTAACATAAATGGTGCGGTAAGATTAATCCCGATTATTTTTTGGTACTCTTCATCGGAATATTCCACCGCACTTTTCCGAATATTGGTTCCGGCATTATTCACTAAAATATCCAAAATTCCCCAACGTTTTTCTACTTCGGAAACAATTGTGTCGCGGCCATTGCTTTCTGAAACATCGCTTACAATTCCGTACGCTTTGTGCCCTTCTTTTTGAAGTTCTGTCTCGAGAGCAGTTACTTCTTCCTTGTTCCGGGCTGTGAAAATTACTTCCGCGCCAAGCGAAAGAAATTCCAGTAAAGTTGCCTTGCCTATTCCTTTTGTTCCGCCGGTTATTACGGCTTTTTTATTTTTTAAATTCCACATATTTAGTAATGAGTAGTGAGTAATTAATAATGAGTTGGTAGTAGAATGTTATGGGGTTAATACCACACAAAACCTGGCTTTGCTGTCCATCATTCTTTTGAAGGCTTTTTCTACATCGTCCAGTTTATAGGTTTTCCATCATTAGTTTTGTATTGGTAGATACCACAAGCTTCCACTTTTATTAATACTTCGTTTTCTTTGGGTGAAGGTTTGTCTAAGGTTACTATTTTGAAATCTCCCCCCGCTTTTTGTACTTGTACTGCTTTCATTCTTTAGGAGTTTTGAATTTTATAAGAAGATGAAGATAAGCATTGGGAGTCCGAATTTGTTTTAAAGTATCGTTAAGGTTTAATAAAAAGGCAGGAGATTTTTTTTGTATATTTAAGTATTCTAAATCCACAACTATGGCCAAATTTACTTTTTTACTTCTTTTTTGTTGCAGCTTCACGGTATTTTCTCAGGAATATCAAATACAACTTAGATTGGTAGATTCCCAAGTGGGCTATCCTACCGGTGATCCTATTGATGATGATTATTCGGCCGTCTCAAACGATGAAGGATTGAATGCCATTTTTCAAAATTATAGTGCAACACATTATTACCCTGGAGATGATTTTATACCAGAATGGCAAAACAGAACTCATTTTGTTTTATGTGATGGTTGTGATATTAATCAATTTGAGCAGGATTTGTTAAATTATGATGCAGTTATTGCCGGGACATTCCAATCTGAACCTTATTTAATGGCTAACAATTTATACGTAAAATTGCTTGATGCCAACAATGGAAACCCTACCGGCGATACAACTTCCGAGGGGAATGTCATTACAACTAATGCTGCAATGAATACACTCTTTGAAACCCACAATGTTGTATATTTTGAAAATTCCTATGCAGAGACGTATTACCATTTGGGCTGTAATTGTATAGCCACCGATTTATATAATGAATTAAATTCCTTAGCTGATGTTATTGAAAATGTTGATTTTGCGGGCTACGTGGTTTTAAATACTCCTAGCTATGAGGCACTGGATTTTAAACTTTACCCTAATCCAGTAGGGGATAATATTTCAATCAATTCGTCAGAAAAAATAAATTCATATGAAATTATTTCCCCGCTAGGTCAATCTTTAATTAAAGGAAATTCGGAAGCGGGAATTAATGAATATTTGCCTTCCCTTTCCACAGGAACATATTTCCTAAAAGTAAATACAGATGCAGGGAAAACACAAATACTGCGCTTTATCAAAAAATAGTTTGATAATTTTAAGCTTAAGGCACCCAGTTCCATAAACAACTTGGACCTGGGTGCTTTTCTTTTTGTTGTAACTCAATTTCCCCCAACTATATTTTCTGCCATCATGTCATAAACTTTCTGCTGGCACAATCCTTGTCTTATACACCCCGTAATAGAAAAACAGAATTAACTTAATTATATAAAACAATAAATATGAGTAAAATAATTGGAATCGACTTAGGTACAACCAACTCCTGTGTTGCCGTAATGGAAGGTAGCGAGCCAACGGTTATTCCTAATGCCGAAGGAAAAAGAACTACCCCTTCTGTAATTGCATTTGTGGAAGGTGGCGAAATTAAAGTAGGGGATCCTGCCAAAAGACAGGCGGTAACAAATCCTACAAAGACCATTTCTTCCATTAAAAGATTTATGGGGAATAAGTATTCCGAATCAAAAAGTGAAGCGGAACGCGCAGCGTATAAAGTAGTAAAAGGCGATAACGACACTGCCCGTGTTGATATCGACGGACGTATGTACACCCCACAGGAATTGAGTGCTATGATTCTTCAAAAAATGAAGAAAACTGCCGAGGATTATTTGGGTCAACCAGTAACCCGCGCAGTAATTACCGTTCCTGCTTACTTTAACGACAGCCAACGCCACGCAACCAAAGAAGCGGGTGAAATTGCCGGTCTTAAAGTAGAACGTATTATAAACGAACCAACCGCAGCAGCTCTTGCCTACGGATTGGACAAAAAAGGAACGGACCAGAAAATAGTTGTTTTTGATTTTGGTGGTGGTACACATGATGTTAGTATCCTTGAACTAGGAGATGGCGTTTTTGAAGTACTTTCAACAGATGGTGATACCCACTTGGGTGGTGACGATGTTGACCAAAAAATTATCAATTGGATGGCCGATGAGTTTAAAGCGGAAGAAGATTTCGACCTTCGCAAAGACCCAATGGCACTTCAACGTTTGAAGGAAGCTGCTGAAAAAGCAAAAATTGAGCTTTCTTCTACAGCACAAACAGAAATTAACTTGCCATATGTTACGGCTACCGCTAGCGGACCAAAACACTTGGTGAAAACATTGACTCGCGCCAAGTTTGAGCAATTGATCGAGGATCTTGTAAAAAGAACCATCGCTCCTTGCGAAAAAGCCCTTAAAGCGGCTGGACTAAGCAAAAGCGATATAGACGAAGTAATATTGGTAGGTGGTTCCACCCGTATTCCTGCAGTACAGGAAGCAGTGGAAAAATTCTTCGGAAAAAAACCTAGCAAAGGTGTAAACCCTGATGAAGTAGTAGCAGTAGGTGCCGCTATTCAAGGAGGTGTATTGACCGGAGATGTAAAAGATGTTCTTTTATTGGATATCACACCACTTTCTCTTGGTATTGAAACTATGGGCGGTGTAATGACCAAATTAATTGAGGCCAACACAACCATTCCAACCAAGAAAAGCCAGGTATTCTCCACGGCGGCGGATAATCAGCCCAGTGTTGAAATCCACGTATTGCAGGGTGAACGCCCAATGGCAAATGACAACAAGACAATTGGTCGTTTCCACTTGGACGGAATTCCACCAGCGCAACGAGGTACGCCACAGATTGAAGTAACGTTTGATATTGATGCCAACGGTATCATTAAAGTAAGCGCTACCGATAAGGCTACCAACAAATCGCAGGACATCCGTATTGAAGCTTCTTCAGGTCTTACCGAAGAGGAAATCAAAAAGATGAAAGCAGATGCTGAAGCAAATGCTGAAAGTGATAAGGCAACGAAAGAAAAAGCTGAAAAGTTGAACGAAGCTGATGCGTTGATTTTCCAGACTGAAAAGCAACTGAAAGAGTTTGGCGACAAATTATCTGACGATAAAAAGAAACCAATCGAGGAAGCTTTGGAAGAACTGAAAAAAGCGTACGAAACTAAAGAAGTTGAAACCATTCAACCCGCTTTGGATAAAATAAACGAAGCTTGGAAAACCGCTTCCGAAGAAATGTACAAAGCCCAAGCCGATGGCCAAGGCGCCCCAACCGGTGATGCCGGTGAAGGAGCTGAGCAAGGCGGCAAAGATGGCGGATCTGAAAACAGCGATGTTGAGGATGTAGATTTTGAAGAAGTAAAATAAGCAGAGAGCCATTTTCGCCAAAAGCGAAAATGTGCGAATCGCTTATCCCGAACTCGCTTCGGGATCTTTACAAGCAAGTGCAAACTAGATTTTAAATAACGGTAAAAAACCGCAACCTTAATTGGTTGCGGTTTTTTTTGATTAAAATCATAAAATTCCCATTTTGGTAATAAATTTAATATCTTTGTTTTAAAGAAGTTATTGTGAGGATAATTGCGAAACGGACTTTGCGGGAATTTTGGGGACAAAACCCCGACAGTGAACAACAATTACTGGCTTGGTACAATGAAGCTTTAAAAGCGGAGTGGGAAAATCCGAACGAAATTAAGCAACAATTTGCTTCTGCAAGTATTCTTAAGAATAGTCGGGTAGTTTTTAATATTTGCGGAAACAAATACCGACTGATAGTTGAAATAAATTTTCAAAGAAGGTGGGTTTTTATTCGGTTCATAGGAACTCATAAAGAATACGACAACATAGACGCAAACAACATCTGATATGGAACTAAAGGCAATAAAAAACGAACAGGATTACAACCAAGCATTAGCAAGATTGGAACAAATTTTCCACGCCGAGATTGATACATCCAAAGGAGATGAAGCCGAGGTGCTTTCCATTCTGATTGAAAAATATGAGGATGAAAATCATCCCATTGGAATGCCAGACCCTATTGAGGCCATTAAGTTTAGAATGGAACAGATGAACATGAACCAAAAGGATTTGGCCGATATCGTTGGCTTTACAAGCCGTGTAAGCGAAGTGTTGAATAAAAAACGGAAACTTACTTTGGGGATGATTAGAAAATTGAGCGCTACACTACATATTCCCACAGAAGTGCTTGTTCAAGAATATTAATTTTAGAATTATCTGAATACAAAAACCGCAACCTGAAAGGGTTGCGGTTTTTTCAGTTATAATTTTATTTCTAATTAAGCAATTCAATTAATATGATAATTATTGAAAATGGAATTAATATTCCGAATGTTAAATATCCAATATTAAAAGCCCTATCCCAAAATAAACCTTCTCCCCAATCCATAAAAGTATCAATTGGTGGTTTCTCAAACTTTCTTTTAAACGAATTTATTAAGAATCGATAAATTAGAATCGAGATAATTGGAATTGTCAAAACTAAATAAGAATAATCTCTTTGGAAACCAATTAAGGCTATAGTCGTCCCGAAGAATGCAACTAGAGAAAAGATTAATAATAGATAATAAAAATATTTCTTGCTATCTAATAATTTTCTTCCAAAGATGAATAATCCAAGAGGAATTATAAAATTCATAACATATAATAAACTAATAAATTTCATTGATATGAATATATTTTTGAGATTATAATTGATTTTTATATTCAAAAAATTCGATCCAAAAAACCATTCAAGAAGTCAAAAATGGGGAGAAAGTATAAATATACCTAAAAATGCGTTGGGAAATGAAAATGTAAAAAAGCAAAAACCGCAACAAAATGGAATTACTATTTCTTTACCAGGGCCAACAAACCAAAAATAGGACCTAAGGCCAATATTGTATAAATACTATTTGAATCTGTTAACTCCCTTAAACCATTAATTAATTGAATACTGATTATGGTTATGGAAAATCCAATGCTATTGACGATTGTAAGGGCGGTTCCTTTTATTTCTGGGGGTGCATTTTGAGCCACCAAGGTTGAGAAAAGAGGGGAATCTGCAACAACCACCATCCCCCAAAAAAGAAGAAACCCAATAAACAGGCTTTCCATATCAATGGCAAAAAATAATGGCGAGCTGAGGCAACATATACACGATAACAGCAGCGCGAAAGTTGCCACCCGTTTAGTTCCTGCCGTTTTTGAGAGAAAGCCACTTAGCACACACGCCAATCCACCAATTCCGATGATTAGAAATGATAAAAGTGGAATATTGAATGCAACTTGAGGGTGCTCCATATAATATGATTTCAGCATAATTGGGACAAACGCCCAAAAGGCATACAACTCCCACATGTGGCCAAAATACCC
>JBBQQN010000065.1:0-19379 GCA_038215845.1 Flavobacteriales bacterium | reverse complement strand
AATTTTACTTTCTCCAGGTCCAGGAATTCCCGATGAAGCTGGTTTGCTGAAAGAAGTAATTCAGCGTTACGCTACTAGCAAATCCATTTTTGGTGTGTGTTTGGGTCAACAGGCTATCGGCGAAGTTTTTGGCGGAAAGCTTGAAAATTTAAGCAAAGTGTTTCACGGCGTTTCTACCAAAGCAACCATTATTTCAAAAGAAGAACCACTTTTTAAAGGGCTTGAAAAGGAAATTGAAATCGGACGTTACCACAGCTGGGTGGTTTCAAAGGAAAATTTTCCGGAGGTTTTGCAAATTACCTCAGTGGATGAAAACGGGCAGATTATGTCCCTTCGCCATAAATTTTATGATGTGTGCGGGGTACAATTTCACCCCGAAAGTGTGCTGACGCCAATGGGAAAAAAGATTATTAAAAATTGGATTGAAAGTTAAATGAAAAATATTTTAAACAGATTAATAAATCACGAACATCTTTCAAAAGAAGAAGCAAGAACTGTTTTGGTAAATATTTCCGAAGGGAAATACAACCACAGTCAAATTGCCGCTTTTTTGACAGTTTATATGATGCGAAACGTAAGTTTGGAGGAATTGGAAGGTTTCCGCGATGCTTTGCTGGATCTTTGTTTGGCAGTAGATTTCAGAGAATACAACACCATCGATTTATGTGGAACTGGGGGCGATGGCAAAAACACATTCAATATTTCAACCCTGGCTTCATTTGTTACGGCAGGTGCGGGCGTGAAAGTTACCAAGCACGGCAATTACGGAGTTTCTTCGGTGAGCGGCAGTAGCAATGTGATGGAAGCTTTGGGAATTAAATTCAGCAATGAAAAAGACTTTTTAAAACGCTGTTTGGACGAAGCCGGAATCTGTGTTTTGCACGCTCCCCTCTTTCATCCAGCGATGAAAAATGTGGCACCCATCCGAAAGGAATTAGGCGTAAAAACATTTTTTAATATGCTCGGGCCGATGGTGAATCCTGCATTTCCGAAAAACCAATTAGTTGGAGTTTTCGATTTGGAATTGGCGCGGATGTACGGTTATCTCTATCAAAAAAGTGAAAAAAATTACGCAGTGCTTCACGCAATGGACGGTTATGATGAAATTTCGTTGACAGGACCTGTAAAAGTGAAATCAAAAAATTCAGAAAATATTTTGAATGCGAAAGATTTCGGTGTTAAACAAATCGAGGAATCTGAAATATTTGGTGGCGAAACGGTAAAAAAATCCGCAGAAATATTTCTAAATATTTTAAACGGGAAAGGCACCGAAGCCCAAAATAATGTGGTTTGCGCAAATGCTGGAATGGCAATTTCAGTAGTGGAGAATTGTACAATAAAAGATGGCTTTGAAAAAGCGAAAGAATCGTTGGAATCAGGAAAAGCTTTGAATTCCTTAAAACAATTACAAAAACTAAGCAAATGACAATTTTAGACAATATAACCGCCTACAAATTCAAGGAAGTTCTAGCAAAAAAAGAAGCAATTCCAGTTCGTTTGCTTGAAAAATTCCCGCTGTTTGGGAAAGAAACAAAATCTTTGGCGGAGGCTTTACGGATTTCAACCACAGGAATTATAGCAGAGCACAAACGCCGTTCGCCAAGCAAATCGGTGATAAACGAAAACGTTTTGTTGCACGAAGTGGTTTTGGGTTATGAAACTGCGGGTGCAAAGGGAGTTTCTATTTTAACGGATTCCAACTTTTTTGGAGGATCGTTGGACGATTTATTGGTTGCCGAAAAAACGGTTTCCATCCCAATTCTTCGGAAGGAATTTATAATTGATCCCTATCAAATCTATGAGGCAAAAGCTTACGGCGCAGATGCTATTTTATTGATTGCCGCCTGCCTTTCTGCGGAAGAATTGAAGCAGTTTTCACATTTGGCAAAAAGTTTGAAACTCGACGTTCTTTTGGAAGTCCACAATCTTGAAGAGCTTCAAAAATCATTGTTGCCGAATGTAGATATGATTGGCGTAAACAACCGAAATCTTAAAACTTTCAAAGTAAATCTTGAAACAAGTAAAAAACTTTCCAAAGAAATTCCATCCGATTTTGTAAAAATTTCCGAAAGCGGAATCAGTGATGTTGAAACAATAAAAGATTTAAGAAAATATGGTTTCGAAGGTTTTTTAATTGGCGAAAACTTTATGAAAACCGAAAATCCCGGCGAGACTGCTAAACTTTTTATAGAAAAATTGAGATGAAGCTATTGCTGAAAATTTGCGGAATGAAACACAACATGGCTGAAGTTGGAAAACTCCAACCAGATTATTTGGGTTTTATTTTTTATATAAAAAGTCCGCGTTTTTTTGATGGCGAGATTCCTTCGCTGCCGCTGGGAATAAAAAAAGTAGGAATTTTTGTAAATGCAACTTTGGAAGAAATTTTATGGAAAGTTGAAAAATATAAGCTGGATGTAATTCAATTGCACGGAGAGGAATCTACTGATTTTTGTATTCGGTTAAAAGGAGGTCTCTCCCGACGTTTCGGGAGCGCTCAACCAGACAAAAATGATACTTTCGAGATTTGGAAAGTATTTTCAATAAGAGATAAATTCAATTTTGAAATTTTAAAACCTTTTGAAAATGTTGTGGACAAATTTCTTTTTGACACAAAAGGCGCAGAAAAAGGCGGTACGGGAAAGACTTTTGATTGGGAAATTCTGAAAAATTATCCTTCAAAAAAATCCTTCATTTTAAGTGGAGGAATCGGTTTGGAGGAAGTTGATGTATTGCAAGAACTATTGAATACAGATCTTCCCATTCACGCAATTGATGTGAACAGCAAATTTGAAAGTGAACCGGGAATAAAAGATGTTTCGAAATTAAAATCATTCATCGAAATTTTGAAACTCAACTAAAAAAAGAGTCATGAGCCAAGACACAAGAACCAAGACTGAATACTGAATACTGAATACTGAATACTGAATACTGAAAATATGAGTTATAATGTAAACGAAAAAGGCTATTACGGCGAGTTTGGCGGAGCGTATATTCCGGAAATGCTTTATCCAAATGTGGAGGAACTGAGTCAAAATTATTTGAATATAATGGCAGAGGAATCCTTTAAGAAAGAATTCCACCACTTGCTAAAAGATTATGTGGGCCGCCCCACTCCGCTCTATTTTGCTAAACGACTTTCGGAAAAATACAATACCAAAATCTATTTAAAACGCGAGGATCTTTGTCACACTGGCGCCCATAAAGTGAACAATACGATTGGGCAGATTTTAATGGCAAAACGATTGGGCAAAACCCGTATCATTGCTGAAACCGGCGCTGGGCAACACGGTGTTGCAACAGCAACGGTTTGTGCGTTGATGGGATTGGAATGTATCGTTTTTATGGGCGAAATAGATATTGAACGCCAAGCCCCAAATGTGGCCCGAATGAAAATGCTGGGTGCAAAAGTGGTTCCCGCCAAAAGCGGCAGTAAAACGCTAAAAGACGCCACGAATGAGGCCATCCGCGATTGGATAAACAATCCGGTGGACACACATTATATTATAGGTAGTGTAGTTGGGCCACATCCCTACCCGGATATGGTTGCGCGGTTTCAAAGTGTGATTTCAGAAGAAATTATAAATCAATTACAGGAAAAAGAAGGTCGGGAAAATCCTGATTTTGTGGTGGCTTGCGTTGGTGGAGGAAGTAATGCGGCAGGAGCATTTTATCATTATTTGGATATACCGGAAGTTGGCGTTATCGCTGTGGAAGCCGCTGGAAAAGGAATTGACAGCGGCGACAGCGCAGCGACCTCAGCTTTGGGAAAAGTGGGTATTATTCACGGTAGTAAAACGCTGTTGATGCAAAGCCCCGATGGACAGATTACTGAACCCTACTCGATCTCCGCAGGGTTGGATTATCCAGGCGTTGGGCCGATGCACGCCAATCTTTTTGCAAGCGGGCGCGGGGAATTTATTTCCATAACCGATGACGAAGCAATGCAGGCGGGATTGGAACTTTGCAAATTGGAAGGCATTATTCCCGCAATTGAAAGTAGCCACGCACTGGCAATTTTTGAAAATAGAAAATTTAAAAAAGAAGATGTAATTGTCGTGAATTTAAGCGGGCGTGGGGATAAAGATTTAGATACTTATATCAAACATTTCAATTTATAAGATGAACAGAATTCAAAAAAAACTTTCAGAAAATAAAAAACTGCTTTCCATTTACTTCACCGCCGGTTATCCGAAAATTGAAAATACGGATGAAATACTTCAACAATTGGAAAAAAACGGGGTGGATATGGTTGAGATTGGCTTGCCATTTAGCGATCCTTTGGCCGATGGCCCAACCATTCAAGCCAGTTCACAAAAGGCTTTGGAAAATGGAATGACCACCCATTTACTTTTTCAGCAATTAAAGGATATTCGGAAAACGGTTTCAATACCATTGATTTTGATGGGATATTTCAATCCAGTGCTTCAGTTTGGCGTTGAAAATTTCTGTAAAAAATGTGCGGAAGTGGGGATTGACGGCATGATTCTTCCCGATCTTCCATTAGCTGAGTTTCAGGAACATTATGCTGAAATCTTCAAAAAATATGGTTTGACGAATATCTTTTTAATCACACCCCAGACTTCCGAAGAAAGGATTCAACAGATTGATACCGCTTCCGAAGGATTTATTTATATGGTAAGTAGTGCCAGCGTTACAGGAAATTCCTCGGGTTTTGGAGATGAACAGGAAAAATATTTTAGAAGAATCGCTTCAATGAAGCTTAAGAATCAGTTGGTTGTTGGTTTTGGAATCAACAATTCAGAAACATTTCAGCAAGCAACAAAATATACTTATGGTGCAATAATCGGAAGTGCGTTTATAAAAATGCTTTCGGATAAAGGATTGGAAGGAATTTCAAGTTTTATAAAATCAATTCGCGGGCTTTAACGATACTTTAGCACCTCTTTAATAAAAATTGTCATGTAAAATTTCTAGTTTAGAAGCACTAATAGTTAAAACCAAAAGTGATGGAAAAGAAATTTGAAAGAAAGACAGAGCAAAAAAACCCCACCAATCCAACCGGAAATACAAATCAAAAAACCAACGATTTTGATATCGACAAAAAGACCATTAAGAAACAACAAAACAAAAAATAATGGGAAAAGGTGATAAAAAATCAAAGCGAGGAAAAATTAATATTGGTAGTTATGGAAAATTGAGACCACGAAGAAAGAAATTCAATGTGCGTCCAAAGCCAACTAAAGGCGCCCAAAAAAAGGAAGCATAAATTAAATTGACTTTTAAGGTCAATTTTAAAAGGTATCTAAAAACACTATGCTGTTTTTAGATACCTTTTTCTTTTTTGATTGATTCCTAAGAAACTGAGCCGAAACACTATCTTTGCACTTTAACTTTAATCGTTTACATGACCCAACCCGTTTCTGGATTTTCAAAAAAATCAAAGACCGAAAAAATTGAATGGCTTGCGGAAAATTACCTGCACAACAATCAGAATTCCATTCAAATCTTAAAAAATTACTGGAATGAAGATGCTTCATTACAGCAACTTCACGACGACTTTATTGAAAACACGCTTTCCAATTATTACTTGCCCTTTGGCATTGCGCCCAACTTTTTGATTAACGGGCAGCTTTATGCTTTACCTATGGTGACGGAAGAAAGCTCTGTTGTGGCCGCTGCCAGCAACGCTTCAAAATTTTGGTTGGACCGAGGCGGATTTAAAGCCGAAGTTATTTCTACCGAAAAAAATGGTCAAATTCATCTGAATTTTTTTGGAAGCGAAAAAGTTTTGGAAAACTTCTTTGAAGAAGTAACACCAAAACTTTTTGAAAGTATCCAATCCATTGAGAAAAATATGAAACAGCGCGGGGGTGGACTTTTAAACCTTTCGCTGTTTGACAAATCACATATTCTGGAAGGTTATTTTTACATCCACGCCACCTTTGAAACCCTGGATGCTATGGGTGCCAACTTTATAAACAGTTGTTTGGAGCAAATAGCACATACTTTTGAAACGGAAGCAAGAAAATACGAGCCATTTATACAGAAAAATGAGTTTCCGGAAGTTGTAATGAGCATTCTTTCCAACTACGTTCCAGATTGTTTGGTGCGAGCGGAAGTGAGTTGCAAAGTTGAAGACCTTACCACAAAACATTACGATGGAAAACAGTTTGCGCAGAAATTTGTACGCGCGATTGAAATTGCCAAAACCGAGACCCGACGTGCTGTAACCCACAACAAAGGTATTATGAACGGCGTGGATGCTGTTGTTTTGGCTACAGGCAATGATTTTCGGGCGGTGGAAGCTGGCGTTCACGCCTATGCTGCCAGAAACAGTTATTATGGAAGCCTGACACATGCAAAAATTGAAAACGGTATTTTCACTTTTTGGATTGAATTGCCATTGGCCGTGGGCACGGTCGGCGGTTTAACATCGCTTCATCCCTTGACAAAATTGGCTTTTGAAATTTTGCAAAAGCCTGATGCCAAACAATTGATGAAAATTATGGCAGTAGCTGGCCTTGCGCAAAACTTTGCCGCAGTTCGCTCCTTGGTAACAACCGGAATTCAAAAGGGGCATATGAAAATGCACTTAATGAATATTCTGAATCAGTTGCACGCTTCCAAAGAAGAAAAAGAAAAGGCGATGGAATATTTTAAAGAGAATGCAGTTTCGCATAGTTCAGTGGTTTATTTTTTGGAAAATCTTAGGAAGTAGTTATGCGTAAATTCCAAAGCAACGGAAAATTATTGCTAACCGGCGAGTACGTGGTTCTCGACGGAGCAACGGCATTGGCCATTCCCACCAAATATGGGCAATCCCTTGAAGTTTTAAATGCTGAAAAAACGGGAATTCATTGGAAAAGTTATAATGAAAAAGGAGAAGTTTGGTTTGAGGATTTTTTTACCCACGATTTAGAAGCCTCAAAACCAGAAGATAAGTTTTCAAAAACCTTATTAAAAATACTTCAGCAGGCCAAAAAACTCAATCCATCTTTTCTTTCTGAAAAACAGGGATTCCAGGTTACAGCAAAAATTAATTTTCCACGAGATTGGGGCTTGGGGACTTCTTCAACCTTAATAAATAATATTGCACAATGGGCAAATATTGATGCTTTTGAATTATTGAAAGCAAGCTTTGGAGGAAGCGGTTACGATATTGCGGCTGCACAAAATGACTTCCCAATTTTATATAAATTAAATGAAGAAAAGCCTGACTTTAGAAAAGCACATTTAGAATGGGATTTTACGGATTCATTATTTTTTGTTCACTTAAATAAAAAACAGAACAGTAAAGAGGGAATTGCGAGGTATCAAATTTCTTCTGCCAACGCCAAGGAAATTCAAAAAATTTCAGACATCAGCAATAAACTTCTCCTTTGTTATACGCTTTCAGATTTTGAAAAATTGATGGATGCCCACGAGGAAATAACTTCGGAAATAATAAATCTTCCAACTATTAAAAAGCAACTTTTCAGTGATTACCCCCATACCATAAAAAGCCTGGGCGCTTGGGGAGGCGATTTTATTTTAGTTACCGGAAAGGCTTCAGAGATGGATTATTTCAGAAAAAAAGGTTTTGATACGATCATTCCTTTTGGGGAGATGATTAAAAAAAATTCTTAAAAACAAAAAACCCCCAAACAAACTGTCTGAGAGTTTAAGTGGTGCCTCCAACCCCGAACCATCGGGGGAACTAGGGACTATTTTCTTTTTAATATATCAGAGAGTATTTTGGGATTGACTATAACCTTCTCAATAAACACCCTGCTCTTCATTTTCTTTATAAACATTTCAAGAAATAACGCTTCTTCCCTATTTGAACAATTGTATTCCATTAAAATTTTCCAATCGGTCGCGCTTTTTGTAAAATTCGATTTAAAATAATGTTCATTGTGCTGTTTAAGTCTCCTATTTACATCTGGACTTTCGCCAACATAATAGCCATCAAGCGTGGCGGAATGAATTATATAGAGGTAATGCATACTTAAAAACAAAAAATCCCCAAACAAACTGTCTGGGGATTTAAGTGGTGCCTCCAAGAATCGAACTAGGGACACACGGATTTTCAGTCCGTTGCTCTACCAACTGAGCTAAGGCACCATTATTGAGACGGCAAATATAAAGCTATTTTCTTTTTCGCAAAACTTTAATCGATAAAAATAAACAATTTATAATTTAGTCAATTTAATACGGTATTAACAAATACTTCCTGCTTCAAGTTGTATTTTTACGCCCATATTTCAGAAAATGAACCTTGTAATTGATGTCGGAAATACACTCGTAAAGCTTGGGGTGTTTGATGCGGAAATACTTAGGATAAAAAAAACGTGCATCAAAAAAGATTTTTTAAGCACACTGGCTGAAATAAAGGACGCCTTTTCTTCCATTGAATACACTATTGTCTCTGCTGTTGGTAATTTGAGTGAGCACCAATTATCCAAATTGTCGCAAAAGTTTCAAGTTACTTCTCTTGACCATAGTACAAAAGTTCCATTCATAAATAAATACGCCAGTCCAAAAACTTTGGGCGTGGACCGAATAGCGCTTATTAGTGCTGCGGCTATGGAATATCCCAATAAAAATGTACTGGTAATTGATGCGGGCACATGTATTACCTACGACTTTTTGAATTCGGAAAATGAATTTTTGGGAGGGGCCATTTCGCCCGGAATCGCGCTTCGCTATAAATCGCTGCATAATTTTACCGAAAGTCTCCCCTTACTGGATGCGAATATGCCGAAAGGCTTGGTGGGAGATACTACCGCCTCTTCAATACATTCAGGGGTTATTAATGCCATTTTGTACGAAATAGATGGGTTCATTACAGATTATAAAAAGAATTATTCCAATTTAACAATTATTTTAACAGGTGGGGATGCACATTTTTTGCTAGATAGCATAAAAAATGACATCTTTGCCAATTCAAATTTTTTGTTGGAGGGACTGAACCATATTTTAGAATATAACAAACATTGATGTTTAAACAAATAATAGTAGCAGTATTTATACTTATTTCAGGAGTAGCCTTAGCACAAGAAGGCACAACCTCTCCTTATTCTTATTATGGTATTGGCACACTGAAGTTTAGGGGAACCGCGGAAAGCAGAACAATGGGGGGTATCGGGATTTTTTCTGATAGTATCCATATAAACCTTCAGAATCCTGCAAGTTATGCCGATCTTAGATTAATAAATTTTTCGGTGGGGGCAAGCCATAAGGCTACTACCCAAAAAAATGAAACTACAAGTCAAAATACTTCTACCACTACGCTGGACTATTTAGCCATGGGAATTCCCATGGGTAAATTTGGTCTCGGCTTTGGATTGATTCCTTATACTTCCGTAGGGTATGATTTTTATTCAGAAGTAGAAGATGGTCTTTCGGAATATACAGGGAGCGGCGGATTGAACAAAGCTTTTCTATCACTGGCATATCAAGTCACCCCCGATTTAAGCTTCGGGATTGATGGGAATTATAATTTTGGGAAGATTGAAAATACGGAAACAACCCAAAAAAATGACCTTCAATATGCCACCCGAATCTATAACCGATCGGATCTTTTGGGCTTTAGCTTTAATTTTGGGGCTATCTATAAAAGGATGATTTCTGAAAACCTTCAGCTTACCAGTTCGCTTACCTTAACTCCCGGTACAAACTTTACTTCAGAAAATTCCAGAAAAGTATCTACTGTGTTTATCAGTCCAACGGGTGTTACACCTATTGTAGACGAAAGAGATATAAACGTAGCAGATACAGATTTTACATTTCCATCTCAAATAACTGTGGGGTTGGGCATAGGAAAACCAAAAGCTTGGGCAATTGGCGGAGAATATACTAACCAAAAAACAAGTAATTTTACAAACCGCTCTTTCGATATAGACAATGTAACTTATACCAATGCATCAAAATTTCGTTTGGGAGGTTATTATATTCCTAATTATAATTCATTCGGAAATTACTTTAAACGAGTGGTTTACCGAGCAGGAGCTCGCTTTGAACAGACCGGGATAAATGTGGCAGGACAAGACATAAACGAGTTTGGCATATCTTTTGGACTAGGATTACCAGTAGGCCGATTATTCTCTAATCTAAATGTAGGATTTGAGATTGGCAGACGAGGAACAACCGATTTTGGTTTAATCCAGGAAAACTTTTTTAATACATTCCTTAGTTTCTCATTAAACGACCGTTGGTTCGAAAAAAGATTATATGATTAATACCGTTAACATACATACCATGAAAACAAAAGCAATTTTACTATTTACCTTTTTATCACTTTCCTTCGCGGGAAAATCCTTCGCACAAGCACCTGATGACTGTGCAATAACACTTTCTTATTTTATTGAGCCAGCAAAGGCCAAAAATTATGAAGCAGCTTTGCCTCATTACGAGAAAGTAATTAAGGAGTGCCCAAAATCAAGCCTTGCAACGTATCAATATGCGGTTAAAATGTTTGAGTATTTTATTGAAGAAAAAGGTGATAAGACCAAAGTAGAAGATTTAATCCAAGCTTATAAATTAAGATTGGAAAACTTCCCAGAGCAAACCAAAGAAGGGGATGTTCTTTCCACTATTGCACAAATTAGATTTGACAATAACGTGGGCACAAAAATGGAACAATACCAAGCTTTTGATGAAGCCTTCAAAAAAGACACAGAAAATTTCACCAGTGGAAAAAGCCTGTATGCTTATTTCTCTTTAGCTGTTGACCTTTTTAACGATGGTAAAAAAGATATTCAGGAAATTTTTGACATGTATGATGTTGTAACTGAAAAAATTGACAAAGAGAAAAACGACCTTGCCGAAAAACTTACTCCTCTAATGGATAAGGAAGAAGCCGGAACCGCTTTGACAGATAAGGAACAACGTGCTAAAGACGTTTACGAGAACAACCTTGGAGTCTATGGTACCGTAGAAGGAAGTGTGAATGGAAAATTAGGTCAATTGGCCGATTGCCCAAACCTTATTCCTTTATACTCTAAAGATTTTGAAGCTAACAAAAATGATGTTAATTGGGTAAAACGTGCCGCTGGGCGTTTGAGCGCAAAAGATTGTGACGATCCACTTTTCTTTAAATTGGTACAGCAATTGCATACTTTGGAACCTTCCGCAAAATCCGCCTATTATTTAGGAAAACTTGCCGAAAAAGATGGAAAATCTGCTAAAGCTCTTGAATATTACAACCAAGCAGCAGATCTTGAAACCAACAATGCTGACAAAGCGAAAATCTATTACAGTATTGCTGAAAACTTTCGCAAAAAAGGAAGTTTTGGTCAAGCCAGAACTTATTTTAATAAAATGTTGAGTGTAAAACCATCTGCAGGTATTGCTTACTTGAAAATTGCACAAATGATTGGTGAAAGTTCAAACGGTTGTGGTAACACTGTTTTTGAAAAGAGAGCCGTAAACTGGCTTGCCGCTGAAATGGCAGACAAAGCTGCGCGTGTAGATGCATCACTTTCATCTTCGGCCAATGCTGCCGCAAGTGCTTACAGACAACGTGCTCCAACTAAAAGTGATATCTTTACCGATGGTATGGGAGGAAAAACCATTACCTTTAACTGCTGGATAGGCGGCAGCGTTAAAGTGCCCAATTTATAAGAATGCACAAAAAGGTATATATGTTAAAAAGCGTGGTGGCAATACTATTTGTCATCACGCTTTTTGCATGTGAAGGAAATTATCAAAACGTAAAAAAACTGAGCCTCTCTGATGGTGCGCCAATTGCGGAAGGGAAGGATATTAATTTTAAATACACCGATTCCGGAAAACTGGCTACCAATCTTTTAGCCTCAAAACTGCTGGATTATTCTAACTTAGAATTTCCATATAAGGAGTTCCCAAAAGGGATAGAAGTACTTTTTTGGGACGAAAAGGATAAAAAAAGTACGGTTACCGCAGACTATGCCATTCAGTTTGAAGAAACAGGACTCGTAGACTTACGGAAAAATGTAGTGCTGGTTACTGGTGACAGCGTAGTGCTAAAGGCAAATCAATTATACTGGGACCAAAAAAACCAGTGGATCTTTACAGATGAGCCCTACCAAATAAAATTCAAGGATGGTTCCTATAATGAGGGGGCTAGGTTTGACAGCAACCAAGAATTCACTATCTTTTTATCCAGACAAAACCAAGGAGTACAACTAATAGATAAAAAAGCAATCGAAAATGGCAAATAAACTATATCGTTTTTTTGAATATGCATACCTTGTAATTGCAGTGTTCTTTGCATACGAAGCCTTCAACAATTGGGAAGAACAACGTATGCGGGCCTATTTATTTATGTTTTTTGTAGTAATTGCCATCTTTATGTATTTCTTTAAAAGGAATTTCAGAAAAAAGATGGAAGAACGTTCCGAGAAATAATGCAGAATGAATTAACATCACTCGCAACCCACAACCCATAACTCATAAAATTGGATTACAGCACCATTATAATAGTAACCATGCTCATTCTCTCCGCTTTTTTTTCGGGGATGGAGATTGCCTATGTATCCTCCAATAAAATACATATTGAAATTGAGAAAAAACAGAACAATTTTCTGGCGGGTATTCTCAAAAAAATAACCAAACGTCCTTCAAAATTTATAGCCACTATGCTAGTGGGTAATAACATTGCCCTAGTTATTTATGGGTTTTTTATGGGCACGCTTTTAATGGAGCACATACCACTAGCCGGTTTTAGCGGTTTATTGGTACAGACTATTATTTCAACACTTATTATCCTATTAACCGCTGAATTTTTGCCAAAAGTTTTTTTTCAGATTTATGCCAACAGCCTGATAAAGATTTTTGCGGTTCCCGCATATTTCTTCTACATCCTCTTTTCGCTTATTTCGGAATTCATTATTTGGATTTCGGACCTAGTTTTAAAATTGGTGTTTAAATCTGAAGGCGATATCGTTCAGCTTAGTTTCAGCAAGTTGGAATTGGGAAACTATATTTCCGAGCAAATGGAAATAGCCGAAACACAAGATGAAATAGATAGTGAAATACAAATATTTCAAAATGCGCTGGATTTTTCCGAAGTAAAATCGCGGGAAGCAATGATTCCACGGACAGAAGTGGTAGCAGTGGATATTGGGACCACCCCAAAGGAACTCGCCAAAATTTTCACGGAAACAGGCCTTTCAAAAATATTGGTCTATAAAGAAAATATTGACGACATACTAGGCTATGTGCATTCCTTTGAACTTTTCAAAAAACCCGAAACCCTACAGAAAGTATTGATGCCCGTGGTGTTTGTGCCCGAAACCATGCTAATCAAGGATGTGCTGAATATTCTTACCAAAAAAAGAAAAAGCTTGGCTGTGGTTATAGACGAATACGGCGGAACCTCCGGGATTGTTACCGTTGAGGATATTATTGAAGAACTTTTTGGCGATATTGAAGACGAACACGACAGCATAGAGCTTATAGAAGAAGAACTGGGCGAAGGACATTATAGATTTTCAGCCCGGCTGGAAGTAGATTACCTTAATGAAGCCTTCAAACTTCATTTTAAAGAAAGTGAAAATTATGAAACTCTGGGTGGCCTTATTGTAAACCACACCGAAGAAATTCCCAATAAAGGCGAAACCGTTGAAATAGAAGACTATACATTCCTAATTCTAGAGGTTTCCAACACAAAAATTGAATTGGTGGAGGTAAAATACATCCCTGAAGATTAGAATTTTAAATATTCCTGTATTTTTTCGTGTTAACCTTTTCATAAATGGACGGAAAATGGTATTTTCGCCCACTATAAATTTGAACATCAAATGGCAATATTAAGCAGTATTAGAAAACAAGGTATATTTCTTATCCTTATAATAGCGTTGGCACTCTTCGCTTTTATTTTAAGTGATATTTTAACCAAGGGCAATAGTGGTCCAAAAGGACAGGATAATATTGCTACCGTAAATGGTACCGATATTTCCCGTCAAACCTTTATGGAAGAAGTTGAGGCTACCCAACGCAATATGGGCCCAAATGCAAATTCCGACCAAGCAATGAATATGGTTTGGGACAGGGAACTGCGCCGGGTAATAATGGAGGAGCAGATTGAAAAAACAGGCCTAACCGCCGAAAAAGCCCAAATAGACAATGCCTTGCGTTCGTCATTGGCGAACAACCCCAGCTTTTTAAATGAAGCCGGCCAAGTAGATGACGGAAAAATACAGGAATACATTGCCAGTATTAAAACTTCATCTCCACAAATGTACCAACAGTGGCTTACGTTTGAGCAAAATACCGCAAACAGCGTATTGCAAAACACTTACCTAAACATGATAAAAGGTGGTTTGCGAAGCACTATTGCTGAAGGCGAACAGGAATACCGTTTTCAAAATGATAATATAAACTTTGATTACGTATACATTCCTTATACTAAAATTGACGATAAAGAAATCACCATTTCGGATGACGAAATTAAAAAATATGTTTCGGGACATCCAAATGATTATCAAGTAGAGCCAAAGGCAGATATCCAATATGTATTTTTTGCTGAAGAACCTTCAGAAGACGATACGAAAGAAGCAAAAGTAGCTATCTCCAACCTTCTAAATAACAAAGTAGAGTTCAATAACGGAACCAAAATGAACGATACCATTTTGGGCTTTAAGGACACTAAGGATTATGAGGAATTTGTAAATGCAAATTCAGACATACCTTATTATGATCGTTGGTTATTCAAAAGTAATCTTCCAACAGAGATCGCCGATACACTTATCGTCATGAAAACAGGTGATATTTATGGTCCTTATAAAGTTGATAATACGTATAATATTACAAAGATTCTGGAATCTAAAAATATGCCTGATTCTACCGAATCAAAACATATCCTAATTCGCTACGTAGGCACCCTACGCGCCCCAGAAACCATCACAAGAACCAAGGAAGAAGCAAAAACCTTGGCCGACAGTTTATTGTCAGTAGTGAAAAAGGACAAATCAAAATTTGCTGATCTTGCCTTAAAATTTTCAGATGACAGTTCGAAGGACAAAGGTGGAGATCTAGGTTCCGCTACCCCAGGAACAATGGTAGCTCCATTTAACGATTTTATTTTCAACAATTCAACCGGAACCATTGGTTTGGTTGAAACTGATTTTGGATACCACATTGTTGAAGTAGGGAAACAGAGCGCTCCTAAAAAAGCAATTAAAATTGCAAACGTTGCAAAAACCATTGAACCTTCTGAAAAAACAATTAATGAGGTCTTTTCAGAAGCATCAAAATTTGAGGTGGCCGCTCAGGATGGCACCTTTGATGAAGTGGCAAAAGCACAGAACGCAACGGTAAAGCCAGTAAATAAAATAGGAATTATGGATGCGAATATCCCTGGAATCGGGAACAACCGCTCTATAGTAACCTGGGCCTTCAAAGAAGACACCAAAGTGGGTGACACAAAACGTTTCAGTGTACCGGACGGTTATGTAATCGCGCAAGTAACCCGTAAAAACGAAAAAGGCCTAATGTCTGTTTCTGAAGCATCGGCACTAGTAACACCTATTTTGCGCAATGAGAAAAAAGCTAAAAAAATACGTGAATCAATAAGCGGAAATACGTTGCCGGAAATTGAAAAAAACCAAGGTGTAAGCGTACAAACCGCTACTGCTGTTAGTATGGCAAGTCCATTGGTTCCTGGCGCAGGAAATGAACCTAAGGTTGTTGGCGCCGCTTTCGGTACTAAAGCAGGACAAACCACAGATCTAATCGATGGTAAAGCTGGCGTATACAAGCTTAAGGTAACCGCTGTAAATGAAGCGCCGAAAATGAATTCGTATGTAAATTTTGCTAATCAGTTAACTGCAAAAACAGTACCTGCGGCAAACACAGCGGTATACAACGCTTTAATGGAAAAAGCTGATATTGAAGACAACCGTTCTTCATTTTATTAATAATCTCTTATAAAGAGTTTTAAAAAGCCTTGTTCCTTTGGAGCAAGGCTTTTTAATTTAAAACTGCATCTGCATTTCATACCAAAACAAAAAATATTTACCTTATTTTTAGACTATATTTTACAGAAGACAAAACCTATGGCAAAGGAAGATATCATAAAGGCATTAGAGGAAAAATACCAAAATCTGGGCGAAAATTCCGAAACGTATTTGAAAGGGCTGTTACAGGCAAAACCATTAAATTATTGGGATTATATTCAAGTAGACACATTGCTTTCCCTTCAAAAAACACGCACGGATTTTCAAGACGAAAAGATTTTTGTGATGTACCATCAAGTTACCGAGCTGGTTCTTAAAATGATGATCCATGAAATAAAGCAGCTTTCTGAAGGCGAAAACCTTTCCGAGGAAATCTGGATCAACAAGCTTGACCGTTTAAAGCGCTATACGCGCATGCTCATTACCTCTTTCGACATTATGAAAGACGGCATGAGTTATGATGATTACAATATTTTCCGTTCCACCCTTACCCCTGCCAGTGGTTTTCAGAGTGCGCAGTTCCGTATTTTGGAACTTTATTGTACCAAATTGGAAAATCTTATAAATCAACAGGGCGAAGAACGCTTGCCGAAAAATCCAACTACTGATGACTATTTCGAAAATATTTATTGGAAAGATGCTGGTTATAACCGCAGGACCGGGAAAATGACCTTGACACTCAGGCAGTTTATTGAAAAATATGAAGAAGATTTTAAAGCACTGTCAGAAAAATTAAAAGGTAAAACCTTGGAAGAACACATTGCCAAAATGAACCCTTCGGAAGAGTTAACGGAAAAGTTGAAGCAGTTCGATCATTTTTATAACGTGGCGTGGCCACTGGTACATTTAGATACCGCAAACCATTATTTAAACAGTAAAGGTGAAAACAAAGCTGCCACTGGAGGTTCGGAATGGCAAAAATACCTACATCCCAAATACCAACAGCGTAAATTTTTTCCTGAGCTTTGGTCAGCTGAAGAGAAAGAAAATTGGGGCGAATAATTCAAAAATCTACATCTACTCAAAAGTATTTAAAAAATTTCTTGAGAAAAAGTGAAACTTTCCTATTCAAACCTTTTCATTATTTTTAGACTGTAAACCAATCAGTAAATTGTAATGAAATATTTAGTAGCAGCCCTCTTTATAAGCCTCTCCTTCAGTGTAAAAGCGCAAGTTCTCAATGCCGAATCGCTTCGGAAAGTAACCGATACTTCTGGTTTTTCAGGTTCTGCCAGTTTGGATTTTTCAGTAAAAAGAGATGTCAATGATTACTTGGGCCTGAGCAGTAGCGTTCATGTGCAATATAAAATGCACAGACATCTGGTATTGCTGAAAAATGATATTGATTTTCAGAAAATAGAAGGCAATAAATTTGAAAATTCTGGCATTGCCCACCTTCGTTACAATTATAGATTTCATCCTCGGATTGCTTGGGAAGTATTTACCCAAGCCCAGTACAACAAAGTTTCAAAAATTCAATTTAGGGGGCTTGCGGGAACAGGCCCCAGATTTAAACTGTCCACTTCTGAAAAATACAAGTTTTATCTAGGCACACTTATAATGTATGAGTACGAAGAACTGATAGATGGTGTAACGCCAATTCAAAGAGATTTAAGGGGCTCTGCATACTTTTCCTTTAGTATTTATCCTACCAAAACACTAAGCTTTGTGAGCACCACCTATTACCAACAAAAACTTAAAGATTTTGAGGATTATCGCATTGCCAGCCAAACATCGGTTTTGATAGATTTGTTTAAAAACTTTGCATTTAAAACCACTTACACATTTATTTACGATGAATTTCCAGCAATTGGAATTCCAAACTCACAATACGATCTGTCCAGCGGAATTGTTTATTCCTTTGATTAAAAATTAAACTTTTGTAAGCATTTTTTATTTAGAATGACTACTTCGTTATATTTACACTAAGAGAAAACCGAAATGTTCTCAATTTCGTAACTATAATAAACTTCCTATGGCCTCAAATAATTATTATGACCCCGCTGATCTTCGAAAATTTGGAAATATTACCGAATGGAGCAAAGAACTCGGAGATAAATTTTTTGACTACTACGGAAAAGTTTTTGAAGAAGGTGCCCTTACCGCCCGTGAAAAATCCTTGATAGCACTAGCAGTTGCCCACACTGAGCAATGCCCTTATTGTATCGACGCATACACAAAAGACACCCTACAAAGAGGAGTGACCAAAGAAGAGATGATGGAAGCCATACACGTGGGAGCCGCCATTAAAAGCGGAGCAACCTTAGTCCACGGTGTTATGATGATGAACAAAGTAAATAAACTTGAAATGTAGAAAACTAGTTTCACTAATGATTTAATCAAAAAAAGTGATGAAAAAAAAAGGTAATTTAATCTTACTTTATATAGGACTGTTCTTTAATTCAGTAGTACTCATCCTTTCGCATTATACCAAACTGCCAGATTTTGTTATGGGATGTTTAATGGGAATTGGTATCGGCATAATGCTGCTCTTCCTTATTCGTAGAAGGCGAGCAGTTTAAATTTATTTTTTGCCCAAATTTCAATTGAAAAAATCTTTATGCTAAAAGAAAAAAACAAAAAACAACAATCCCTCCATAAACGACACAGCGAATTTGCCGTGGCAAATAAACAACTGGAAAAGCTTTCCAATGGAATTTTCGCCAATGGCGAACTGCCAACATTTTCAGAGAAAATAAAAGAGACAGATCAGTTTCCGCTTCGTCCAAACAAATTGGAAATCCTTCAAATAAACGTAGGTTATATGTGCAACCAAGTTTGCGAGCATTGCCACGTTGATGCCGGCCCAGACCGAAAGGAAATAATGACGCGCGAAACAATGCTTCAATGTTTAGAAGTTATAAAAACTACCGGGGCACATACATTGGATCTTACTGGCGGAGCGCCAGAAATGAACCCAGATTTTCGCTGGTTTGTAGATGAAGCAAGTAAAGCTGGAATCAAAGATTTTATTGTTCGAAGTAATTTAACCATCATCCGAGCCAATAAAAAATATTACGATTTACCAGAATTTTTCAAAAGCCACAATGTGCATGTTGTAAGCAGCATGCCGCATTGGACACGTGGAAAAACAGATAAACAAAGAGGGGAAGGTGTTTTTGATCTCTCAATAAAAGCACTTCAGGAATTGAATGCCGTTGGTTACGGAATGCCCGATAGCGACCTAAAACTCGATTTGGTTTACAACCCAAGCGGCGCATTTTTACCGGGCGATCAATCCAGTATGGAAAAGGAATTTAAACATGCGTTACTTGAAGATTTTGGCATTCATTTCCATAATCTTTTCGCCATTACCAATCTTCCCGTTTCCAGATTTTTGGATTATTTGATTGCCTCAGAAAACTATGAGGATTATATGTATTCGTTGGTTGAAGCGTACAATCCCACAGCGGTTAAAAACGTAATGTGCCGAAATACCATTTCAATAAGTTGGGACGGTTATCTGTACGACTGCGATTTCAACCAAATGCTGGA
>JBBQQN010000064.1:0-19596 GCA_038215845.1 Flavobacteriales bacterium | reverse complement strand
AGCTTATATACTGTGTTGTAAACAGTTTTACTCGCCCGATATTCCAACAAATATCGATTCTTTAGTTGTTAGATTAATAATTTCGTGTGAGTAAGGAATATCTGGATTATTTGGTTTTATATCCAAATCACTTCCTACTTTCCAATTCTTTACTATTGAAATATATTTAGATTCTACTATAAATTGCCGACCATTTTTAAATGTTAAAGTCGAGTTGTCTTCACTTTTATTTGCAAGCTCCATTTTCATATCATCTATTTTTCTAAAGTTAATATTTGCTTTTTATTGTCAATAGACCATTTACTAAAATTGTCTAAAAAACTCCGCCCAAGTAAAAGTGGCGATTCTGAAACTCCGACAGAAGCTCTTATGTTTTTAATCGTATAATTACCAATAGTCATTTCGGGAATAATTAATCTCCTACATTCAATTATTGAACCATCAGCTAATTTAAATAAGGCTGGTTCGATATAATCTGATTTTTTTACTATTCCATTATCTATTAACTCTCTTTCTGTATTTTTAGACAAGGATATTTCACTTGCTCCTGAATCAAGTATGAAATGCTGTTTTGAACTTCCTATTTTTACCCAAACTTTGTAAACTCCTCCGTAGGTTTCGAGGTTTATATTTTCTATAATTGGTGAGCCAGAAACATAAGATTTTTTTCCTTTCAAATTGTTGTTTGAAAAAGGGTCGTCATCGTAATTTTGGTCATTATATTTTTCGCTTACTCTCAATTCGCTAAAAAGGTATTCAAATGCTTTAAATATTCTATCTGCATTTTTTTGGCCAAAAATTAAAATACTTTCTTTGTCAATGTTCATTGAACGACCTGAAGAATAACTAATACAAGTTGGGCCCATAAGTCCAAGCCCATCTTTTTTTTCTCCTTTACATTCCAAACTAATACACGGTGAATTATAACATCCATTTTGATTTACATCTATATCATTCCAATACATTTTATACGTGTGAATACTTGTAAATGGTTTAGGTTCGTCATTACTATACTTTAGTGTTAAAAAACCATTTGTTTCAATAGAAATTGAATAAGTCCCATCTGAAAATTCATTTTTAGAATATTTTTTTAAGTTGACATTTATATAATCTATAGTTTCCTCTATCGACAGAGATTGTGATTGAACTGAAGTAGTTCCGAAAATAATTAATATGAATATTATTAGTTTCTTTGTCATTTCTAAATGTCTTGTCCTGAAATATGGCTACAGGTTAAAATTGATTTACGCTGTTTTTAGATATACCATATTTGGTGTTTTGAAATTTAAAGATAAATGTAATCTTATTTGATTATACAGTTTAATTGCATTTTTTGTTGCTCTTTTGGCGTGAGCCACGTCAGGAAAGATCTGATCTAGATAAAATTCACTTTTCAATATGCCATTGACACGTTCCGCCAGTGCATTTTCATAACAATGGTTTTCCTCAGTCATGCTGATGGCTATCTTTTTTCTTTTTAGGACATGTGTATAAACATTGCTACAATATTGTATGCCCCTGTCAGAGTGGTGGATTAGCCCTTTGGTATCCTTTGCTTGGTAAATGGCCTTATTGAGCGCTCTTACACATCCTTTCAGTTCCAAGCTGTCACTCAGATCATAACCGACTATCTTTCTAGAGTACATATCTGTTATGAGTGCCAGATAACAGAACCCTTTTACAGTCCTGATATATGTAATGTCTGCTGCCCAGACCTGATTGGGCCTTTTGATTGCTATATTTTTTATAGTGTTGCTGTACTTATAAAACCGATGGTACGAGTTGGTCGTCCTGGCACTGTATCTCTTTCTCAACGTCAGCATTGTGTATTCCCTTAAAATGTTGAACAGGGCATCCCTGCCCACTTTGAGATTGGCTTTTTCAAATTCGCTATCCAATGATTTCATCAGCTTCCTTACGCCTTCCCTAGGTAGGGACTTGCGTCTTTCCTTGACGATCTCGATGATCTGCTCCTTGAACAGATCCCTTTGCCTGAACCTTTTGGAATACTTATAGAAGGCATCCCGTTTCAGGTAAAAACAGTCACAGATTTCAGAGATAGAAGCAAGACCTCTACTTTTGGACACTGCAATAGCTAGTGCTTGATGTTTAGTTTTTTTTTAAGCTCAAGAACATTCTTATAGCCCAGTTTCTGTGCGGCCACTTCAAGGTAAGAATCATTTACCATTTCATCCATATCCTTTTTAAGAAGTAGTTTTTTGAGTTGCTCGATCTCTTTCTGGAGTGCTTTGATGCGCGTGATCTCGTCTTTGGTCTCTACCATAACTCTTGTGTTCATGAGGTCTTTACGCTCATACTTCCGTATCCATTCATTGATGGTGGTGCATGCAATACCGTAAAGTTTACCAAGTTCGTACTTGGTGTACTTCCCGGTGCTAAGTTCAGCTAATATTTTCAATTTGAAAGGTTCACTGTAACGTCTGGTCACTCTGTCATTTTTATACATATACTTATTGATTTGTGTATACATATTTCAGGACGGGTCAGTGACAAGCAAAGCGAATGAAAATATAAAGAGTAAAGTTTTTTTTATAAAAAGTTTCATAGGCTGCTTTTAAAACTGAAAATAAATAAATGATTGTTCTTTCCCGCCAAACCACAATATGACAATGATGATTGTTGAATAAAGGGCATATCTCATGGAAGGTTTCCCGCTAAAACCTATTTTTTCAATGGCGTATTGATTTTCTCTTCCGAACCATTCAACAATATTAAATATGATCAATAAAATTATGGTTGTTAACGCCTGTTTCATTCCTGGGAAATGAGGAATGGAAAATAAAGATGAAGAGAATATGTTCGACATATATTGCCAGGCGTGGCTCATATCTTTAGACCTAAAAAATATGAGGGAAAATGCCGTTAAACTAAAAACCTGTATCATGCCCCAAAGTTCACCCAGTGTTGGGAAAATTTTTCCCTGAGCTACAACCCCAGAGGTATCCTTGTGTTTTTTACTTAAAAATATGGGCAAAAAATAAATGGCGTTCAATGCGCCCCAGGCAATGAAAGTCCAATTGGCACCATGCCAAAAACCACTTACAATAAAAATGACAAATGTATTTCTGATTTTCATCCCTACACCACCGCGGCTTCCTCCCAAAGGAATGTATAGGTAGTCCCTAAACCAGGTAGAAAGCGAAATGTGCCAACGCCTCCAAAACTCTGCGAAGTCTCTGGAGAAGTAGGGAAAATTAAAATTCTGCATCAAGTTAAAACCAAACAAGCGGGAAGTTCCAATTGCAATGTCTGAATATCCCGAAAAATCACAATACACTTGAAAGGTGAAAAGAACAAGCCCCAAAACCAAAGTGCTACCGGAATATTCAGTAGAATTATCAAAAATTAAACTTACAAATTTTGCACAGTTGTCCGCAATCACGATTTTTTTGAACAGTCCCCACAGTATTTGCCTTAGGCCATCAATGGCTTTACTGTATTCAAAAGTTCTTTTCACATAAAATTGTGGCAATAAATGTTTGGCCCTTTCAATAGGCCCTGCTACCAATTGCGGAAAGAAGCTCACAAATGCAGCAAATACAACAAAATCCTTTGTAGGCTCCAGTTTTCTGTTATAAACATCAATAGTGTAACTTAATGTTTGAAATGTATAGAAACTAATTCCTACGGGAAGAATAATGTTTAACGAACTTGCACTCATTGGGTGCCCAAAAAAGGAATATGCGGTTACGAAATTGTCCAGGAAAAAATTGTAGTATTTAAAAAATCCCAAAAACCCCACGTTAACCAAAATGCTTGTCCAAAGCAGTATTTTCCTTTTGGTTTGGTTTTCTTGCTTTGAAAGTGAAATTCCTATAGAATAATCCACGATGGTGCTAAAAAGAATCAACGATAAAAAACGCCAATCCCACCAACCGTAAAAAACATAGCTGGCCACAAGGATTAAAATATTCTGGTGTTTCAGATTTTTATTGACTACAAACCAATAGAGTAGAAAGACAATGGGCAAGAATATTGCAAAGTCTATGGAATTAAAAAGCATCTATATTTCGGTTGGTTGTTAATTAAGAATTGCCTTATGTTGAAATAATTCACTTTAAAAATACACAATTTTTTATTTTTTATTAAAATATAGACCAAATCTTTTAAAATTTACACAAAAAGCATTAAAACTGAAAATAGATGAATTCCTGTTCACTCCCACCAAACCAAAGGATAGCAATAATGATAACAAAATACATGGCATAACGAAGGGGGCGTTTCCATTGAATGCCTATTTTGGCTATTGCAAATTGTTCTTCCCTTCCAAACCATTCAACAATTATGAATAGTAGGGTAAGTATAATTATGATTTCAGCATTGTGCATACCCGGAAAATTGGGAAAGGCCACGAGCGACTTTGAAAAAATGGTACCTATGTAGCTCAAGGCCTGGGCCATATTCTCTGCCCTAAAAAATATCCATGCAAATACGGTGAGCCCAAAAGTAAGGGTCATATTAAAAACCTCTTTCCAGGATGGCAGATATTTCCCAAACGCAACGATGTCTGTATTTAACCTATTTCTATTGAGTAGCATAATGGGTAAAAAATAAACTGCATTGAGCGCACCCCAAACAATAAAAGTCCAGTTGGCACCGTGCCAAAAACCACTGACAATAAATATCACAAAAATATTTCGTATTTTTTTTCGCATACTTCCCTTGCTTCCACCCAACGGAATGTACAGGTAATCCCGAAACCATGTAGAAAGTGAAATATGCCAACGCCTCCAAAATTCGGCAATGTCCCTTGAAAAATATGGATAGGCAAAGTTTCGCATTAAATCAAATCCAAAAAGTCTGGAAGTGCCTATGGCAATATCGGAATACCCTGAAAAATCACAATAAATCTGAAAGGTGAAAAATAAGGCTCCTAAAATCAATGTACTGCCCGAATATTCACCCGAGTGGTTAAAAATTAAATTTGCGTATTTGGCACAGTTGTCCGCAATTACAATTTTTTTGAACAAGCCCCAAAGTATTTGCCGCATCCCATCCACTGCCTTTGAATAATCAAAAGTCCGTTTAAAGTAAAACTGGGGCAATAAGTGTTTGGCCCTTTCAATGGGGCCCGCAACCAATTGCGGAAAGAAACTCACAAAGGCCGTGAAAATAATAAAGTCTTTGGTAGGCTCCAGTTTTCTATTGTAAACATCAATTGTGTAACTTAACGTCTGGAAGGTATAAAAACTGATCCCTACCGGCAGGATAATGTTTAAGGTAGAAGCATTCAGTGGGTGCCCAAAAAAGGAAAAAGCGGTTAAAAAATTGTCTAGAAAAAAATTGTAGTATTTAAAAAACCCCAAAAACCCAAGGTTCACCAAAATACTTGTCCAAAGCAAAAGCTTTCTTTTTAATTGATTTTCTTCTTTTGAAAGGGCAATGCCTATGGAATAGTCTACAATGGTGCTGAAAAAGATCAATGATAAAAACCGCCAATCCCACCAACCATAAAATACATAACTCGAAACCACGATCAAAAGATTCTGAAGTTTCAGGTCTTTATTTGTTACAAACCAATAGAGAATAAAAATAATGGGTAAGAATACCGCAAAATCTATTGAGTTAAAAAGCATTGGCTATTCTTGGTTAAGATGATTAGTATGCCCTAATGTATACAGTTGAAAATCAAAAGCTAATGAAGTGAAAATTTTTCAATAATTTTTATTTTTCAATAGTTTTTATTGCATTGAATATATAATTATTTCGGATAAATAATTTAAGAGATATATTGCGGTTTCAATAGGAAGATTCCCTTTTGGGATCTTAAATTTTTGCTTGTATGTTTTCTTGATTGAAATCCGTAAGTTTAAGGAATACTTTTAAATGTATTTTCCGTGAATTACTTCTTCATTATTACCATCATCGTTACCCTTGCCGCTGTATTTGGATATATTAACGTACGGTTTTTGAAATTGCCCAATACCATTGGGCTGATGCTGATAACGATTGTTTTCACTTTTGCCGTTTTCGCACTGAGCTATATCGACCCAACACTTTTGAATGCAGAAAAATATATTATTACCAAAATAGATTTCCGCACGGCCTTGCTGGACATCATGCTTAGTTTTCTGCTTTTCGCGGGAGCGCTCCACACCAATTTTGAACAGTTGAAAGTACAACGGTGGCCCATAATAGTATTTTCAACTTTAGGAGTTTTGGTATCTACTTTTTTGGTTGGCACTTTTTTATTCCTATTGCTGAAAATAACCAGTTTGGAAGTGGAGTATTTATACTGCATTCTTTTCGGGGCGCTTATTTCACCCACAGATCCCATAGCCGTTTTGGGCATTATGAAAAAGGCCAAAGTTCCCAAAAACCTCGAAGCAAAGATTGTGGGAGAATCACTTTTTAATGATGGTGTAGGAGTGGTGGTGTTTCTTACCATTTTTGAAGTCGCCAATATGGGGGAAGAAGATGTAACTCCTCTTGGAGTCCTCCAACTTTTCGGTATTGAAGTAATAGGCGGAATAGCCTTGGGTCTTTTACTCGGTTGGATAACATACAGGCTTTTAAAGTCCATAAACGATTATGATATTGAGGTGATTATTACTCTGGCCGCCGTGATGGCCGGAACTGTTTTTGCTGAAAAGATTCACGTTTCGGCACCCTTGGCAATGGTAACAGCAGGCCTTTTTGTGGGCAACGACATTGTTAGGCAGGGCGCCATGAGTGAATTGACCGAAAGCTACGTCGATAAATTTTGGGAACTTTTGGACATTCTTCTTAATACTATTTTATTTGTTTTGATAGGAATGGAAATGTTGGCGCTGGAATTTGAGGGAATTTATATTTTGGCTGGGCTTCTTGCCATTCCGGTTGTTCTTGCCTGCCGTTACAGTTCAATTTTACTTCCTGTGAATTTTTTTAAAAGAAGATTGAATTTTGTTCCGCATACGGCTGTAATAATGACTTGGGCCGGGCTTCGGGGAGGTATTTCCATTGCCCTTGCGCTTGGGCTTACGGAAAATATGCACCGCGAATTATTTTTGGTAGTAACCTATATGGTAGTTGTTTTCTCCATTTTGGTTCAGGGACTTTCTGTGGGAAAACTGGTTAAAAGGCTAATCCCTTCAAATGGAATGCAAAACTAAGCTTTTAACAAGATTTTTACATCTGGTTTACTACCTTCGCATCTCTTCTTAAAATTAATATAAATGACATATTTTAAAAGCAGTTTTCTTTTATCACTGCTCCTTTTAACTTTTTCCTTTGCTTCGACAGCTCAGCAAGTAAATCCAGACAACCAAGACCTTTTCAGCAATTTTAGTTATCGGCAGGGCAATGTTTACCGAACTGCTTCAGGAAAGCCTGGGCCTGAATATTGGCAGAACTCGGCAGATTATGATATGGCCGTAACCTTGGACGATAAAAACCATACCGTCTCTGGAAATGTAACGATTCATTACACAAACAATAGTTCAGAAACATTGGACTTTATTTGGCTGTATTTAGAGCAAGACCGTTTTACAGAAACTTCCCGTGGAACCCTTACAACTCCCGTACAGGGAAACCGCTATAATGGCGATGTAGAAGGCGGGTTTAAGTTGAGCGACGTTTCGGCAAAAACCAAAACGGGCACTTCGTCAAAATACCTTATTACTGATACGCGCATGCAGCTTTTTCTTGACAAACCTCTTGCCGCAAAAGGTGGGGAAGTAGATATAAAAATGAATTTCATTTTTAAGATACCTGTTGAAGGAATGGACCGTATGGGAAGGTTGGATGTAAACGCTGGTACCATTAATGCGATTGCACAATGGTATCCAAAAGTGGCCGTATTTGATGATGTTGTGGGTTGGAATACTGATCCTTATCTAGGCGCAGGCGAATTCTACTTGGATTATGGCAATTTTGATTATAAAGTAACCGTTCCTTTTGACCATACCGTGGTAGGCTCGGGAGAATTGGTGAATGCGGGAGAGGTGCTTACCAAAACCCAACAGGAGCGTTTGGCACAAGCTTCAAAAAGCGATAAAACTGTGTTTATCATAAAACCAGAAGAAGTGGGCAAGCCCACAACCCATCCTAAAAGCAGTGGTACGGTAACTTGGCATTTTAAAATGGAGAACACCCGCGATGTGGCGTGGGCTTCTTCCAAAGCATTTATCTGGGATGCTGCCCGCATCAATCTCCCAGAAGGCAAAACAGCTTTGGCACAATCGGTTTATCCAAAAGAAAGTGAAGGACAAACCGCTTGGACGCGTTCTACGGAATTCACCAAAGGAGCCATAGAATTTTATTCAAAAACCTATTATCCATTTCCTTATCCTAATGCCATCAACGTGGCGGCCAGTGTGGGAGGAATGGAATATCCCGGAGTTAGCTTTTGCCATTACCAAAGCAAGGGCGCCGATATGTGGGATGTAACAGACCACGAGTTTGGCCATAACTGGTTCCCTATGATAGTTGGAAGCAATGAACGCCGTTATCCTTGGATGGATGAAGGTTTTAATACCTTTGTAAACCATTACAGTACGGCAGCTTTCAATAAAGGTGAATTTCCCACAACCGAGGACAATCCACGCAATTTGATACAGTATCTTACTTTTGAAAACCGTGAGGGGATAGATGTGTATCCCGATATTGCAGACAGCAGAAATCTTGCATATACCGCTTATTATAAACCCGCAGCTGGGCTTTTTATATTGCGTGAATATATTTTGGGGCCCGAAAGATTCGACAATGCCTTTAAAAGCTACATTAAAACTTGGGCCTTTAAACATCCACAGCCCAATGACTTTTTCAACCATATGGAAAATGTGGCCGGGGAAGATCTTACTTGGTTCTGGAAAGGTTGGTTCTACGGAAATGGCAATATAGATTTAGGTGTTACCGACGTAAAATCCTTTAAAGGAAATTCAGTGATAACCTTTGAAAATACTGGACAAATCCCAATGCCCGTTTCCTTTAAAGTAACCTATGCGGATAATACCACTGAAACTTTACAATTACCAGTCGAAATTTGGCAACGCGGCAATAGCTGGGATTATTTGTTGAAATCGACCAAAGAAGTTAAACGCGTAGAGACCGATCCCAATAAAATATTGCCAGATGTGAACGTCTTGAACGATGCATGGAATAAATAACAGAATGTAAAATCTCTAAAGTGGAGATAAATTAATTTCTACTTAAAACAAAAAAGCTAGTTCCTTTGAACTAGCTTATTTTGTTTGTTAAATTAACTTCAGTTGATTGACAATTTCCTGAAGGGATGTTTTCGCATCGCCAAAAAGGATGCTACAATTGTCCAGTCCAAAAAGTTCGTTTTGGACTCCCGCGTAGCCTTTATTCATACTGCGCTTCATAACTATCACTTGTTTACTTTCATGCGCACGGATTATTGGCATTCCATAAACGGGGCTATTGGGATTGTTTTCGGCAGCAGGATTTACAACATCGTTGGCGCCAAGAACCAAAACCGTATCATACTGCTTCATGTTTTCATTTCCTTCATCCATTTCTTTCAAACGGGAATAGTCCACATTTGCTTCAGCCAGTAAAACGTTCATGTGCCCTGGCATTCGTCCTGCCACCGGATGGATTATATAATCCACTTCGCAATTTCTTTTTTCCAATAACTGCTGAAGTTGGCTGCAAATGTGCTGTGCTTGTGCCACCGCTAGACCGTAACCCGGAACAATCGCCACTTTTTGAGCAAATGAAAGCGAAAGGGCTGTTTCTGAAATACTGATTTCGTTTATCTGTTGTTCTTCCTCCAGCGCATTGCCTTTGGTTTTCTTAAAGGTGCCTGCCAATACTTTCAATAAAGAGCGGTTCATTGCTTTGCACATTAATATGGTAAGTAGAATTCCTGCCGCACCCACAAAAATACCCCCGGCGATCATCGCCTTGTTTCCGTAAACGAAACCAGCGAAAGCCGTTGCCATACCCGTGATACTGTTTAAAAGTGAAATAACCACGGGCATATCAGCACCGCCGATTGGCAGAACGAAAAGCACACCATAAACCATTGCTATGGTTGCTAAAACGTACATAAAAGCAGTGAACCCGATTGGAATAATTCCGAAGAAATAAAGGACTGGCAACAAAACCATCAACACTAAAAGTATTCTTGCAGAAAAGATTACAGTTTTGCTACGTCTATCTTTCACTTTTCCGGCGAGTTTGCGCTCTGCGATAATACTTCCCGTTAAGGCAATTGCTCCAGTAACCAAACCTGCAATAAGCAAAATTTGATTCCCGAGAATTGTGGTTGTGATATCCATTTGATTGGCTTCCATCAATCCCAAGAGCATGGCACAACCACCTCCCGTGGCATTGAACAAGGAAACCAGTTGAGGCATTCCAGTCATTTCCACTTTATCGGAAAGCCTTTTGCCAATAATGGTTCCTACGGTAATGGCCAAAAGCATGATTATTAAATTGGTATATGGAACGGTTGCCGTTATTGCGGCAACAAAAGTTAGCACGACGGCTAAAACCATCCCCATAGCGGCAATAAGGTTTCCTGTTTTTGCTTTTTTTGGGGAACTCATAAATTTCAATCCTCCCAAAAAGGATAGCGTGGCCAATAAATAGCCTACTTCAATAATTGCGTACATTGATTATTTATTTTTTAGGGCTGAACATTTTGAGCATACGGCCCGTAACAAAAAATCCTCCTGAAATATTAAGGGTGCCAAGAAAAACGGCAATTCCCCCTAACGTGAGGTTGAGGTAATCGTCTCCCGGCACCCGAAGCATTACAATAATTGCTCCCACCAATATTACCCCGCTAATGGCGTTGGCGCCAGACATAAGCGGAGTGTGTAAAATGGAAGGAACATTGGCTATTACTTCGATGCCGATGAAGACACAAAACAAAACAAAGTAAATTTCTTGAATATGTAGATTTATAAAATCCATAAGTTTAATTAGGTTGTAATTGTTGTTTAAAATGAGGGTGAAACCATTCTCCGTTCTCTAAAATTTTACAAGCATCAAGAATTGGGTCTTCCCCATTTTTAGCGTTGAATAGATATTTTATAAAAGAGAAATAATTGCTGGACAATAATTGTGAGGCAGCTTTTGGAATTTCCCCAGAAAGATTTGAATTGCCTATAATTTTTATTCCTTTATAGTCAATGAGGCTGTTATTTTGGGTAAGTTCACAATTGCCTCCTTGCTCGGCGGCAAGATCTACAATTACACTCCCAGGTTCCATGGCCTCAACAGATTTTTTTTCAATAAGGATAGGTGCTTTTTTCCCCGGGATATTGGCGGTGCTTATCACAATATTGGCTGATAGAATATGCTTGTGAATTAATTCTTTCTGTTTTTGTTTATATTCTTCGCTCTGTTCCACGGCGTAGCCTCCAGAGCTCGCAGATTCTGTGAATCCTTCCACTTCAATAAAGGTAGCGCCCAAACTTCGCACTTCCTCGCCTGCTGAGGTGCGTACGTCAAAGGCTTCAACCACCGCTCCCATGCGTCGTGCAGTGGCGATAGCCTGTAATCCTGCAACCCCGGCTCCCAACACCAAAACCTTTACGGGTCTCAATGTTCCTGCCGCTGTGGTAAACATGGGGAAAACTCCCTGAAAAATAGAGGCCGCCTTGGTAACGGCAGTATAACCAGCTAGTGAGGCCATGGACGAAAGTACATCCATAGATTGCGCCAAGGTGGTTCTAGGCAACAGATCCAAACTATAAATTGAGGCATTGTGGCCATCATAAATTTGAAGTTTGGAGGAGTGATAATACGGATTGAAAATCCCGATAAAACTACAACCGTCTTTTATTTCCTCTCCGCTGAAAACATAGTCGATGGATACAATGATATCTGCCTTTTTAAAAATTATTTCACGCGGGAGGTTTACTGCCCCAGCTTGAACATAATCACTATCATCAAGTTGTAGCGAACTGCCCAACCCAGATTCAAAAAGAACGTTGCATTTTAATTCCTCTGTGAGGCGTTTCACTTCTTTTGGCAACAAACAAACCCGTGAATCGCTTGAGGTTTTTAGTATTCCTATTGTTTTGGGTTGTTGGCGTTCGCTCATATTTTTTTTATTAAAAGTGTTCTATTGTTGGATTGTACTGGCCCTTCTTCAATGAGAATAGTAAGATTTAATGCTTTGATTATTTTAGTAAAGCACTGAAATACTCTTCTTTTACCCTTCTGTATTTTTCCAAATGGTACATATACACTTTTCTGTATTTTTCGTGTTCACCCACGTAGAACATATCGCAGTCCACATCTTCACATTCGGCAGCCTGTGGCAGTCCTTCCTTGTATTTTATAAGGGCATTAAGATTACTTCTATTTTCCTTTTTTTTATATGAAAGCTTCATCAATACAGGTTGGGGAGATAAGGAAGTGGCGAACTCGGTATTTCCGAGATTCAACAAATTTGTTATCTCTTTTTCTATATATGTGAGGTGCACAATCCAATTGTCCAAGTCTATATTATTGTTCTTAAAGGTTATTGCTTCAGGGGTGTTGTGATCGTAAATTTGCATGGTTTAAATGTTATTGAATTCTCAATCATAGATACTTATTGCTATAATAGCACGTCTATATCAACAGGTCTCTCGGCTTGTTTTACGCTGGTAATGTTAAGTTCCTTGGCGCCATTTGGAAAATTCCAGGTTACGGAATCTCCTTCGGCATAGCCCATTACGGCCGATCCCATGGGTGCTAAAATGGAAATCATGTTCCTTGAAATATCGCGTGATGTTGGAATTACCAATTGAAATTCCGTGGTCCACGTGCCGGAAGTAACCGTAACAATGCTATTAAAGCGGATTACATCTTCGGGCATTTCGTCATTATCACAGATAAGTGCATTTGTAAGTTCGACGCCTAACTTCTTTAAGGAATTCTTGGTATTCTCGTCCTTATAATAGCCGGTAACATTCAACAAGCGTTTCAAGAAAACATATTCCTTTTTTTCTAAAATTAAATTTCCATATCTCATTTTTTCTCTCTACTCGTGTGTTTTTTGAAAAGGCATAAGTCTGTCTAAAAAGTAATATTGATTGTCCTTTAGACCAGATCTTCTTAATTTTTAGACAGCCTCATGCTCTCAAATGTTATTACTAGGGGAAAATCCCTCTTAGAATGTAAGCTTTTTCAATACGTTCAATAGCCAAGCAATATGCTGCGGTACGCATGTCTACTCCTTTTTCTTCGGAATAGGCGGTTACCTTATTGAAAGTGGTGCGAAGCTTTTTCTCAATTTTTATAAGAATTTCATCCATCTGCCACAATTCTCCATTCCTGTTCTGAAGCCATTCAAAATAACTGCCTATCACGCCACCGGAATTACACATAATATCAGGAATAATGGTCATGCCACGTTCCAACAATATTTTTTCGCCTTGCACATCGGTTGGGCCATTAGCACCTTCAGCAATTAATTTGGCTTTTATTGTTTTTGCATTCGATTTTGTAATCTGGTTGCCCAAAGCAGCTGGAATACAGATGTCACAATCCAAAGCGAAGAAATCTTTACTTTCCAAAGCAGTTGCCTCGGGGAAACCAACAATGCTGCCATCGTTGGCTTTTCCGAAGTTGAAAAGATCTTCAACGACAATTCCATTAGTATTTTGAACGCTTCCGAAGGCATCCTGCACTCCAACCATAATAGCTCCTTCATTTTGAAGGAAATGCGCCGTCCAATAACCCACATTTCCGAAACCTTGTACAATGAATTTTTTCCCACTTAGGGTTTCATTGTTTTTTTCTGCCCAGAATTTTATGGTCAAATAGACTCCGTAACCCGTAGCGCGGTCTCTACCTTCAAGGCCACCACTTCCTATTGGTTTTCCTGTTACCACGTGTTGATTTTTGGAACGCTCGCTGGTACTTTTGGTGCTCATATAAGTATCCGCAATCCACGCCATGGTTTGGTCGTTTGTGTTTACATCTGGCGCAGGAATATCGTGTTCCGGTCCAATGTTTTCACCTAGGGCATAAGTGAATCTACGGGTTATGCGCTCTAATTCAGTTTTTGAATATTTTGATGGATCAATCTGGATTCCACCTTTGGCTCCCCCGTAAGGCAAACCAGCCAAGGACGTTTTCCAAGTCATCCACATAGCCAAGGCCCGTGCGGCATCAATATCCACCGTTGGATGGTAGCGAAGACCCCCTTTGTAGGGTCCAAGTGCATTATTATGCTGCACGCGGTACCCAGTGAATATTTCAACATCGCCATTATCCATTCTTACAGGAAAATGAATAATTATTTCGGTATTGGTGATACTAAGGATTTTGCGAACATTTGGGTTCAAATCTATTTGGTCGGCCGCAGTATTGAACTGTTCCAATGCGTTGTCCAACATTCCTTTTTTTACAGTTTTGGGTTTTACCACTGTTTGTCCATTTATCATTTTGTTATTTTTTAAATAGTTACCAGTTCTGGTTTTCGGTTGGGGGTTTTCTTAATTGACGTTTTTATTTCTTGTTGTTTTTCATCAAATTCACTGCAGGAATATACCGCGCTTTGGTTGTGTGTAATTACACAATAAGGGGCGTGCATACATTTTTGGCAAAGGTTTAAAGTGTTATTGTTCATACGGATATACATTTTGGATATCCTAAGACAACAGCTGTGCCATCAAGTTAAATTGTTTTGGAAATAAACATTAACTAATTTATAAACAAGTACTTAGGTTATTTTTTTTAAAAAAAGGAATAAGAAGGAATTGGGTAGTTTATCCCTAGCTGGGGAGAAATTACCCAATGAAAAATAAATAAAAGAAGGTGAGAGATGGATTTGTTATTCCTTGCTTTTCTGCCGAAGGGTTTTACGGTCGATCTTTAAAATTTCGGCAGCTTTGGTTTGGTTGTTTTTGGTGGCTTTCAAAACCTTTTGAATGTATTTTTTTTCCATTTCTTTCAAAGAAAGCAAGGAATTTTCAGGGAAGTCTATTTGGTATTTTAGATTTTCCGGCAAATCTTTTACGCCAATAGTGCGGTCGCACATAATTACGGCGCGTTGCACCACATTTTCCAATTCACGGATGTTGCCCGGCCAATTATACCTTAACAAAAGCTCAAAAGCTTCGCTGTCTATGGTAATGTAACGGTCTTTGTATTCGTTGCCGTATTTAGAAAGAAACTTATCCGCCAGCAATGGAATATCTTCCTTGCGTTCCCGAAGCGGCGGAACTTCAATTTCTACCACGGTTAAACGATAATACAAATCTTCACGAAATGTTTCCTTGGTAATCATTTCCTTTAAATTTCCATTGGTAGCGGCAATAATGCGAACATCAATTTTTTCACTTTTTCGGGCACCCACTTTCACTATTTCCTTTTCCTGCAATACCCGCAATAATCTAGATTGCACGGCAAGGGAAGCGTTGCCTATTTCATCGAGAAAAATAGTGCCGCCATCTGCCGCCTGAAAAAATCCTTCGCGATTATCATTGGCTCCGGTAAAGGCGCCTTTTACGTATCCAAAAAGTTCGGACTCCAATAGATTTTCCGGGATACCTCCGCAATTTACAGTAATAAAAGGAGCTCGAGAAAATTTTCCATTGTAGTGAATGGAACGCGCCACAAGCTCTTTCCCCGTCCCACTTTCGCCACTTATAAAAATGGTCGCTTTATTGTCTTTTACGCGGTCTATAATTTGGGTTACATTTTTAATGCCGTGGCTTTCTCCAATTATTTCGTTGTATTTAATATGTGAAGCGGGAAGAGGTGCCTTTTTTTTAGTTTTGGTTGAAAGCGATTTTTCCACACCTTGTTTCAATTCTTCTTTCGTAAAGGGTTTCACCAAATAATCCACCGCCCCAGATTTAATTGCTGAAAGCGCATCTTGAACGGAGGGATAACCTGTAACCACCAGTTTTGGCAAATTCGGGTAATGTTCCGAAGCAAACTGTATGAGCTGAAAGCCATCTACTTCCGGCATTTTTAGATCGGTTATCAATAAATCTATTTCTGAATCGCGTAAAATAGCTACCGCTTCTTTAACAGAAGCAGCTTTATATGTGTGATAATTGAGGGAATGAAGGTGCCGCTGGATCAGTTCCAGAATATTGATGTCGTCATCTACTATCAGTATGTTTTCCTGCTGCAGCATATTTTTTATAGTTTGGGGAAAGTAATGATAAAAATAGCACCATTTGGAGTGTTAGTTTGATAATCTATAGTTCCCCTATGGCTTTTTATTATTCCGTGCACTACACTCAATCCAAGCCCCGAACCATCTCCCACAGCTTTTGTGGTAAAAAAAGGTTGAAATATTTTCTGAATATTCTCTGCTGGAATACCAGGGCCTTCGTCCGAAATTTTAAGAGTGATTTTTTTCTTTGTTTGTTCCAAGGAAATTTTGATCAAGCCATTTTTTGGTGAAAAATAGATGGCATTCAAAACTAGGTTAAAGATTACCTGCGTCAATTGTACGGTATCAGCCTTTAAAAGTACTTTTCCAGGTGGAAGAGTGAGTTTGTAATTTATTTCATACTTTTTAAAAAGAGGATCCAGCAGATCTATAGCTTCATTGATAACTGGAATTATATCCATCTCCCCTAAATTTTGGGGCATTTCGCAGGCAAAAAACATCAACTTTTTTACCACTTCGCGGGAGAAAATGGCGCTGTTTATTATTTTGTCCAAATCCTGGCTGCTTTGGGTGTTGTTGGTTTCTTTGCTTTTTAGTAATTCAGCAAATCCCAGGATATTTGCCAACGGTGTGTTGAGTTCGTGTGCAATGCCAGCGGTTATTTCTCCCAAAATACTGAGTCGGTCAGCATGCTCCATTTTACGTTTTACGATTGCTTCATTTTCGCGAATAGCAACACGTTCAAACAAATCTCCCACATTGATTGCCACGTTTTTCAAGAGTTGCCTTTCTTCTTTTAAAAAATCCTTTTTGGTGAATTTAGTCGCTGGATAATGAATTTTAATAAACCCTTTTGGCTCATTGAATATATTGATGTTGCTTTTAATAAATATAGTCTTACTTGGAAGTGACGTGGAAATAAGATGGAAAGGTTCCGCAATGATTTCAATAATTGCGTTTTGGTTGTGCTGTAAAGATTTGCGGAGACTTAACGCAATTGAATACAATGTTTTATCCAACTCCTTATAGTCATTGTTTACAATAATTGAGGACACCTCGTACAGACAAGTAAGTTCTTTGATCCGTTCCTTAAGGTTTCTTTCGAGTGTCATAAAAGCGTTTTCAATCCTTGCGTAAAGGTATCGAAATTTAAAATTCGAAATAAAAACGAATGTTTTTTCAAGAAAAAAATTGTCCCGTAAAGTTGAGATGTTAAGTTTTATGTATTTAAATAAAAATTCAGTGACAGCTTTAATGTAAAATTTTATGATTTTCTTAATTATCATCCTCGGTACCATTTCATATCTTCAAAATAAAAAACTATGAGCACAAAAAACCTTTACAGTACCGAAGCAAAGAAAAAAATTAAGGAATTGGCAGAATCTATCGATATGTGTATGATGGCAACAAATCTGAAAAGTCAGCCCTTCCATTTGGTGCCAATGAGCACAAAAAAAGTAGATGATGCTGGGAACGTTTGGTTTCTGAGCAATAAGAATAGCAACCACAACAAATTTATGGAACGGGATGGCAAAGCGCATTTGATTTATTCAGATAAAAGTTCTTTTGAATTTTTAAGTGTATACGGGAGCGCCTCCATAACCACAGATAGAGCAATCATAAAAGACCTTTACGGCAAGGGAGATGATGCTTGGTTTGATGGCGTGGACGATCCAAATATTACCGCCATTGAAATAAGGCCCGACCAAGTTTATTATTGGGATACCAAAAGTGGAAAGATTGTTTCACTTCTTAAAATGGTTGGTGGAGCCATTACCGGAAACGAACCTGATTTGGGGGAAGAGGGTAAATTAAAGATTTAATATTCCCAATAATTATTGAATAAAGACCTTCGTTGATATAAAGTTAACGAAGGTTTTTCTTTGTCTAAACTTCACTTCCCACAGCTAATTAATTCCCAAAATTTTTATAACGGGTACCTATATTTTATTTGGGAACTGTAACTTTAAATGAAAAATTCATAAATATGAAATCAGCCCTTCTTATTTTCTTGGTTTTTCCCTTCTTAGTATTCTCACAACAGCCCGAGAACAAAATGCTTCCAGAGCCCTTTGCCACTAAATCCGCTTCAAATTATTCAAACGTTATTGGTTGGAAGAAAGGAGAAACGCCAAAAGCACCCGAAGGCTTTTCGGTTACCAAATATGCCGATGGTTTTGAAAATCCGCGTTGGATGTACGTGGCTCCCAATGACGATGTTTTGGTAGCCGAAAGCAATTCCAATTATCCTTTATTGAAGCAGATTGGCGCTGCAATTATTGGGGCTGGGGGATCCAACAATTTAAGCCATAGCGCCGATGTAATAACAATTCTAAGGGACACCAATAAGGATGGACAACCCGATATTCGGCAAACATTATTGAACAAAGAAAATGGACTTAATCAACCCTTTGGAATGTTGGTGATGGATAATTGGTTGTATGTAGCAAATACCGATGCCGTAATTCGGTTTCCATACACCGCTGGAGATTTACATATTTCCGGAAAAGGAGAAAAAATTGCAGCACTTCCCGCAGGAAAGGTTAACCGCCATTGGACGCGAAATATTATTGCTAGTCCGGATAATTCAAAAATATACATTGCAGTGGGTAGTGGAGATAATGTGGGGGAAAAGGGCATGGAATATGAAGTGATGCGCGCCAACATTTTGGTAATGAATCCCGACGGAAGTGATCTTCAAGTCTACGCCTCTGGTCTTCGTAATCCTGTGGGAATGGATTGGGAGCCTACTACCAAAACTCTTTGGACGGCTGTAAACGAAAGGGACGAACTGGGTGATAATTTGGTGCCGGATTATTTGACCTCCGTCAAGGAAGGTGGTTTTTACGGTTGGCCTTATATGTATTGGGGTGCCCATTACGATCCGAGAGTACCTATTCCTGCCAATGTACGTTTAAGGGAAGGCATTGTTCCCGATGTGGATTTGGGGTCGCATACTGCCTCCCTAGGCTTGGCTTTCTACACGGCTAATTCCTTTCCAAAGAAATATCACAACGGAGCCTTTGTAGTGCAACACGGGTCTTGGAACCGGGAGATATTATCTGGCTATAGAGTGGTTTTTGTTCCATTTGAAAATGGGAAACCTTCCGGGAAACCGGAGGATTTTCTAACTGGTTTTATTGTAGATGCAAATAAGGATGAGGTAAGGGGAAGGCCAGTAGGGACAGTAATACTTGACGATGGATCTTTGTTGGTTACAGATGATTTAACCAATAGAATTTGGAGAATAAGTTCAAAATAAATAACACTATTTAGACATAACGTTCATTAAGAAATGGACTTAACAATGCTAAGACAGCATGGGAATGGGAAGTGCCATCCTTATTTTTTAAATACATTTCCAATTCATCAACTTGTTCATTATTGTTTAATGTGCTGAAACCTGTTTTATAGTCATTAAAGAGCCTTTTCTGAATGCCCCTATCCAAAATTTTGGTAAGATGGTTGTGGCGGCTATCCTTACTAATGTTTTCGAACAATTGCTTAACAACAAGTTCCTTTCCTTCCAGGATTTGAATAAAGGTTCCTTC
>JBBQQN010000063.1:0-19784 GCA_038215845.1 Flavobacteriales bacterium | reverse complement strand
GAATTTGGAATTTGTGCAGAAGTAGAGATAAAGGAGGGCTTTGATGCTTCCAAAATCTATAAACAGATACTTCTTGCCATCCGGGAATTTATACAACCCCAGATAAATTATTATACATTAAATGGCCTGCTTGACAAAGGCAGATCCATGGACGAAATTTTTGCTGGCCGTCCATACCGCCCAGGCCTTCCGGGCCAGCCGGGCAGTTTTGGATTTATTGACACCGAAGAATTTGAAGCCCTAAAAAGGCGCAAGGCCATTTATTTATCAGATCTGTACAATGCTATTCTTACCATCGATGGGGTACGCAAAATAAAACGCATTCATATTGACGGGGGAACATTGTTAAATGTACCCTCACATATATGGGTTGAAGGCAATAGGATAGAGGATACAGAAATTCCTGTTTTTTCCTTGGAAAAAACCTGTTTGGACATGTATAGTCCCGAAGGGCTTTTAACTATTGAAAAAAGTAAAATTCACGGGACACTTCTCTCATTTAAAAAGTTTGATCTGTCCGCAGATAGTCTTAACACTTCCGTTCCTTCAGGAAAATCCTACGGCGATCTGTCAAATTATTATTCAATCCAAAATGATTTTCCAGTGGTATACGGCATCGGGGAAGATGGATTACCTGACAATGCCTCGCTTACCAGACAAACGCAAGCATTACAGCTCAAAGGTTATCTTTTGTTCTACGATCAGATGTTGGCCAATTACACCTCGCAACTTTCACATATACGCTCCCTATTCTCATTAAAACCTGAGGCAGAAAGAATTCAAGAAGAAAAACAAACGTATTACACCCAAATTCCAGATACCGTTCCCGGTATAGAAAAACTCTTGAAATTTTATAACAGTGGCGATATGGCACAGGGTACAGAACTAGCCCTTCCGATAGCCAATGACGAAAAGTGGCAACAAGCTCTTCAGCAGTTACAAACCAACGGGCGAACGCTACTTACCATAGGCAATTATTGTGAAGGCAAAAATGGGCTGGTGGAATTGTTTACCTTTTCTTCCTCCACCATTCGCAGTACTTACATTGATCAATTGACTGATGCTTTTACCGAAGACAAATACGATGTACAAGTTTTTCAGGATAGAAATGGGTACTTTTTTGTATTGTTCCCATACCTTCCAAATGATATTCTTTTGGTTGGTAGCAAAAGATATAAGGAATTTGAGCAAGCATCTAATGATGCAAGGAATATTGCTTTTATCGCTTCCCTGCAGGAAAACTACAGTTTGGTTACCGCTAAATCTGAAGACATAAACCCAGATAAGCATTACTTCGGTCTTACCTATCATCCTATTTCCTACCTTCAATCTATACAGGAAATTGTTGAGGATAATAAGGAATATAGCGAAAGACGAAAAAGAATGCTGGACCATCTATTGGCCCGTTTTGGAGAGGATTTTACAGATTATACTCTTTTAAAATACAGGCAAAAAATAAGCTCCGAGGAACTTCAAAATGATACACTTAACGATCAATCGGTTTATTTAAACAGCTTTGCCGAAATAAGCCGCAACCGTGGAAAAGCCTTCGATTATTTACAGCCCTCATGGAACACTCCAAACGTTTCTGGATTTGAAAAACGGATTTCCATGCTTTCGGGAATCAGTAATTACGAGCGCAGACATTTATGCAATATTGAAGTCAAACCCTGTTTCCGCCTACAATTAAAGGATGAAAAGGGCAATGTGCTTATAAAGGGAAACAGGAGTTACGACAGCTTGAAACTTTTTACCAAAACAGCGGAAAAGATTTTGAACCAATTGCGAAACCCCTCAGATTACTGGAATATAAAAAGAAAGGTAACTGATTTTGATACCGCGATAGCCTCAAGGCTCTTTTCAACGGCCCCTTCCGAAGAAAACATTTTAGTTTCAAAAAATCAATACCAGCAGCAATTGCTCGATGCCAATAATGAAATTGTTGCAATCAATGAAAGCACGAAATTCAATACGCACGAAGAAGCATTGGAGAAGAAAGACGAATTCATAAAAAATATTAACAAGCAAACAATAGAAAAAAGGAAAGAAAACAACGGAACATACCGCTTGTTGCCAATAGAAGGAAGAGAAGATTATCTTGACGTCAATGCTTTCGATGTAAATATTTCCAAATATTCCTGGTGGAAATGGAGGGTGAATAATCCCAATTCAGATGAAAAATCACTCAGCGAAAAAACCTTTGCAACCGAAGAAGAAGCATGGAAAGATGTGATTGAAAATGCCAATTTCGATAGCTATATAACCGAATTCGAAAAAGCCATCTCATGGGATGTAACCGTAAACGATGTGGTAACCCTTACAGGTTCCCGATTATATGGAGAGATGTCCATGGCGGAGGCCGCTTGGGAAGACGTAAAAACCCTAGCCCAAAAAGCCATAAACTATTCCTATGAAAAATTAAACGAAACCACCTTTAGAATTTCCCTTCAAACCCAAAAAGAAATAATTGCCAATTCGGCAGAAATCAATCTTGAGGTTTTCGACCCTGAAGCAACTATCAAGGTATGTGCACAGTCATTTACGGAACAAAATCTAAAACCAGAGTACACAAATTTATATCAAGTTTATGGCTTTAAAATTCCCGGTGAAAACAGTTTTCCCACCTTGGAAAGCTACCATCGTTATTCCAGCCAAAGAGAAGCTCTTGAGGATTTACAAAAAGCTTATACGTTGGGGATTTCAAAAAGAAATTATACACAATTCAGTACAAAGAAAGATGCCGCTTTTGGTTTTAGGCTACTATTGGATCCCGGCCTTCCCCTCGCCCTTCATTCTTCAAGCTATAAAACTGAAAAAGAAAAAACCCAGGCCCTGAATGCCGCTGTTAGATTTTTTAAGAAATACGAAGCTCCCGTTTCACTTCAAAAACAATCCAATCAATACACTTGGTCCATTTCGGAAGAATTTAAAGGTTTAATTGAGTCCAGCGAGGAATTTACATCCAGCGCAAAAGCAAAAGCAGATTTTGAAAAAGCACTTCTTGCCAAGGCAGTCCAAGAGAACAATGAAGAGGTCAGTCCACATCTTTATCATCTCCATATTAAAACCATTCCCGTTAATTACAAATTTTTATACGGTAACACCACCGCCGATAAAGAGTTTAATCCGCTTTTTATAAGCAACAGCTACTTTTTATCCCCAGATACTGTCAAGGAAGGCTACACCAAATTTGTACAGCAATTGCCGCAGTTAATCCTTAAAACCAATGAGGCTGAAGATGCTGCGTTCGAGTTTGCGTTATACCAAAGTTCGGAGGCAAAACCCATAACTGTTCAATATCAGGAAGATTCCTATAAAGCATCTGCTGAAAAAGCAAAAGCTGTGGTCGAATATTTAAAGGCAGTATATAACGGTAACGATTCCAATACCAGCGATGACTATATTTCAAAAGAAATGTTGATAGATCGGGAAGGATTGTTTGGATGGAAATTCTATAAAAAAAATGACCCATTGGCCGTTAATCCTTACCGCTGTGCGGAAAGAGCCAATACGGAAGAAATTGCTTCTGCTATTTGCGATCAGCTTCCTCCCATAGATTTAAACCATTGTCCCCCAAAAGAGATTGTGGTATGCCCAGAAAAAGACCCAAATAAATTCCATTATCAAATCTGTTTTGAAGATAAAAATGGGTTGGAATTTATATTGATAAGTTATGTGGGCTATGGCAGTTATGAAGAGGCCTTTGAAGCTTGGGAAAAGGAGTGGTATAAGGCTATTGTTTTGGCCAAAAACACTTCGGAATATGGAAATGGAGGGAAAATAAATCTCGATGAAACCTATAAACCAGCGGAGGATAATTCCTGTGATGACGCCTCTTATATAGCGGTTATTTCTGAGGCCAACAAACTAAAACTAATTGAGGCCGGGGAAGACGTGGTAAGATTTTACACCATTATGGCAAATCTGTTTCCCATTTATGAACTTAAGAAGGACGAAAAATCCATATACCAATTCAAAGTTGTTATTGAGGAAGAAGGAGTGGGCAATGCAAGTTGTAAATTAATGGAAACTGATGCGCCAATAGACGATTTTGGGAGCACGATTTGGTTGGGTCCCGATAGCTATTCTTGTTATACCGAAGCAGTTAAGGCATATAACCACTTTTATATTTTGGCAGGAACCTCGCAAAATTGCCAAATCCTCTGTGAAAAAGGAATGTATTACGTGGCCTTGATTGAAGTGTTGGTTGAAAGTTTTTGTAAATATCTTTCCGAAGCCGAAGCTTGGGATGATGCCTTTGCCACCATAGATGCAAATGGTGAACCCTACGGACGGGATGCATGTGGCAATTGCCTTCCTGGCGGTGTGCGAAGCTTTCTCTATGCCAGTGACGATCCCAAAAATTTTATTCCAGTTTGTGTGGATGGATATTGGACCTTTAAAGTGGTTGCGCCCGAATACTTTGTTGCCACCCACGCTTGCGATTATAATTCGGAAAAAGAACGTGATGAAGCACTTGAAAAGTGGGAATCCATTTTGCAAGATCTGAATTGGGAAGATTATTTAAAATTCGAAGAAAACAATGGGGAGAATGAAACTCCCAATGTTTCATTAAATACAGATTTTCTTGGCCCAGTTTCCAGAATCAATTCAGACGAAAATGGGATACCACGAATTTGTGATCTTGTTTTCACCATTCGGAAATGCTTGGAAGATTGTTCAAAAAATCAATTGCCTAATGAGGAGCTAGTAATTATTTTAAGAGCCTGTCTGCTCGAAAAATATACCGCAGACATTTGGATATCAAAGCTCATTGAAAATTTGGAAAAGTATATTCACAAACTGCTTCGTTTTGTTACCTATTTCCCCGTATATGCTTTTGAAGACAAACATTGCTATAGAATATATTGGCCTGATAACGATCAGGATATTTCTGAAAATGGCTTACAGCCTTGCGGATGTGAAGATCCCCCCATTGAAGTAGAGGACGATAGTGATATAACTTGTAAAGCAAAATATCCCTTCTTGAGCAGTAAATGCTATTCCTGCTGTGAAGAAGCACTCTTGGCATTCCAAAACCTTTGCATGCTTATAAGAAACAACGACTACAAAATAGAATGCACCCAAAGCAGTGAATATGGGCCTTATTCATTCCAAATTGTCGATACCAGCCAGGAATTGGGATATCATCCTCAGCGTTACAAAGGTTATCAGGAAGTGTTGGATGCAATAGAACTAACCCTAAATTGCGCAAATGATACTGGCATGCACCTTCTCGAGCATATTTTACTTCGTCCCAAAACCCCAGAAGATTGCAGACAATTGGGTGGTAACAACAATGAGGATGGTAGTTGCCTTTTACCTATATGCCCAGATTATTGTTGCCCCATTGATTGGTACCCCGACATGGAGAAGGACGATCCCTGCGCTGAACGATATCCAGATGTCATCCATTACCTGCCAGGAAGCGATCCCTATTCATTTTGGGCAACCCTTGCACTACCTTCCTGGGTAAAACGTTTTAGGAATCAAGCAGCACGAACTGTCTTTGAACAATTATTATATAAAGAAGTACCGGCATTGGTGGGACTTAACATCCTTTGGTTGGGACCACGGGATATGTGCCGTTTTGAAGACAAATTTAGACTCTGGTTAGACTGGCTGCAAGATTCGGTAAATTTATGCGACCCCAACGGAAAACATCCTAGTTGTAATATTGCCGACTGTATCAAGGAATTGGAATCTGAAAGGCCCTGCCCTTCAATTCCCGGAGCAGATGGGGATTGCAATTGCGGAAATTATCCAGAGGAATCTATAGATCCTTGTTGTCTGCCCTTTAAAACCGAAGGCTCCCTTTTTTGGGGATATTGTTTACCTCAACCAAATGAACCCGATCCCAATGGTTCTGTATTGTTTCGTTCCGAATCAGGAACAGAAACCTCAGCCCTAGTTAGTGATGCTCAATTGTTGGCCCAAATCAGAAAAAGAAAACCAACCTATATAGCCAATATTGAAAAAGCGGATGCCAGCATTAAACAAACAAAAAGTTATGAGCGCACGCTCTTCTTCTTGAATTATACCCCAACGATAGAGGGGTTTGTGCAACTTGTAAATTTCTTTAATCAATATAGCCTCAATGGCAGCCCTAACGACACCGACTACCTTCAACTTCTGCAAAACGCGACTTGGCATTTGTTTGATAAATTGGTATTGGACTTCAGTAACGGCATTCCTGAAAATAATTTGAAAAACCTTCAAAAAAGCATAAGTCTGCTCAATGAAAGAGGGTTGACAAATAAGGAATTGTACCAAGGGTGGAACAGTGAATCATTGGGATCTTTGGTCCATATAAAACCACTCACACAGATAAAGAAAATATTATATGGCCAATAAACACTTAATAGGAAAGCAAGTTTTGAATGTGGAAATGAGTCCTTCAGGGAATAGCTATGCTTTGCAACAACGTTTTAGTGAAATGGTTTGGAAAGAGCTTTCCCCTCAATTAAGCGATCTATTCGATCGGTTTGTTGGTGAAAATGAAATGCTGCGGTTAGATAAAATTGAACTGGATCTCGGGGAGATAACTATGGATACTTCCAATAATGCTATCATAAAGAAAATAATAGATCTTTTAGAAGAAGAATTGAACCGCCATAAAGCATTACTAACATTAAAAACTGGAGCAAATTTCACACAAGGATTCAAGAATGCTGGTTACACCGCACGGGATTATATATTTCAATTATGGATACATTGGTTGGGCACAGGAACTCTCCCGCCTTATACCTTGCACCCTCAAGAAAATTGGATGCCGCAGGTTTTGGAAACTTTGGCACTTGAGCATCGCGCGGTTTCACAATTGCAGGATACGTTGATAAAAAGCACCCATGCCTTAAACAGGTTGGTTCTACAAAACAAGCAAAACGACCTAAAGTCGATTGTCGAATTATTCACGGGCTACTCTCAGACCGCTTTATTGAACTTGATAGATAAATTTCAGGATAATCTGGCAAAGGAGACCGCAGTAATGGAAATCAGTCCTCGGGAATTCGAAATAAAAATATGGAGTTTAATACTCAAAGAAGTTATTATTGAAGGAAAAAAAAGTGATAGCAAAACAATTTTAAGGGTTATATCAGAAAATATAAGAGCCGATATTAAATCCCTTTTAAAAGAAATGAGCAAAGACGAAGTAGAAAAAGGAAATCAAGAAAGAAATGAAATAGGAAAAGAAGTAGCAAAAGAAGAAATGGAAACTCCACAATTTTTCAAAAATGCCGGAATGATACTTCTCCACCCCTTTTACAATCGTTTATTTCAAAAACTGAAATTGATGGAAGGCAAAAAATTCAAGAATTTTTTCAGCCAGAGTAAAGCAATTTTGTTAATGCAATTTTTGGCAACGGGACAAGAAAACCTGCCCGAATACGAAATGATATTACCCAAATTTCTTTGCGGGATGCCAGCAAACCTTCCCATGGACCATACCATAGTCCTTACTAAAAAAGAGAAAACAGAAGCAAATAACTTATTGAAAGCCACGATAGAAAACTGGGGAGCTTTGGGAAAAATCTCGCCCGATGGCTTGCGGGAAGGATTCTTAATAAGGGATGGAAAACTGCTCCACCAAGATTCAGGTTGGAAATTATTCGTAGAACCAAAGGCGCTGGACATTTTATTGGATCGGCTGCCTTGGGGCATTAGCATCGTAAAACTCCCTTGGATGGAAAATCTTTTAAAAGTGGAATGGAGGTGAGAGTGGTCAGTGAAATTTAGAAAAATTATAAACACAATTAATTTAATAATGGACTTATAAAATTTCAAAAATAACCCAAAAACAAAATGTTTGCAGCCGAAATAAAAACAAGCTCCTCCGCACAGAACCAACTACAAACTAAGCGGCAACCTTTCATAGCCCATGAAGGGCAAGGCAGTTTTTTTTCAAAGTTTAATGAAGCCCCACAATCCTTTTTTAGCACTACAACAATTCAACCAAAACTTACCTTTGGACAAACCGGTAATAAATATGAAGTAGAAGCAGATGCCATGGCTGATACGGCTATTAATGATGTCAGCAATACTGAAAGTTCTACCATACAAACTAAATGTACCGAATGTAAGAAAGAAGAAAAAGCGGTTCAACGGCAAGAGGAACCGGACTTGAGCATCACTAAAAGCAGCGATTCTAATCCAGGCGGAAATTCCCTAAAACAACCTAACAGTGGTTCACCCAGGGTAAATAAATGCCTGACAGATCCAGAATTTCCTAATTTTCTTTGTCTTACTTCTGCTTTAAAACTCGATATAGACGAAAACCTATGGAACAACGCGCACCAGTTTTACCGTGTAGCTTCATTATTTCCGGGTGATAACCAATTAATGCTAAACACTTTTATGAGATATGGATTGGGCGCCAATCTATTGCAAACGAGTTTCGGATTTATAGGAGCCAATAAAAAACTGGGGACAATCCTTTCCTATGGGACAGGAATTGGCATGAAATCCTATGAATTCTACAAAAACGGAAAACTTCAATTGGATATACCCATTCCCTTGGGAAAAGGTATCAAACTGGATTTTAACCTGGATTTAAATACTGTTCCCAACGATTTGAAAAACATTAAAAGTATCAACACTGGAATTGGTATTTCCGGTCATTTTAAATAGTGCTAGTTATATGAAGAGCGCTGAGCCAAAAATATCGTCCGCGAACACTCACATTCAAAAGAAAGTGAACCAACCTTTTTTTTCTAAAGGAGGTGAAGGCACTTATTTCTCCAGATCGAATGAAGCTTCTCCTTCTTTTTTCAATCCCAATACAATACAGACCAAATGCAGCCATTGCGAAGAAGAAAAAAAATTGCAGAAAAAAGAAGACGCACGGCTTTCCGAAAATGAATTGGAACTACAGCCAAAAATGATTGCCTCCACAGGAGGAAAATTACCATCCGTACAACTTCAAACTGAAGAGGAAGAGGAACCAGATCGCTTCGATCTACTCCATCCGTCCCGAACTCCCCGAGAACTACTTGAAAGTATTAATCCTTCAATTATGGAAAATATGCAAAGGTATTGTTCTCAAAATTGTCCAGCTACGGCGGCGGCACTATATAATTATTTGCAGACAGGCGATATAACCGAGGCTCATTGTAGTCCAATGATGGAAAGACAAAGAGGATTTGGATATTCCGTTCCAGCAGCAACAGCAAGCTTTGAAAGATGGACTGGACCAGGTAGAAATGCATGGAGATTTATCCGTTCACATACTGAAGAACATGGAAGTTTTGTAGTTGTTGAAGGCGATCGAGTAACGCCTCCGGCGGGTTTAACACGCTATCATTATTTCATTATTCTTAATATTCGGGGTAGCCGTTTTGTAGTGGATGCCTATACCCATCAAGTTACTGCTGACATTACCGGTTATTTACGAGATCTGGGCACCAGAAGCTATTCTGTCTATACTGGAAGTTTTACGGCCAGTCCAGTAGTTGTTCAACCAAAACTGACAATGGGCCAGCCCAATGATAAATATGAAGTGGAAGCTGATACTATGGCCGACAAAGTGATTCAGAAATTAAGCAAAAATAATAATCATTCAGCTTCAGAAAGGGTTGGTGGAAATTTTGTCTCGAAAAAAGAGAATTCCTTTGGCCGTGGAATTAGTCCAATTCAGCTGAAATCCAAAAAATTTAACGATAAAGCTAATGAAGATCTTCAGAACCAATTAAATTCAAATAGTGGAGGCGGAAGTCCACTCTCCCCAGCTATACAAAACTCAATGGGTTCAGCCTTCGGGGCCGATTTTAGTGAAGTACGTATTCATACCAATTCCACCGCAGTTCAAATGAACAAAGAGTTAAATGCCCAAGCATTTACTCATGGCAATGATATTTATTTTAATCAAGCAAAATATGCTCCAACAACTACCAATGGAAAGCACTTACTTGCACATGAGTTAACACATACCGTGCAGCAAGGAGTAGTGAGAAAAGATGAGAGCGACAAAATACCAGGCATTCAGAAGTTAGGCGATACTACACAGGTACCTGCTACAATGTCCTGTTCTGTAGCAACCAATTCCCCAGGTGGAGTAACCGATATTACATTTGGAACCTCCTCTTCAACAATCCCTCCCGCCCAGCGGGGAATGCTGGATGGCTTTGTAAGGGGATGGCATGCAGGAGGAGGCACAATGAATATAAGGCTTGATGGATATGCTAGTACCGATGGTCCAGATGCTTTGAACTGGCAATTATCATGTGATCGAGCCAATGCGGTAAGAGCAGAATTGGAGAACCCCTCTGATGGGTCTCCTGGTATTTCTGCTGGGTTTATAGAGATTTTTGCACAAGGTGAGACCAGCGAATTTGGTGCTAGCTTAGCGTTAAATAGAAAAGTGGTCTTGAGCTCGGTAGCACGTCCGGTTCCTCTCCCAGCATTCCGTACTGTAACAACAGATTTTGGTACATACGATGTATTTCCAGATATTTTTATTGGACCGCTGTTGCCAAATCAATTGCGAGAAGCCGATCTTCAGCGACTACAGAGTGCTTGGGATAGAATGGTCGCCAATACGGGAGGTATGATTACCAATGGTACTGTTGGAGACAGACAAAGTTTAAGAACCATTTTTGGAAGAGAAATTGCACGTTCAATAACATTCCGTAATTTATTTCTTGAGATTATGGAAGACCCTGCCCATCCTGTTATTATTAATGTTGGAAGAAATAATGCTTCGTGGGTTGATGCTTTCGCTACCAATGCTGTCGATTTGAACGATATTGAGGTTTTTGAGGAATCACCACGCCCAGGTTACGAATGGGTGCAGACACAAGGTGAAATTGTAATTCATTGGTTGTCCGAACGACGTTTTGCAGCTGTTAATGGAAGGGCAGATTTTGGCCCGGCTCACGAACATCCATTGGAAGCAGGAGGAGATCAAGAAAACTTTAGACGAGATATTGGTCAAACTGGCAGGATTGTTTCTCAAGTAAGAGTAAATTTAGGTGGTGGTCTTCACGAAGGTGTATATACGGATGATAGCGGCAATATAATGCGAATTAGACGTGATGATTCGGGCGGCGACCCTGTTCCTTACGAAATAGTTTATCAACCAGCTGCAGGAGCTGCCGTTCCAGCCCAGCATACCAGGACCAATTCTATGAGTGCACAGGTTAATTCAAATGCAGCGGCAGTAGAAAATTTATATGTGCAATATATTGCCGCAGGCAGAACTGCAAATACGGCCCCTTTGCCAATAAATGCAGGCAATAGTCAGCAGTTCAATGCAGCTTTGAGAAACCTGGTCCCTGCGGGAGCAACTATACAAGTTCGCATATTCCGAAGAAATGCCGTAGGTGCAGACACTCAAATAGCCCGGCTAAACTGGACACACCCTTTTGCAAATGCAAACGTACAAGTAAACTTGGGGGGAACCATTTACAATTTGAACGCTAGTCTAAATATGAGCAATTGAAATTTTAATATGAAATACATTAAATCGAGTAAATGAATATATTTTCCGTTACAATTGGATTATTAACTTTAGTAACCCCAATGCAATGTGTAAAAACTCAAAATATGAATCAGAAAATTAAAACATATTTTACGACTGTTTATCCTGAAAAACAAACTATTGAAGAAGGGGAGTTTCAGTATAGAGATTCAAAGATTTTGAAACAATCTTTTGATAGGCCTACGGACTGTTATTCCAACTTGGAATTTTACACAACTGTTTTGCAAACAGGTTATTTTGAATTTTTCGAAGTGAAGGTGCTAATAACAGTGGAAAACGGAAATGTAGAAAACGTTCAAATGCTTAAATCACTTTCGTTCGAGCCTCCCAATAAAGATTTCCTAAAGGTTTTTTTCGGTTGTGAAAGAAAATCCTGGAAACCTCAGCACGAATTGGCATCAGAATTAACTTCCCTAATGGCAACAGTAGCTGTTCAACCCAAAATAGAAGATATTTCATCAAAAGAAAACCACAAAGTCAGTTTTCGTATCAATCAAGCTAATGGTAGTTATATTGATTTTGAATATCATTTTAACGAAAATGGTGTTCTGGACAATATTTCCTTCATAGGAAATTGATAGCATTAGGGTTATTCAACGAGAAAAAATACAAGCATTTTAAAAAAAAGTATCATGGCAACAAATACAGAATACACCCCCAGCAAAGCCCACAAATGGAACCGTTTAGTCTGCGATGCATTGCATTATACAGGATCACCACCCACGATTGCTTCCAGAGCATTGGCGATGGTGCATACTGCCATGTACGATGCCTGGACCAATTATAATGATGGTGGTTGTGAGGTAAGTACAACTACAGGTAGCCGTTTTAAACAACACATTAGTGAGTGTACTTCCAAAAATCGGGAAAAAGCTTATAGCTATGCCGCATACACGGTTGCCCAGGATTTGTTTTGGTTAAAGCTGCCTCCTGAGCAAAAATCACTGTTTCGCGATTTTATGTGCGACTGTGGTTACGATCCAAATGACAGAAATCTATCCGCAACTAATCCCGTAGGGATTGGCAATATTTCTGGCAGACTTATCCTTGAATGCCATTTGGGCGATTTTTCAAACCCAAATGGAACCCTAAGCACTGTAGGTTATTCAGATTATAGTGGATATCACCCCAGTAATCCTCCCATGCCACAATCGGTGAAATACCATGACCGTTGGCAACCACAGTCAAGTGACAATAAACCACAACAATTTCTTACTGCTCATTGGGGTTTAGTGAAACCCTTTGCACTACTATGGGGTGGGCAATATAGACCCAACAAACCAATTCATGCCGATACGGAAGATTTTGAAAAACAGGCTCATATATTGCTAGACTACAGCGCCAATTTGACTGATGAACAGAAAATGATTGCTGAATTCTGGGCTGGTATGCACGAAGAAAAATTTGTTGATTCCATACAAGCAAAGGATGGCCCTTGGGCCTCGCCACCTTTACAAATCTGCAGGGAAGCCCGCTATCTGTCCCGAAAATATGGTCATAAAAATGCCTTTGACGTAAAAATGTTTTTCGTCCTGTCTAATGTTATGTTTGATGCGGGGATCGCAGCCTGGGATTGCAAGGCACATTATGATTATGTGAGGCCCATAACGGCCATTCATTGCATACTTAAAAATGAAACCGTGGATGCTTGGGCAGGACCTTGTGAGGGAACCAAATGTATAGAGGGGAATAATTGGATTCCTTATATCCCTACCCCACCCTTTGCCGAATATGTATCGGGCCACAGTACCTTTAGTGCAGCATCGGCTGAAGTGTTGGGCAATTTTTGTGAAAGTGAAAAATATGGGGAATCGGTAATTATACCTAAAGGAGGTTCCAAAATCGAACCCGGCTGTACCCCCTCAGAAAATGTGAAGCTGGAATGGAAAACCTTAAAGGATGCAGCAGACCAAGCCGGAATCTCGAGATTGTACGGCGGAATACATTTTCCCTCTGGCGATCAAGAAGGCCGCAAATTGGGCAACAAGGTAGGCCGCGCGGTTTGGGAAAAAGCATTACAATATTTCAATGGCCAACTGGGATAAATTGTGTAATCCAATTAGTAATTGCTAATTAATAAAAAAAACACTTCTCCTACCGAAGTGTCACTATTTTAAAAATAATAAAACAATACATAATCAAAAATCTAATCCGGTGAAGATAATCGCAATCGCTAATTTTAAAGGAGGAGTGGGCAAAACAACCACGGCAATCAATCTGGCCGCTGGGGTAAAAAATAAAGGCAAAAAAGTACTTTTGATCGATATAGACCCACAGGCTAATCTCACCCAATCGTTAGGAGTAAAAGGAGATGTGGAGCAGTCCATATACACATTGCTGCACAAAGAAGCCTTTGGTGAAAAAACCAATCTTCCAGATTTTATAATGCCCATCTCAGGAATGGACCTTTTGCCGGCTTCATTGGAATTGGCAAATGCTGAATTGGAACTGGCCAGTGTTTATGGAAGGGAACGTATTTTGGACCAAGTTCTAAAATCCCTTTCGGGTTACGATTTTGTTTTCATCGACTGTCCCCCATCCATCGGGATGTTGACCATAAATGCGTTGGTGGCGGGCGATTTTATAATTATGCCTCTTCAAGCCGAATTTTTGCCCCTTAAAGGAGTAAAAAGTTTCTTTAGGCATTTTGATATGGTAAGCAAACTCAATAAAAAATTGAAATTAATGGGCTTTGTTTTGACCAAATACGACCAACGTAAAATAATGAATCAGCATGTTAAAAAAGAATTGGAAGAGACATTCGGAAAGGAAAAGGTATTCAATACGGTAATTCGCTCTAATATTACCCTTGCAAATGCACAACAGAAAGGCAAGGATATTTTTGCTTTTGATAAACGTTCCCACGGTGCAGAGGATTATATGGCTTTGACTGAAGAGTTTCTTTCGAAGATTTAAATAGAAAAATATTGAAAAACATCATTTTTATAGAGAATTGATTGAGATAAATATGGTTGCTTAGAAACAAGTTTTTAACCATAAATAAGAATCTATGAATACTTTAGCAGAATTCAACTATCTGGAAGAATATGTGCAATACCGGCTGGATTGTTACTTTAATCCAAAAAACACTATTGCAGAACCACAAATTCCACCCTTTGAAAAATGGTCCGTACATATTCCTGAAAGTATCAAAAATGCGAATCTGGACAAGAATGAAAAAACCTTGTTACTACTTGCCCTTTGTCCCCAAGTGCAAAGTCAATTATTAGATAATATTATTCAAAATAAGTTGGTATCCACAGGCGACTTTCCACAATTGGGAGGCGTTCGTGGCAAAAATTTCAGGGGTTTTTTACCCACAGGTGAAACAGCATTGTTTCTGTTAGCAGAAGAAGATTTTAAAAAAAGGCAAGAGGTTTATTCATATTTTGGACCTGATCATTTTTTTGCAAAACACCACATCCTTTGGTTGGAAGATGCACTGGATGGCGAACCCAAAATGAGCGGTAAACTTATGCTTTCTCAAGAATATGTAGAGCTGTTCCTGTTGGGAAAAATCGATAAACCAAATTTTAGCATGAAATTTCCAGCGCAGCTTATCGAAACGCAAATGGAATGGAGCGATTTGGTTTTGAATCCGGAAACCAATGCCCAAATCCAAGAATTACAAGCTTGGATAAATCACGGAAACACGCTTCTTTACGACTGGGGAATGCATAAAAAACTGAAACCCGGTTACCGGGTATTGTTTCATGGCCCACCGGGCACTGGAAAAACCTTGACAGCAAGTTTGTTGGGTAAATACACAGGAAAGGATGTTTATAAAATAGACCTTTCCATGGTAGTGTCGAAATTCATTGGGGAGACCGAAAAAAATTTGGCCAACCTCTTGGCCACAGCCGAGAAAACGGAAGGGATTTTATTTTTTGATGAAGCGGATGCCCTTTTCGGTAAGCGCACAAATGTTCGGGATGCCCATGATAAGTATGCAAATCAGGAAGTATCCTATTTATTGCAACGCATTGAAAATTACGGGGGATTGGTAATACTGGCCTCCAATCTTAAAAGTAATATAGATGATGCTTTTGTAAGGCGTTTTCAAGCAATTATATATTTTCCACTTCCAAAATTTTCCGAACGAATGGAAATATGGAAGAAAGCCTTTCCAAAAAAAATACAGTTGCACAAGGAAGTAGATCTTTCACAATTGGCCCAAAAGTACGAATTGGCAGGAGCTGAAATTATGAATATTGTACAATATGCCTGTTTACGAGCATTGGCAGATCAAAACAACATAATTAAATCGGAATATATAATAGACGGTATAAAAAGGGAGTTTCAAAAAGGAGGGCGAATTATGCGCTAATAAGTTAGAATTTAACCTAGCTCTTTTTAGAAGCTCATTTCAAATTAAACAAGATAGGAAGGCATCATATAAAAATCCCCGTAAACATACTCTTTACGGGGATTTTTTCTTTTGGAGGATAAAAAATTTAATTTATGGCCTTAGCATTTAAACGACTTTCTGCCATTTCTGTTAGTTTGTCATCAGCTCCATATTCTTCATCCAAGGTTTTCTGAAGTTTTGCGACTATTGATTTATACCCCAATTCTTTAGCATATCTAACTGCCGTTCCGTAGCCACTAATTTCATAATGCTCTACGCGTTGCGCCTCGGCAATAAGTCCGGCGTTTAAAACATCATCACTGGTTTTTTCCTTTAGAAAACTTTCCGCTTCCTTAATTAAGCCTTCCATAGCTTTACAGGTTTCGCCTTTAGGGTCTATTTTTAACTCTTTACAAATTTCCTCTAGGCGTGTTTTATGGTTTTTTGTTTCTTCCAAATGGTCTTGAAATGCCTTCTTTAATTTAGTGTCCTTAGCATTTTCTACCATTTTGGGCAGTGCCTTTACCAATTGGCTTTCGGCATTGTACAAATCCTTTAGTTGGTGTTCAAATAAATCTTCTAGTTTTTTCATCGTTTTTTTTTTGAAAATTGGTTTAAAAAATTTTTAGTAAATATTATAAAAGCGCATTATGCCTTCGGGTTCAAATTTGGATCTTTTTCTGGCTCATAGTCTCGATCCTTTTTTGGATCCTGTCCTGGACGATCCCAGCGTTCGGTCTTAGGATCGTTTTGATTTCTCTCCACGTCCTTTTGGTTTTTTTCTTGATTTTTCATGGCATTGTTTTTTTTAGTAATATTTAATAGAATAAAATTATTCGAATAAAATCCGGTGATATAGCTCAAAAAATAAATTTTATAACACTATTAATTTCATTAACAATACTTTATGAATCAATTTTAAAGAACACTTAAATCCTAAAAAGTAAAGATTTCATCATCTATCATATTAAAAACGAAAAAAGTATAGGAAGCCAATACACCTTAAATCAATTAATTAGATTATCTTAATGGATTGTGACTTTAATATGCTTAACAAAAAAAAGGATATGGATTATTAAATTTCAATTCTTCACAGTAATTTGGTCCACATAAACAACCCACTCCATGAATATAATCCAAGTAAATTCACTTCCATTAAAGGATGTGATTAAAGATTTAGCCAAGGTGTTTAAGACAACTTATACACAAAATTGCGATGAATATTATTTACAAATTCCAAAAAATATGGGTGACGGTCATATTCGGGGAATTAATTTTGAGGGAGGGCTTGGCCTACTCCAATATAACTGTCTCTTTAAAGAAGATTTGGAAATCCATTTTGTAGTGAATGAGATCCACCCTCTTAAATTTCTTTATACGGTATCTGGTATTTTGTTCCATCGGTTTGAAGATGAATCTGATCTTCATCAAATAGAGCAATACCAAAACGCTATTGTTGCAAGCAATAATTATAATGGTCACGTATTATTGTTTAAGGCCAACCATCAAATAAATGTGAATAGTCTTGAGATAGAAAGAAAAAAATTTCAAATAAAGATGGATTGTGAAATAAAAAGTTTGGAGGATGGCCTTCAGCAACTTTTTAGGGATATCAAAGCCAGTAAATCCTTTTATTACAGTGGGAATTATAGTTTGGAAATTTCCGGTATTTTAGGTGATATGGATGAATTTTCGGCAACGGATTTTACCCGAAAGCTTTTTTTGGAGGGGATGGCCTTCAATATTTTGGCCCAGCAAATACTCCAATTTCAAGACGATCAAAAAGAAGAAGGCAGCCGTGTGCTATTAAGATCTTCGGAAATTAAACAAATACATTATATTGCCGACCTTATTGAAAGAACAATTTCTGATATTCCTACAGTGGAGAGTTTGGCAAAGGAAGCTGGACTTAATATAAACAAACTACAGGAAGGTTTTAAAAAACTATATGGAACCACGGTAAACAATTATGTTCAAAAAATGAGATTGGACGCGGCCATTAGCCTTTTGACAAAAACGGATTTGAGCATTTCAGAAATTGTAACCAGTATTGGACTGTCGAGCAAAAGTTATTTCTCAAAAATATTTAAGGAAAAATATACCATCTCCCCATCAGATTTTCGGAAAAAACATAGAAATTAATTCTATAACCGTAAAAAAAAACCTCCCATCAAATTAGATTGGGAGGCTTTCTTTTTCATAGCATTTTTATTTCACGACTAAATTATAGATACATTCGCCTCTTCTTTAACTCAAATAAGGATATAATTAACCCAAAATACTTTTTTAACAAAACCTTTAGAGAAAAACCCTTCCCGTTGATATCGGGAAGGGTTTTTTAAGGTAATTAGTTACAAATTAAAAAAGAGATTTACTTTTTAGGAGGCGTTTTGGATTGTGGTTTTTTGTTGCCATTTTTTTCCATTTCCTTTTTGTTTTGGTCTTTTTTCATGTTTTTTGAATCTTTTCCAGTTGTGCTCATAATTTTTTATTTTAAATTAATTTTCATTTTTCATAAATCTAATTTAGAGAAGAATATCACAACAGTTTAACACAAAAAATGAAAAAAGTATTTCATTTAAAACAATTTTTAAATACATTTGCAGTCCACATTTTCTATTTATCCCCACAATAAGAAACCCCTTTCTCATTGTGTTGATAAAGGGGTTTCGCCGTATCCATAAAACAGGATACTCTTTCAATTTAAATTTCTAAAAAACTACTCTTCCTCTTCTTGAGGATTGCGTTGGTTTTGTTGTTGATTTGGATTCCTCTGTTGTTGTTGATTTTGTTGTTGATCTTGAGGGTTCCTTTGCTGATTTTGATTTTGTGTGCTCATAACATTTTTTTTTAATTAGTACTAATTTTCTTTTTCTATACTAATTTACACCCTCTTCACTATAATTAAATACAACAAAATCTTAAAATTAATATAAACCTCAAATATTTAACGAAGCATTATCTTAAAAAAGCATTTCATTAATACAATTTAATACTTATTAAAAAATTTGCTTTTACTTATATAAAAACAACGCCATCATTTATAACTCAGCACAGTTGTGTATCTTTGCCCCTTTAAAAATTCCAACTTATGTACACCAACGCATTGCAAGCAATTTCACCTATTGATGGACGGTATGCCTCAAAAACGGCTGGGCTCATCCCTTTTTTTTCTGAAGAAGCCCTCATCCGTTACCGCGTAAAAGTAGAGATTGAATATTTTATTGCTTTGGTAGAGCTTCCCTTACCACAATTGAATGATTTCAATAGAGATTTATTTCCCGAACTAAGAAACCAATATCTCAATTTTTCTGTACAGGATGCAATAAAAATTAAGGAGACCGAAAAAATTACCAACCACGACGTAAAGGCTGTGGAATATTTTATAAAGGAAAAATTCAACTCTCTGGAACTTGGGAAATACAAAGAATTTATCCATTTTGGTTTGACCTCACAGGACATCAACAATACAGCCATTCCTCTTTCTCTTAAAGATGCCATTGTTGAAGTATATATTCCACTATTGATGGATGTGAAAAACAAGCTTAAGGAACTTTCCGAGGACTGGTCTGAAGTTGCTATGCTGGCGCGCACCCACGGACAGCCGGCTTCCCCAACCCGTTTGGGAAAAGAAATTGAGGTGTTTGTAGTACGTATTGAAGAACAGTTTAATATGCTGAACGATATAAAAAGCGCCGCCAAATTTGGAGGGGCAACCGGTAACTTCAACGCACATAAAGTAGCATACCCAGATGTAGATTGGAAATCTTTCGGGAAATACTTTGTGCAGAGCACCTTGGGACTCCATTACTCCTTCCCTACCACCCAGATTGAACACTATGACCACATGGCGGCACTCTTCGATTGCCTAAAGAGAATAAACAATATTCTTATTGATTTAGATCGGGATATTTGGACCTACGTTTCCATGAATTATTTTAAACAGAAAATTAAGCAAGG
>JBBQQN010000062.1:0-20422 GCA_038215845.1 Flavobacteriales bacterium | reverse complement strand
GGATTGTATCTAGCCGGCGTTATTTGCGGAGGAATGGAAACCCATAAATGGTTTATTGAAAATTCGCGGGTACATGCAAAAATTATCGCGGAACACATTTCAGAAAAAATCAATAGTCCGCAAAATTAAAATTGAGCAGTTTTTTTGTAGAGATATAAAGTCCGGGGAAAAATGTTTTAAAATCTTCAGGCGATTCAAAAAAATATTCTGCCAGCACTGCCATAAATTCGTATTGGTTTGTAAAAGCGTAAGCGCGAAAAAACCGGGTTCTATCCAGTTGATCCTTTACTTCCTGTTGTGTGAGTTGTTTCAATATATTTTGAAACTGTCTGGAAAATCTTGAGGAATCGGCGTCATTTCCGTGTTTTGCTTCCAACTGCATGGCGTGCATAAATTCATGGATCCCAATATTCAGATTGTCGTTGGTAATCTGAAAACCCTTTTCAAAATCTTTCCACGAAAGCACCAATGCTTTTTCACGTGGATTAAACTCACCTTTGTGATATTGTTCATTTACCGTACTGTAAAATTCCTCAGGATAAATAAGTATAAAATCTAGAAGGTTATACATGTAGTTTTTTCTTCCAAAGCTGAGCATGCATGCCACGGCGCCTATAAGCACTTGCATTTTTTCAGTGAGCTCTAAAGAATTTCTTACTATAAATTTTTTTTCGGAAATAAATTGGGACAGCCTGTGCCGAAATTGTTTCTTTTGGTTTTCAGAAAGTTTTTTATAGAAGGCGAAATCATTCTCAAGTATTGAAACTTGGGAGTCCGAAAGTCTTTTATAAACGAAAAAGTATCGAAAAAGTGGCCTGTCATAAGTAGAGGCATACCAATTCTCAAAAACCCTAAAGAGAAAAAATAAAAACCCACACAGGACAACGGCATAAGCATATGGCGCTAGCCACGGGGCATAGGTGTCGGATTGTTGAAGATATACTATCAAGATATGAATAAACGAGTTGGGTAACTATGCACTACTGTAGAACGTTTTAGGATAGTGTTTATTTCGCAACTGGTTCCGGTGGGTTCACATTCAAAAAAAAAATCCCCGGCGCTTGCCGGGGATTTCATGAAAACAAATGTTATTTATTTTATTTATTAAAAGTCAAATGTATAAAACTTGTCCCAGAACAATTGAGTTTCAGGAGCATCCCCACCAATAGCGCTAGCAGCGGCATTGTAGTTTGTTCCGTTCAATGTTTGTTCAACAACTGGATAAGTATATCTTACTGGGAAACCAGACTGAGCATCTGTTGGTTGAGTTAAGATTGGATAATCCAAACGACGAACAGAAAGATAGTTAGCAAAGGTTCTATCATAAAGACCTAAATACGCTTGGGTACCAATTACCTGTTTCCAAGTTGGAGTAGATGTACTTGCTGCAAGAGCAGTTGTATAATCTACTTCAGGCTTTGCAAGATAATCTGCAATACCATCAGCTCCCCAATAGTCAAAAGAGGCGGTAATTCCGGCCACATAATGGCTTTCTGCACTTCCACCAACTGCATATCCTCTAGCAGCAGCTTCAGCCATTAAGAATTCTACTTCCACATAAGAAAGAAGAACGCCTGGCGCAGCAGGATCTACTAAACGATCTGCAACATGGGAAAAATCTGGATAGGAAGAGATTTCACCAATTTGTCCACCTAGATATTCTCCATCTACATCAGTAAAATAAACTGGTCTTCTTGGATCTTCCAAGCCGTTCATTAAATCAATTATAGTTACTGCAGCAACATAATCATTACGCCCACTTAACACTAAGTTATTGTTCATTGGGTTATTGTTTGGTGCGGCACCTGAGTATTGGTAACTTCCATCATCAGCATTGCTAGTAAATACACCAGCAGCAACTGCAGATTCTGCAGTAGACTGAGATAACCCAGCATCAACATCTGCAAGCATAATTCCCATTCTTAATTTCAAGGAATTTGCAAATTTTTTCCAGCTAGCTACATCGCCACCATACATTTTGTCATTTCCTTCATCAAAACTACCTAGACCAGGATTTAAACTATTTGATGCAGCTGTTAAGCGAGAAATCAAATCTTTATAAACAGTTAAGCCATCATCATATGCAGGCAATAAATTGTCTATATCAAGAGCTTCGGTATAAGGAACATCTCCAAATGTTTCTACTAAATTGCTATAAGCATACACATTAAGTATTTCGATAATAGCAAGTTTATTTGTCTTAAGGTCATTTGTAAGATCATTATCAGTAGCAGTAATAACACGAGCAGATTCATTCAAATCCTTAAGAACATCTCTGTATAGCTCTCTCCAGTGATTATCAGGAATATTACGCGTTATTTGGTCATATTGACTCTCATCGGTATAAGTAGTTTCCTGTAATTGTTGAGTCCATAAACGTAAATTATTAAAGTTTACGTTAGGAGTAACAATTTCATCAGCAAGCTGCTTTTGCGCAGAAGCGAATAAACTCTCGCCACTAACCGCAGTAGGGTCTTTTATATTTTGGTTCAGGTCCTCAAGGTTGTCTGAACACGACACGGCAAATATGGCCGCTGTTAAAATTAAAATCAGTTTCTTCATTTTTCTATGTATTAAAATTGTGCTTTAATGTTAAACCCATAATCTTGGGTAGTTGGCAATGAACCAGTAACATATCCTTGAAGGTTACCTGAACTTAAACCTGCTTCTGGATCTGCATATGGAAGGTTCTTGTCAATAATCCACAAGTTAGAACCTGTTACACTAAATGACAAACCAGTCATGAAAGTATTATCAAGGAATTTTGATGGCATCGTGTAAGTAAGGGATACCTGACGCAGTTTAATATAACTTGCATCATAAACAAATTCAGCAGCTGGAAGAGCAGCGTAACCAAAACCACTAAAGTTATTGGCATCTCTTCTTGTAGTGTTTACCGAACCATCAGGGTTTACACCTGGATTAATATATCCACCACCATCTTCTAATGTATTCCTAACTGGGTTACCAAGATCATTGGTATAGACTGTGTTGGCATAAATACCAGTAGCCTGACCGTAATATTGATCCAGTGAGAAAAGACTTCCACCTTCTTGGATATCAATAAGGAAGCTAAATGCAAGATCCTTATAAGTCAAGGTATTTGAAATACCCATCAACCAATCTGGGTTTGTATCTCCCAAAACATTGTTTGATGTTGGAGTTTTAAGGTAACTTCCAGTATCAGGGTTAACAACTTTTTGACCATTAAGATATACAAAGTCTTGACCGTAGATAACCCCATAAGGCTCACCTAAAACAGCGTTAATTGTAACACCTCCTTGGAAACTACCCAACTGTAGTGTTTCGATTCCCTCAGGTAATGCTATTACTTCGTTTTTGTTTTGAGACCAGTTAACGTTCAATCCCCAGCTAAAATCATCTGTTTTAACAGGCATTGCATTTAAGGTAACTTCTATACCCTTGTTTTCAATTTCACCTGCATTCAACAATTTACCGGTATAACCAGTAGCTGCAGAAATTGGCACAGTAACAATTTGATCAATGGAGTTTGACTTGTAGTAAGCCACATCAAAACCAAGTCTGTTATCGGCAAATCTCATTTCTATACCTGCTTCATAACTTTTAGTCGTTTCAGGTTTTAAATTTGGATTGTTCGATACGTTAGGAATAGAAGTTCCAATATCATTATTAATGGTATAAGTATCAAAAAGTCTATCAAATGGAGCACCATTACCTACTTCAGCATAGTTTAATCGAAGTTTACCAAATGTGATGGCATTTACGTTCAATAATTTACTGAATACAAAACTAGTTGAAACAGATGGGTAATAGAAAGAACTGTTGTCCTCTGGTAAAGTTGAGAAATGGTCTCTTCTAATGGTACCATCTAAAAATACAATGTTTCCAAAACCAAAAGAGGCACTGGCATATACACCGTCAACACCAATTTTTTCAGCTTGTTCAACTGGATTTGGCAAAGGAGAAGCACTGTTTTGAAGTGAGTAAAGACCTGGTACTACTAGTCCACCTGCAGTTGAGCTTGCCAACGAGTTGTATTCATTTCTTCTGATGTTTGTTCCCAAGATTCCAGCAAAACTAATGCCTTCAGTAATATGGGTATCAAAATTAAACATCAAGTCATAGTTTGTTTCTGTAGCAGTAATATCTCTTCTTAAATATCCAGAATCAACATTTCCTCTAGCTGTTCCTGGAGGGGCTACACCAAATGGGGTTGCAACAGAACCTACAGCTCTACGCTCTTCTTGGCTTTCATTATAAGTATCAGTTGAAACTCTACCTGTGATGTTTAACCAGTCGGCAATTTCATAATTAAGTTGAAAGTTACCTATAAAACGACTTCTTCCATCATTTTGGTAATTTTCATAACGGGTCCAGTAAGGGTTATCCCAATAAAGTGGAGCCGCTCCTGGCTCAGCACTACCTGGGTTCCAAGTTACGTTTCTGTGTGTTGCAAAGTATATATCTCTTTGATCCTTAATGTCTGTACTTACAGCCCACCATTGTTTCATGTTACCCACAACGTTATCATTATAACCAGTAGAGTTACGACCCAATGCATCCGTTTTAATATAATTGGCAAAACCAGTAGCTACTAACTTTTCACTAACATCATACGTTCCACTAAGTATAAAGTTATGTCTATCCAATTTACTATTTGGCAATAAACCTGACTGATCTAATTTAGTGTAGGACATACGGTACGAACCATTTTCCAATCCATTTGAAATCGAAATAGAGTTTGTAAGTGTTATTGGAGTTTCAAAGAAAGTAAGCGGCCCATTTTCGGCAGCTATATAAGGTCTTTTCTTCAAATAATTAGCCGAAGCTGGATCAAATGAATCCCAGTGGTAGATATTCAAATTAGGATCGAATGCTGGACCATAAGAAGCATCATCAACATAGTTTTCTACTTGATCATCTTGACCATCACCATTAATGTCTTCAAAGGTAAAATAATCTCCATACCCTGGACCATATTGGTTTTGATATTCAGCAAATGTGCTTTTATCAATAAAACCAACAGTAGCGTTAGAGTTTATAGTCACCCCAATACCTTTGGATTTTTTTCCTTTTTTGGTAGTAATAATAATAACCCCGTTTGCAGCACGAGATCCATAAAGAGCAGATGCAGCAGCACCTTTAAGCACGTTTACAGATTCAATGTCATCTGGGTTAATATCAGCCGCAGCGTTACCATAGTCATAATAGTTACCAGACGCCTGGGCCTGATTTGCATCATTGGTATTTCTGTTACTAATAGGCACTCCATCCACAACGAACAAAGCTTGGTTATCACCGGTCAAAGAGGCGTTACCCCTAATAACCACGTTGGTAGAACCACCCATGTTGTTGTTTCTTCTAATTTGAAGACCGGATACTTTACCAGATAAAGCATTGGTAAAGTTACCACTCTTTACAGTAGAAAGATCTTCTCCTTGTACTTCTTGAGTAGAATACCCTAAGGATTGCTTTTCACGGGAAACTCCCAGTGCGGTAACAACCACTTCATCCAATACAGAACCTGCCTGCATGGTTACATTCATTTTATTTGAAGCCCCAACTGCAATTTCTTGGGTTTCAAAACCTACATAACTATATACTAAGGTTTGTCCTACTGCAGCCTGAATGGTATAATTACCATCAAAATCAGACTGTGTACCAGAAGTAGTACCTTTAATAATTATGTTAACTCCGGGAAGCGGTAGACCTGTGTCATCGGCTACGGTTCCGGAAATCGTCTTTTCCTGTGCAAAAGTGAGCTGCACAATCAACACTAGCAAGAGTGTTAAAATTCCACTAAACTTTGTTTTCATTTTTTTGTTTGTTTGAATTAGCACCTCAAAAGTGCCAATAAAATCTTACAATTCCAACTTTTAATCAAAGTTGGTTATGAAAATTTTATCAAAAAGTTATTTTAAAAACAGGGGTTGAGGGAAGTTTTTATGTTAATTTTTTGCAAAGCCCTGATTTACTTATGTTTTCGGAAGCCTTATATTGCATATTCTTTAGCCGTCCCAATGTAAAATCTTTAAAATTATTTTCAAACACTTTATGAACAATTGCCCAATTATGGCTAAATAAAGTGTGTAAGCGGAATTATTAAGAAATAATTAAGGTTTTAAAATGAATCTTCATTTTACTTTTTCGAAAAACTATTTTGTGCTTTCCCCCTTAAATTGTTGTGGATTCATCTTAAACAATACGTTGAAAGTAGTTAAACTGCCATAACAGCGAGTAATGTACTGCTGCAGGTCCACTTTGTCTTGGTCAGACATTTCTTTGCTGGCGTTTATTTTTTGTTCCATAACCCTAAGACGGTCGCGGAGCATTACTATTTTATGGAAAAAAGTAGCAATAGGTATTTCCTTATTTGAAAGAGTGCCATCTGCAGGTTGAAGAATTAGGGTGCCCCCCTTCCATTTATCGGCCATTGGAACAACTTCACTAATGCCATTCCACTTTTTTAGGATTTCACGAAGGCTCTTTTCAACTTCAAAAAAGCTTACGGTGTCTACCTCGTCTTCTGCCGCTTCAATTATCTCGAAATTGTCTTCAACTGAAATGGTCTCAAGCCCCTCCTCTATAAATGTAACCCAATACATTTTAGCCGTAACATTTGTAACCACTCCCTTCCCATGTTTTGGATGATCTATTCGCGAGCCTATTCCTAAAATTTGTTTCATGATGTCAATTTTAAGTAAAAATATAAAAGTCAATGTGATATTGAAAAGTTTATAAAAACAAAAACATCCACTTTAAAAGTGGATGTTTTCAGGTTTATCTTAATAAACCATTCACAAAACTACTTCTTTTTAGGAGCAGATTGTGGAGTCTTTTTGTTATCCTGTTTTTTGGCTTGGCCTTTAGCAGGTTGCTGTGACTTACTGTTTTGCTTGTCTTGTGGCATAACAATTATTGTTTTTAAATTACAATATAAATGTACTACAGTATGTATATTAATTATTCTTTTGTTAGTGATATTTTAACTAAAAAATATTTAAAATAAGTTGCGCTTATTTTTAAACTGAAACATAAATATGCCCTACAATTCTAAACCTAATCTTTAAACAATTGACAATTAGACTATTCCTTATGATCGTCTACAACCTTTGCATCTCTATACTTACAGCAAGGGTCAATGCTTTCGTATACCGCATCCTCTGCTTTTATATCCTGTGTATCGTGTCCACTAGCTGCCACACTTTGCTGAATTTTGGTTAAATCAGTTTTTCCCTCATTATATATAAGGCTTAATTGGTGTGTATTAACATTCCATTCTGCAGATTTTACACCCTTTGCCTTAATTGAAGCTTTTTCAATGCGCTCCTTGCACATCAAACAAACACCATCTACATCTATAGTAGCCTTTGCATTTTTGTTTTGGGCAAAACCCGTTAAGCTTAGTAATATAATTCCTAAAAGTGCTATTAAATTTTTCATATCTATTTTTTAAATTGTTTATTGTTATTAGTTAATGCTATATCGAAGTCCTGCATAATATGAACTTCCAAAAATTGGTCCGTAAATATAGGTAGTGTCAAAATTTGAACCAAACGGATTATCACTGCCTACAATAGGGTTGTTTTGTGTAACATTCGTTATGTTTTCCCCGCCCACATATATCTCAAAATTAGGAGAAAAAACTTTCGTTATCTGTGCATTCAAAGCAGAAACATTTGAGGAAAACTCGGAAAGCCCAATAGTATTCAAATATGTTTCATTTGAAGGAAAGCGCTGCTCTCCGATATAATTGAAAGTGGCATCAAACTTCCAATTTGAACCATTCGGCTTTTGCTGGGTTTCATAAGATGCATTTGCGAAAAAACGATTGGTGGGAGTCAATGGGGTTTGTTTCTTTCCAATTAAATAAGTGGTTTCTACATCGTAATACTTATAGGCCAGCCGAAGATCAAAATGTTCAAAAACATTATAATTGAATTCTGCCTGAAAATTGTTTGAATAACTTTCACCCTTCAGATTATAAAAATTTATTTGATTGGGATTTTCCGAATCCACCACAACTTGGTTTTGAAAATCGGTTCTATAAAAATCTAAAGTAATATCGGCCTTTCTATCGAAAAGATTAAAGCCCTGTAAATACGAAATGCCATAATTCCAAGCAATTTCAGGATCTAACCCATAAATTTTGCCTCCTTCGCCTAAAATATTCAAGCTTCTTGAAGTTGCAAAAAACTGCTGGTTTTCAGCGAAAATATTTGCACTTCGCTTTCCCCTACCCGCGGAAACACGAAAAGCCGACTTTTCCCAAGGTGTATAGCGCAAATGAAACCTAGGGGTTAAAAAAGTTCCCAACCTATTGTGAACGTCTGCTCGAATTCCCGCACTAAAATTCAGATCGCCCAAATTGTCAAAATTATACTCAAAAAAGGCCCCTACGGAATTTTCAATCCGATTGAAATTTTCAGAAAGTACCATTTCATCATACCCATCATAAGTTGCGCTTAAGCCTGTTTTTATTTTATGCCGTGAATCACTGATAATGGAATTATAAATAAAATTGGCATACACACTATTGTGCTGAATATTATAGTCGTTCAATCCAAAATATGATTCTTGGTCGTGGTGACTGTAAGCCAGCTGCAAACCGCCCGTTTGCCATGGAATATCGGGATTTACGAATCCAAATTTACCCGAAACATCAAAACGTTGAGTTTTAATTTCGCTTCCCCAAGCATTCGTGGTGCCTTTGTCTGCATCAGGGTTAAAAGATAGTTGCCCCGTTTGCTTTTCATCATTCATATATCTAAAATTGAAAAAACCCACGTAGCCGTTTTCTTGATCCGTATACTGCCAACGGTTCATTAAGTTTACCTGCTTCATCAAAGGGGCGTCCAAAAAGGAGTCGTCATTTTTATCAAATTCTGTTTCACGCAGGTTTCCGTGAATGTACAGGCCTGTGCTCCATCGCTCGTTAATCTTTGTGTTAAGATGGGTATTCAGCTCAAAACGCCCATTTCCGGAGCCGTAAGCGTTTACAAAAAGCTTTTTGTCAGTCAGTGGTTTTTGGAGTTCGGCATTAATTTGCCCTGTAATACTTTCGTAACCATTGACAACACTGCCGGCTCCTTTTGTAATTTGAATACTTTCCACCCACGTTCCTGGAATAAAACTAAGCCCATAAACTTGGGAAGCGCCACGAATACTGGGAACATTTTCAGTAGTAATTAAAATGTACGGACTGGAAAGCCCCAGCATTTTTATTTGTCGGGTTCCTGAAATGGCATCTGCAAAATTCACATCTATGGAAGGATTGGTTTCAAAACTTTCAGCGAGGTTGCAACATGCAGCTTTCAAAAGCTCGCCGCTGCTTACATTGATTACGTTTTGGGACTGCAAAAAAGAACGTGAACTTGCTTTTTGCCGCCCAGTTACGGTAACCTCGTCCAGGTTTGCCTTCGATGTTAAAGAATGTTTTATTTTTTTTGGTGAATCCACCGTAATGGTATCGGTTTTGAAGCCCACAAAACTAATTACCAGTTTTTTATATTCTAGTTTATAGGGGATTTCGAAATTACCGTCAAAATCTGTTACCGTTCCCACGGAAGTATTCAGCCAAAAAACGTTTGCCCCGCTAAGGGGAACTTCTTTATTGTTTAAATCTTCAGTAATGGTTCCGGATATTTTTTCCTGTGAAAAAATACAGAGCGGAAGTATAAAAAGTATGTAGAATAAATTTTTCATTTTTTAGATTTGATTGAATATGAATTTTACTTCAAAAGGAAAATGAAGTTATAATCATGGGGCACCCGCATATGCGGGCATTAATCAAATCAGGAAAGTCTCGTGCAGGATATTCAAATCCCTTTCGAGTGATGGTGGACCGTAGTCCTTGTAGAAGTTTTTTTCAGTGGAAATTAATTCAACTTCATGCAATACAAATACAGAGACAAAAGCACCTACAAAGGTTTTATTGAATTTTAAATTAAACGAAGCCTTCGCGAAATTATCGTCGGTCTGTATTTTTGTTATATGGTTTTTACAGCAGTCGTGTGCTTTTGCAGAAACATTTTCATCGCCACAACCTATTTCTGCTACATCCGCCTCCATTCCGCAGGAAAGATGTTTTTCGCCCAAGGTTATTTCAGCCATTATTTCAGTTCCGCTGCAAAAATGCTGAGCATAGGCAACTCCTGAACTGCTGGCAAGCATCAGGACGGAAAGAAATATGGAAATGGCTTTTTTCATTACTGTGCAAAAATACAAAAACTGAACTTCAGCAGAATTAAAGATTGTGTGAAAATTATTTTATTTCGGCATCTACTCTACCACATTTAAGCATCTTATCTCCAAAATAGGGATTGAAAATTTCTTTGGAATTGCTAAACCAATAAGCTCCAGTATTGTTGAACGCCATAGGGCAAAATTGTTTGTAAATGGTTCCGGATTTTAATGCGCCGTCCAGAACATCTTCCATGGCAGTAGTAAGGGCAACAAAATTGTGGCGCTGCACTTCTATATCATCCGTGTTTGTCATTTCAGCCAAGGCACGCATTGTAGTGGAATCGTCATCTACTTCTATCATCATTTCCTGAAGTTTCGCTGCCTCCGTAGCTGTTTTAACGGCATCGGTATTTACCATAGCCTTTTCAACTTGTATATATTGGTTGTAAATGGCCTCTATTTTTGGATCGTTAAAGACCGCTTCGGTTTTGGCAATTTCGTATGTTTTCATTTCTGAACCGCTGTTATCTACAGTTACTACTTCGGGTTCCTTTGCGCTGTTTTTACAGGACTGGAAACCGAGTGCAAAAAGGGTTAGAAAAAGAATAGAAAAATTTTTCATTTTTATGATTTTTTATAGGACAAAGGTATCAAAAATTAGCCTCATTTATATTTCTGAAAATAAAAAGCAGGCAATAATATAAAGAGGAATAAAGGCTGTATCAAAAACCTTCTAATATAAAAAAGGAACATGTGGGTGCCTATTTCTGTGGAATTAAAAATAACATAACTAAAAACCAAAAAAAGAAAAATAAATAACAATAAATAGAGAATGGCCGATATTTTTATGATACCCCGATCTTTAAAAATAATCCATATTATTCCCAAAGATATAAGGGTATTGAGCAAAAACCTTAAAGTAATGCTGGTTTGCAGGGCAAAAGCATCCATCTCCGGAAGCGGTTTCAGTGTATAATCTGATTTAAAAAAATCCAACAGTGGATCGTAGAAAAGAAAATTCTCGAATGCCCGAATGGAAACAAGCAAACCCATAAGAAAGCACACCAAAACTATTTTTACAATTTTATCCATGTACAGGCTTTGGTTTCAACATTTTCACCCATAAAATCCATAGAAAAAATACCATTCCGTAAATAATTCCGGGAAAGATAATTTTATGCAGAAAACTCTCCCAATCAGGGTAATTGTATAAGGCTACAACAAGAATGACGATTCGGAAAATATTTACAACATAAATTAATACCGCGCCAGCTAGCAGGAACAAAAAGGTTTTTTTGAAATTTTCGGCGAAAGCGATGACAAACGAAATGAACAAAATAATAATACTTAGGGAATTGCAGCCTTCAACAATTCCACCCACAATCCTCTCGTTCAATTGAATAGAGATTCCCGGAAATGTATACTCTGTAACTAGTGCAGAATTATAACCAAAGCCGGAAAGTACTCCATTACTCTGCCGTGCAACCAATTGGGTAACGAAATCCGGAAAGTATTTCCCGCCGTCTGAAAGCTTCAAATAGATGGCGTACAAAATGCTCAAAAGTGTATAGCTGCCCAAAAACAACAGTACAAAGCGCACAACACTTTTATATTTTATAAATAATTCCTTCAATGTTTTTCGGCGCTTTTTAACAAAAATACAGCATTTGAATCTTCTTTATGTAAACCTTTTAAAATACTTTTACCAAAAGCAAACCAAGTTTTAAAACCAAATCCATGTCCTTTACCCACTTAAAACCAAAAATAAAGACCATTTTAGCGAATGAGACCGATACTGTCGCTCAACGTATGACTGAAGTTTGCGAACTTTTACAGTCTTCCATTGGCTATTATGATTGGGTGGGGTTTTATTTTGCAAACGAAGCCGAAAAAACGCTGCACTTAAAAGCATTTGCGGGCGAACCCACCGACCATACAGTTATTCCTTTTGGAAAAGGTATTTGTGGACAAGTGGCGGTTTCAAATAAAAATTTTGTGGTGCCTGACGTAAAAGCACAAAACAACTACATAGCTTGTAATATGTATGTGAAGGCGGAAATTGTTGTGCCTCTTTTTAAGGATGGAAAAAACATAGGGCAGATAGATATTGATTCACACATAGAAGATCCCTTTTCTGTTGAGGATGAACATTTTCTTGAATGGGTTAACGAAGAAGTTTCACAAATTTTAAATTAAGAATTCTGAATTAAGAATTTTTACATTCCAGTCCTAATCGCTTCCACCGGATCCAATTTTGAAGCCGAAATTGCAGGAAGTATTCCAGAAATCAAACCTATAATTGCCGAGATAGCTGTTCCGATAAACATATTCCATGGGGAAAGAACAAATTCAAAATCCCCAGTAAATTGTGAAGCGAGAATAGAAACAATAAACACCAAAAATAGCCCAATCAATCCTCCGATTACAGCCAAAATAACTGCCTCAAACAAAAATTGAAAAAGGATGAATTTGTTTTTGGCTCCCAATGATTTTTGAATTCCTATCAAATTGGTTCGCTCCTTTACACTTACAAACATAATGTTGGCAATTCCAAAACCCCCAACAAGAAGGGAAAACCCACTAATTATAAGACCAATTATATTCATATTCCCTGTAATCTGATCAATCATATCTGAAAAGCCCTGTAATTGGTTTACGAAAAAAGTGTCAGTTTCATCAGGTTTTAGGCCGCGCTTTAAGCGCAATTGTTGGGTAAGCAACGCCATAAATTCAGCATTGTCTACTCCTTTTTCTGGTTTTACAACAATCTGCGGAAAGGTATTTTTATTGTTATCGCCATAAATTCTTCGAACCACATTTACAGGCATCCAAACCGATGTATCCTTTGAATTACCAAATAATCCCGCACCTTCTTTTTCCAAAACCCCAATTACATTAAACTTTCTTCCATAAATACGCACCTCTTTGCCAATGGCATTTGCACTTCCGGTAAATAGTTGTTGTGCAATCTCATAACCCAACACTACTATCATAGAGCCGCTGTTGGATTCAGATGCGTTAAAAAATCTTCCTTCTTCTAGCTTGAGTGCTTCAATATCGTAATAACTGTCAGTTACCGCCCCAATTGGCACATTGTCAACTTGGTTGTCTTCATATTTAATGCTTTCATTGGGAACGTTTAGTGTAAACGTAGCTGCCTCAAGATTGGGCATATTGCGCTCAAGATGCTGGTATTCTTCATAAGTTACGTCTGGAAATTGTTGCCATTTCCAACGTGGAATTTCAGTAGGCCCAAAGGAATAGCGCATTATAATAATAGTGCTGTTATCCAGCCCACTGATGCTTCCCTCTATTTCCCTTTTTAGCGAATCTACAGCCGCCAACACCGCAATAATCGAAAAAATTCCAATAGTTACGCCTACCAAAGAAAGAAAAGTTCTTAACTTATTATTTCTTAAAGCATTGAGCGCAAAATTGAAACTTTCTTTTAAAACGCGTAGATAGATTAGCATTAAGATTTCAGATTAAGGATTTAAGGTTAGCGATTTTCAATTTTGATTTGAATTCCAAAGTGTTGAAAAATTATCAAAAGTAAGACGTTTTCTCGATGGTTATGTTACAAATTTACTATTCAATTATGTACTTTTGCACCTTAATTTTCAAAAATGAATAGTTCCAAAAAAATTACCGCCGCATTAATTTCCGTATTCAGTAAAGAAGGTCTCGCCCCAATTGTTAAAAAACTTGACGAATTGGGAGTAAAACTTTATTCAACGGGCGGCACCCAAAAATTCATCAACGATCTTGGTATTGAGGTTATAGCCGTAGAAGATATTACCGATTATCCCTCTATTTTGGGCGGCCGCGTTAAAACGCTTCACCCAAAAGTATTTGGCGGAATTTTAAACCGGCAGGACAATGAAAGTGATGTTAGTGAAATGGAACAGTATGGCATTCCACAGCTTGACGCAGTAATTGTGGATTTGTATCCTTTTGAAAAAACAGTTGCTTCCGGTGCTTCGGAAGCAGATATCATTGAAAAAATTGACATCGGCGGAATTTCTTTGATTCGCGCCGCAGCGAAGAACTTTAAGGACACCATTTGTGTTTCCTCTGTGGAGGATTACTCAGAATTTTTGGATCTTATTTCAGAAAACAACGGCACTATTGAATTGAAAGACCGAAAGCGTTTTGCTGCAAAGGCTTTCAATATTTCATCAAATTACGACACTGCAATTTTCAACTATTTCAATTCAGAGGAAAAGCTTCCCGCATTCAAAATAAGCGAAACCAATGGGCAGGAACTTCGCTATGGCGAAAACCCACATCAAAAAGGATTTTTCTTTGGAAATTTTGATGAAATGTTTACCAATCTCCATGGAAAGGCGTTGAGCTATAACAATCTGCTGGACGTAGATGCAGCAGTAAATTTAATGAACGAGTTTAAAGGCGACTCCCCTACTTTCGCAATATTAAAACACAACAATGCCTGCGGAATTGCACAACGGGAAACTGTGCAGCAAGCTTATTTAGCGGCCTTGGCGGGAGACCCCGTTTCAGCTTTTGGCGGGATTTTGATCAGTAATGTTGAAATTGACGAAGCCACTGCTACTGAAATCCATACACTTTTCTGTGAAGTGGTAATTGCTCCCTCCTATTCAGAAAAGGCCCTAGAAATTTTAAAGGGCAAAAAGAACCGAATTATATTGGTTCAAAAGGATGCGGTTTTGCCTTCAAACACTGTAAGAACTTGTTTAAATGGAGTTTTGGTTCAGGATAAAGACAACGTTACGGACAGTATTGAAAATTTAACGTATGCCACTGACAATAAACCTACGGAGCGAGAGTTAGAAGACTTGTTATTCGCTTCGAAAGTATGCAAGCATACCAAAAGCAATACCATTGTTTTGGCCAAAGGCAAGCAACTTTGCGCCAGCGGAACCGGACAAACCAGCCGGGTGGATGCGTTAAAGCACGCCATTGAAAAAGCACAGTCTTTTAATTTTGACATAAAAGGAGCTGTAATGGCAAGTGATGCATTTTTTCCATTTCCGGATTGTGTGGAAATTGCGGACAAGGCCGGAATAACGGCTGTCATTCAGCCGGGAGGCTCTATAAAGGACGAATTGAGCATCGATTATTGCAACGCACATAAAATGGCGATGGTATTTACAGGCACACGTCATTTTAAGCATTAAATTTTATTACATTTGTTACAACAAACCCAACACGCTAACTCTCAACACCACGAATTTAAAATATGGGATTTTTTGACTTCCTCACTGAAGAAATAGCCATTGACCTTGGCACAGCAAACACCCTCATTATTCATAATGACAAAGTAGTTGTGGACGCTCCCTCCATAGTGGCTAGGGACCGAACTACTGGAAAAATAATCGCCGTAGGACGCGAAGCTGCAATGATGCAGGGTAAAACACACGAAAATATAAAGACCATTCGCCCCCTAAAGGATGGTGTAATAGCCGATTTTGATGCAAGCGAAAAGATGATAAACATGTTTATCAACGATATCCCCGCGCTTAAAAAAAGATGGCTAAAACCTTCATTGCGAATGGTAATCTGTATTCCAAGTGGAATTACCGAAGTGGAAATGCGCGCAGTAAAGGAAAGCGCCGAACGGGTTAATGGAAAAGAAGTTTACCTGATCCATGAACCAATGGCAGCGGCAATTGGTATAGGCGTGGACATTATGCAGCCTAAAGGAAATATGGTAGTGGATATTGGAGGTGGAACTACAGAAATTGCCGTAATCGCACTTGGAGGTATCGTTTGCGACAAATCTATCAAAATTGCCGGTGATGTTTTCACCAATGATATTGTTTACTACATGCGTACCCAGCACAACTTATATGTGGGGGAACGTACTGCTGAAAAAATAAAAATTCAGATTGGCGCCGCTACTGAAGACCTTGAACTACCTCCAGATGAAATGGACGTTCAAGGCCGTGATTTGCTTACAGGAAAACCAAAACAGGTGCAAACTTCTTATAGAGAAATAGCAAAAGCACTAGACAAATCAATCCTCCGTATTGAGGATGCGGTTATGGAAACGCTTTCCCAAACCCCTCCCGAACTTGCAGCAGATATTTACAACACAGGAATCTATCTTGCGGGTGGTGGCTCTATGCTTCGAGGTCTGGACAAGCGTCTTTCACAAAAGACCGATCTTCCCGTTTACATTGCCGAAGACCCATTGAGGGCTGTGGTGCGTGGAACCGGAATTTGTCTGAAGAACCTGAATAAATTCAAAAGCGTGCTGATTAAATAGTTTTTTAAAGTTGACAATTTCCAAAAATAAAAAACTGAGACCTCTTGCTTGTGTTATTTTTAATTGAATAAATACTTGGCGTTGCTCCCAAGAAATAACAAAACCCGATAACCCCAACGGCGATGCAGCAGATTATATATTTCTTTATTCGCAACAAAAACCTAATTTTGTTTGCGATGCTGTTCACTGTTTCGGTTGCACTTACCATACAAACACATAATTATCATAACGATAAATTTATAAGTTCTGCCAATTTTTTAAGTGGCGGTGTTTATAAATTCAAAAATAATATCACCAATTATTTAGGGCTTGGAAAAGAAAACAAGCAATTGTTGGAAGAAAATTTAATGCTTCGCGAAAAACTGGATCAATTCAAAAAAGTTGCTTTAATTCCCAAGTTGGAAACTACTGTCCTGCCGAATAAATACAAATATTTCACAGCTGTCGTTATCAATAATAATTATTCAAAAACCAAAAACCAACTTACGCTGGACAAAGGTAGTAGGGATAGTCTAAAAATCGATTTGGGTGTAATTTCGTCTAAAGGATTGGTAGGTATTGTAAGTGATATTTCAGATAATTATTCCACGGTACAATCCATTCTTAATACAAAGAGCAGGGTAAATGCCAAACTTAAAAAATCAAGCCATTTTGGATCCTTAATTTGGGACACCAAAGATCCGAATGTAGTGCAATTGATAGATATACCCCGTTTGGCTAAACTTGAAAAAGGCGATACAATTATTACCGGGGGAAGATCCACCATTTTTCCCGAAGGAATTTTAATAGGGACCATAAAAGATTTTCATCTTGATAAAGACGACAATTACTATTATGTAAATATTCAATTGTTTAATGATATGACCAGCCTTGAGCATGTGTATTTAATTGAAAACATTGACGCTGAAGAAATAAAGGCGCTGGAGAAAGGAGTGGAGGATGCCAAACAATGATATAATTACAAATATTCTTCGATTTATAGCGCTGGCGTTTCTGCAGGTACTTTTGCTAAATAATATTAACCTTGCGGGCTACATCAACCCTTATCTATATATACTGTTTATAATTCTCTATCCGTTGAATGGAAACAAAGGTTTATTAATATTTCTGAGCTTTCTTTTGGGTCTGTTTGTAGATATTTTTGAAGATTCCGGAGGCGTACACGCTGCTGCCTGCGCATTTATAGCTTATGTGAGACCAGTAGTATTGAAATATTCTTTTGGGGTAAGTTATGAATACAATAGCGTAAAAATAAGGAAGGCAGACCCAATGGAAAGGTTAACCTATATAGCCTCAATGGTTTTTATGCACCACCTAGTTATGTTCAGTATGGAAATTTTTAGTTTTCAACACATACTCTTATTGTTAAAATCCACGTTATTCTCAGGGTTGTTTACTACTATTATTATATTATGCACCCTAATATTGTTTAACCGAAAATCGACATGAGAAAAATAGTCCTTATTGCGTTGGTGCTGTTATCCGGATTGGTGTTTTCGGCTAGGCTATTTTATCTTCAAGTTTACGACGCCTCCTCACAGGCACTGTCGGACAATAATGCCATCAAAATCATATACGATTATCCACAGCGGGGCTATATGTTTGACCGTAATGGAAAGCTGCTTGTTTCTAACCAGCCTTCCTATGATGTAATGGTTATCCCTAGGGATGTGAAACCCTTGGACACCTTGGAATTTTGTGGTTTGCTTAAAATTACCAAAGAAGATTTCAAAAATATTCTAAGCAAGGCACGTACCTATTCGCCGCGGCTTCCATCAGTTGTACTTCCACAATTGAACAAGGCAGACTACGCTTCCCTTTCAGAAAAAATGCACAAATATGAAGGGTTTTACATTCAGCGCCGTTCCCTTCGTGAATATCAAGTGGATCATTCAGCGAACGTGATGGGCTATATTGCCGAAGTGAATAATGCCATAATTGAAAAAAATCCATATTATCAAATGGGGGAACTTATTGGTACTGCTGGTGTTGAGAAGGAATATGAAGAAGTACTGAGGGGTGTGAAAGGTGTTAAATATATTCAGAAGGACCGTTTCAATAGAGATATGGGCCCGTATAAAGAAGGTATTTTTGATACGCTTCCCGAGCGGGGTGAAGATGTTACACTTACCATAGATGCAACCCTTCAAAAGTACGGAGAAGAACTGATGATCCACAAACGGGGCGGCATTGTTGCCATAGAACCCTCCACAGGTGAAATTCTCGCCCTCATAACAGCGCCTAGTTATGACCCTTCTTTATTGGTGGGTCGGGACCGCTCAAAAAATTTCACAAAACTTTATTACGATACCATTGCAAAACCGCTGTATGATCGGGTTTTACAAGGAGAATATCCTCCCGGATCTCCATTTAAAACCTTGACTGCACTTATTGGCCTCCAAGAAAGTGTAATTGACACCAAAGAAACCGTTGCGTGCTACGGAGGATATAATTATGGAGGAAGACATAAATTAGCATGTCACCACCATCCTACCCCCTTGGCAATGGTAGGCGGGATTGCCAATAGTTGCAACGCCTATTTCTGTACTGTTTATAGGCGAATTATTGAAAAATACCCCACCCCGCAGGAAGGGATAGACCATTGGAAAGCAAATCTTTCCAGCTTTGGTTTGGGGGATTATTTGGGTTATGATCTTCCAAGCGGAAAAAGAGGTTTTATTCCAACTTCAAAATATTATAACAGAGCCTATAAATATCCCGAGTATAAGTGGTACGCCACCGCAACCATATCTAACGCTATTGGGCAGGGCGAGGTTTCATTAACCCCAATACAGATGGCCAATTTTACGGCCACCATCGCCAATCGCGGGTATTATTATATCCCACACATTATTAAGAATGTTATTGGCCCAGATACTATTCCTAAAAAATTCAAGGAAAGGCATTATGCCACAGTAGAGCAAAAATATTTTGACCCGGTAGTTGAAGGCATGCACCAAGTATATCAACGGGGTACCGCAGCTTCTATCCAAATTCCCGGAATTGAGATTTGCGGAAAAACCGGTACCGCTGAAAACTATACAAAAATAGATGGTAAACGCGTCCAGCTTACCGACCACTCTATCTTTGTGGCCTTTGCCCCCATGGATAATCCAAAAATTGCCATAGCGGTATTTGTTGAGAATGGCTATTGGGGTTCACGCTGGGCCGGTAGAATAGCTGGATTGATGATTGAAAAATACCTAAAAGGCGAAATTACCCGAAAGGATATGGAAAAATACGTATTGGAAGGTAGCCTTGAAGCAGAATATGCCAAACCCTACAGTGGAAAACCTTTTACTATAAATAACTAATGGCCGGCAATAAAAATTTTATCCGTTTTGACTGGCTTATCATCCTTCTTTACATGGCATTGGTTGCCATTGGCTGGTTGAATATATATTCTGCTTCATTAGCAGATTCCTCGAAAGATTTTTTTGATTTCAACCAAATTTATATCAAACAGTTAGTGTGGATAGGCTTGAGCATTATCCTCATCATTTTTGTATTGGCTATTGAATCCAAATTTTATGAACGCTTTGCCAGTGTTATTTATATTGCTTCATTGGTTTCATTATTGGGTCTTTTCATCTTTGGAAAAAACATTTCCGGCGCTACCTCTTGGTACGATTTCGGAGGCTTTAGTATCCAACCGAGCGAATTTGCAAAGGCCGCAACGGCATTGGCACTCGCAAAATATGTAAGCGACATACAGACTAACATGCAGGATATAAAAAATCAAGCAGGAGCGCTTATTATACTCGCTTTGCCAGCTTTATTCATTATACCACAACCGGACCCAGGAAGTGCCTTAATTTATGCAGCTTTCGTGTTTCCACTCTATCGGGAAGGGCTTCATGGCGTTTATTTGCTTTTTGGTCTTTTTGCAAGTATGCTGTTTGTATCCACATTGGCTTTTGGAGCAGTTTGGGTAATGGTTGCCGTTATATTGATTGCGGGATTCCTGCTCTTTAGGAATCGAAAAAGACGTCCTAATATTATTAA
>JBBQQN010000061.1:0-20443 GCA_038215845.1 Flavobacteriales bacterium | reverse complement strand
CCAATGTTTACATAGCTCGGCATAAGAATTACTCCTTTTGAAATATAGGCGCCGTGGCGTGCTACTGCATGCGGCACAACCCTGATTCCTTTGGCTTCGTATCCACTTTTTAAAGGAATTTTATCGTGATATTCAAAGATGCCCACTTCAATAGTTTTCATTTTTTGTATGGGAAAGTAGAGCACAATTGCTTTTTTCACCCATTCATTTACCTGCCAGCCATCAGCAGTTGGTTCAGCGCAGCGCAGTGTGCCTTCGTCACAAAGGTTTACAGCTTCGCGAATAGCTACGATGGTTTCGGTTTCGGTAAGGAGGGAACGGTCGTCCCAGGCTTTTTCTATGGTTTTTTGGAGGTCAGTCATTTTTATATTTATCAATATGTTATTAGTAGCCTATGATGTATGTATTGCGATCTGGGTCACTTTCCTTTACAATTGCTGTAGGATAATTTTGAGAATTATAGGAGTATACAAATGAAATATGTCCACCAGATTCCACATTAGTTTTAATGAGATTATTCTTATTAAAATAACCAATATATCGATAAAAGTCCTGTAAAAAAAGACCTCCGTATATCCCACTGTAATTTGGGTTCTCAAGTAGGTTGATACTCAAATTGTTTGGAAGTTTAAATTCAAAATCGTGGAAGGGGTTTTCCATGTCGTCATAAGTTGGAAAATAGACAATGAAATATTGACTACCACTCAGTCTTTTAGAGAGTTTATTTAACCGATCTAAATTGTCATATTCAAGTAACCATTCAATTTTATATTCCCCTGAATTAATATCCTTTTCCTCAATAGAAACTACATTGTTGTTTTCTAAATTTAATTTATAGAAAAGCGCTTCGTGTTGATGTATTTCTACTAAACCTGGAGAATAAATATATGTAGTGGTTTTAGTAACACCATCATTCGTATAATATCTCTTTACTAAATTTCCAGTATTATCATATTCAAAATCAAAGATTGAAGTGTAAACAATATCAATAAAACCTTCGTTTATTCTTCGAATTAATTGATTATTAGAATTATAAGTAAATCCAATTTTATAATCTAATTCGTTGTTTTCATAATGCTTATGCGTTTTTAACTGATCATTTTCATAGAAAAGACTGTCAATAATTGGTTTCATTGATTGCGTAATGGTTTTTATACGAGATGAAAATGGTTCTTCATTATCGGTCTCTTCAATTTCAACGGGAGGGGTAGAAGAATCGTCACTACTACAGGAAAAAATAAAAGGAATCAAGAATACGACAAGTAATAATTTTTTCATAAAATGCTTTTTTTTCAAAGATAGAACCCTTCATCAATAAAGTGGACATTTTTAGCATACTATTTCTTAAACCCTTATTTTTGCACAAATTATGGGAAGAATTTTAGCAATAGATTACGGAAGCAAACGCACGGGCATAGCCATTACGGACGAACTGCAATTGATTGCTTCGGGCTTGACCACGGTTTCAACTCCTGATTTGATGGATTTTTTGAAGAAATACATTGCTTCGGAAAAAGTGGAATTGATTTTGGTGGGAGAACCCAAACAAAAAGATGGCACACATTCCAATATTGAAACGGAAATCCAGAAGTTTTTAAAGAAATTTGACGAAACTTTCCCTTCGATGAAAATACTGAGAGTGGATGAACGTTTTACCAGTAAAATGGCTTTCCAAACCATGATAGACAGTGGTCTGAAAAAAAAACAACGCCGGAATAAAGCATTGATTGATGAAATTAGTGCAACGATAATTTTACAAGAATATTTATATAATAAATAGTTGAATGATACTACCAATTGTAGCATACGGTGATCCCGTGTTGCGAAAAGAGACCGAAGAAATTACTAAAGACTATCCAAAGTTTGATGAGCTGCTGGAAAATATGTTCGAAACCATGTACGAAGCACGTGGCATTGGGCTTGCCGCACCCCAGATTGGATTGCCCATCCGTCTTTTTATTGTTGATGCAAGCCCATTTGGGGATGATGAAGATCTTTCCGAAGAGGAACAAAAGTTTGCTTCAACATTTAAAAGGGTTTTTATCAATGCACAAATTATTGAGGAATCTGGTTATGAGTGGGCCTTTAATGAAGGCTGTCTGAGTATTCCGGATGTGCGCGAGGATGTATTCCGCCAACCGGAAATTGTTATTGAATATCAGGACGAGAATTTCAAAAAACACAAAGAAACATTTAGCGGCATGGTGGCCCGTATCATTCAGCATGAATACGACCACATTGAAGGAATTCTGTTTACCGACAAGCTTTCGCCCCTTAAAAAAAGATTGATAAAAAGCAAGCTGGCCAATATATCAAAAGGAAATATTAAGATAGATTACCGGATGCGTTTCCCAAATGCAAAAAAGAAACGTTAACACGCTTGTATATATTAACGAAACCAAAGATATTTGTATTCATTAAAATTTTTAAAAACAATTTATGAGCTTAGAAAAAGTGCTTTCCATAGCCGGTAGACCCGGACTTTACAAATTAAAAACCCAAACCCGTACTGGGTTTCTTGCAGAATCTCTTTTGGATGGGAAAAGCATTAGCGTTAGTGGCCGCCATAATGTGAGCCTGCTTTCCGAAATTGCTATTTATACCCTTACCGAAGAAGTGCCGCTTCGCGAAGTTTTCAAAAAGATTTCCGAAAAGGAGGATGGAAAAGAAACTATTAGCCATAAATCCTCAAAAGAGGAATTGGAAGAATATTTTTTCGGCGTAATGCCAGATTATGATGAAGACCGGGTGTATCCAAGCGATATCAAAAAAGTGGTTCAATGGTATAATTTGCTAGTGAAAAATGGTATGACCGATTTTTCTGAACCAAAGGAAGAAACCCAGGAAGAGGAAAAAGAAGGTGGCGAAAAGAAACCAAAAGAAGCTAAAAAAGTAACTAAACCCAAAGCTGCGGCACCTAAATCAAACGTGCCAAAAGCGTCTTCCACAAAAAAAGGCGGGCCCACTAAAAATGCTGCTTCAAGAAAAACCTAATAGTAAGTTATAAAGATATTTATAAAAAAATCCCAAAAACCATTTAGGCTTTTGGGATTTTTTATTGAAATTACACAACAGTATCAATAATACATAGAATCATTAGAAGATGAATTCCCGAAAAGACCAATTACAAGCCTTTGATAGACTGCTCACCATTATGGATGAACTGCGAGCAGAATGCCCGTGGGATAAAAAGCAGACCATGGAAACCCTTCGGCATTTGACCATTGAGGAAACCTATGAGCTGGGCGATGCCATTTTGGAAAAGGATTTACAGGAAGTAAAAAAAGAATTGGGAGATGTGCTTCTGCATATTGTATTCTACGCAAAAATAGGAAGCGAAAGCAATGATTTTGATATTGCCGATGTGTGTAATGATATTTGCGAGAAATTGATTTCCCGACACCCCCATATTTATGGCGATGTAAAAGTGAAGGATGAAGAAGAAGTAAAGCGAAACTGGGAAAACTTAAAGTTGAAAGAAGGCAAAACTAGTGTTTTGGAAGGCGTTCCGAAATCTTTGCCAGCCTTGGTAAAAGCAAGCCGCATACAGGAAAAAGTTGCAGGGGTGGGTTTTGATTGGGAGGAACCGCAGCAGGTTTTTGAAAAACTTCAGGAAGAACTGGGAGAATTGCAACACGAAATAAATGAAGACAACCAAGACAAAATAGAAGCCGAGTTTGGTGATGTGCTTTTCTCAATGATAAACTACGCCAGATTTTTAAAAGTGAATCCCGAAAATGCCTTGGAACGCACCAATAAAAAATTCATTAAACGCTTTCAGTATTTGGAGGGAAAAGCCAAGGAAATGAATAAATCCTTAAAGGATATGACCCTAGCGGAAATGGATGTTTTTTGGAACGAAGCAAAACTATAGTAGGCAATTTTCAATTGCAGTATTCGGTAAAGAAAAAATTTTGTCCGTTCGAGCGCAATCGAGAACGGAAATCGGCGACGCTCAAACAGACTAGACCTTTAATCTTCGCGCAACTCTTTAATCTTAGAAAGCTTCGCCTTCCAAACCTCAAGTTGCTCCTTTTGCCGCGCAATGTTTTTGTGCACCTCTTTTACCAATGGATTGTTTTCATCCACATGGTGGAAAAACCCTAAGTTATTTTCCAACTGACGGATTTCGTCTTTTGTTTCATCAATTTTTTTGGAAATAAAGAAATGCTCGTTCTGCAATTTGCGTTCATCTTCTCGGTTAACCAAAGTATTCAACTTATTGTCAAATTTGATTAGTTCCGTTTCTTTTTTGCCTAAATCTAATTTAGAAAACAGAGCGTCCAAAGTTTTGTTGAATTTCTGCTCGATCTGACGTTTGTTATAGGGTACGCGGCCAATTTCTTTCCAAACAGTAATAGTATCCTTAATTGCTTTTATGTCGGTTTTATGGTCACCGCTCAGTTCAAAGGTTGAAAGTTTTTCCAGTATTGCCTGTTTACTTTCGTAGTTTACGGTTTCTTCCTTGTTGGCTTCATTTTTTTGTGCGTGCAGCCTATCAAAATAATGATTGCAAGCTTTTTTGAACTGCTTCCAGACTTTATCACTGTCCTTTCTCGGTACGTGTCCAATGTTTTTCCACTCATCCTGAATTTTTTTCATCAATGGGGTGGTGGCATCAAAATCCTCACTGTCTTTATACTCGTCAGCAGTTTTTATAAGCTCCCGCTTTTTTTCCAAATTGGTGTACTGTTCCTTTTTTTGATCTTTATAAAAGGAGTTTTTCAGATGGTTAAAGTTGCCGGTAACATCCTTAAAAGCTTTCCAAATTTCCTTGTTATTGGCCCGTGGAACGCGGCCTGTATTGAAATAAGCATCGCGAAGTTCCTGCACTTTTTTAATGGCATTTTGCCAGCCTTGGTGACTTGGTTTAGCTTCTTCTGCTACTTGCTTTATTTCTTCAATTAGTTGTTTTTTCTTTTCGTAATTATTTTCAAATTCCTTTTCAAGCTCCTGTAATTGATCTTGTCTTTTATCGTGAATTATTTTTGTAGCCTCGCTGAATTTGTCCCAAACTTCATCCCGGTATTCCTTGGCAACTGGCCCAATATCTTCTTTCCACATTTTGTGAAGCATCTGCAGTTCGCGGAAAGCTTTATTTATGTCCTCTTCCTGTGCAAGTTCTTCTGCGCGGGTTATCAGTTTTAATTTGCTGTCCAAATTATGCTTGAAATCCATATCGCGAAACTCGCGATTAAGGTGAAGAAAATCATAAAAATTTTCAACGTGGTGATGGTAGGTATTCCAAACGGTATTGTATTTATCGCGCGGAATTGCCCCTGCAACATGCCATTTTTCCTGAATATCCTTAAAGTGCTTATAGGTAGTGTTTATATTTTCCTCGGCGCTCAACAGACCTTTCAGTTCCTCAATCAATTCCCAACGTTTGTCAAGATTTCCTTGAAGATCTTTTTTCAGGTTTTTGTAATGATTGTTTCGCTTTTCTTTGTAATCAAAATAAAGCGAATTAAAATCTTTTTTTAGCGGAGTAGTGTAGTGGAAGTCGATGATGTTTCCGCCCTCGGCAAGAAATTCTTCTTTTTTCTGCTCAAGTTGTTCGTTGAATTTTGAATTGAATTCTGTGCGAATTTCCTCAACATCGTGTTTTAATTCTTGAATTGATTTTGTTTTCAAAAGCCTTTCAAGTTCGGCAACCAATTCTTTTTCCGAAAGTGTGCTATAATCCTTTTGTGCCTTTTCTTCGTGGCCTTCCTCGTCATCAGTATCTTCTGATGAAGTTACTTCTTCTTCCTCATCTTCATCAGTAGTTTCAGAAAGAAGATTGTCTTCATTCTTTTTATCAGTTTTCGAAGAAGTTTCGGCTGCTTCTTTTTCGGCTACCATTGCATCTTCAATACTTGAATTATCTAAAGTTTCTTTTTTTGTTTCCTTCGAAGTATCTTCTGAATTCTCAACCTTTTCGGAAGTTTCAACTTCTTTGAGTTCGGGAGAAATTTCAGCGGAAGCATCGTCAACTTCAACTACTTTTTCAATGGCCTCTTCAACGGTTGAATTTTCTTTACTTGTGGTTTCGGAACTTTCAGAAACTGTTGTGTTGGTTTCCTCTGTACTTTGGGTAGTTGGAATCTCTTTTTCGTTTTCTTCCTGTGGCAATTTTTCGTCGGACATTTGTTTCAATGTTATGGTTCAAATATTATTGTGGGTCAATATACTAACAACTGTGCAATTGGCAAAGCTTACAGCGTTATTTTGATGTTTTTATACGAAATTTATGAATTCCAAATCTCCCAAGCTTTTTCAGCCTGAAATTCCAACATCTTCAAGCCATTGCTGGTTTTTGCTCCCTTAAGTTTTCCGCGTTTTAAAAACTCGGTCTCGGAAGGATTGTAAATTAAATCGAAGAGCAAATGGTTTTTTGAAACAAATTGGTAGGGAATCTCCGGACAGTCCGTTATATTTGGGAATGTGCCCAAAGGAGTACAATTAATGATCAGCAAATACTTTTCAATAGTGGAGTGATCCAATGAGCAGTAACTGAAAACATTATGGTTTTCCTTCCGACTGACAAATTTATATTCAAAATCCAAACTGTCCAGTGCAAAGGCCACAGCTTTTGAAGCTCCACCGGTGCCAAGGATTAGTGCGGTTTTTCTTTGAAGAGGTAGAAATTCTTCCAAAGATTTCCTAAAACCGTAGTGATCGGTATTGAAGCCCTTGAGTTTTTTGTTTTTTGAAACCTTTATTGTGTTGATTGCGCCAATTTTTTTGGCTTCTTCATCCAAGCTGTCAAGCATGGGAATTACAACTTCTTTATAGGGAATGGTAACGTTGAGGCCTTTTAAATCCTCATTTTTTGAAAGTATATTTGGAAAGAAATCAAAGGACGGAATATCAAAATTTTCATAGGAGTGCGGTAACTTTTCCCTTTCAAATTTTTGGGAAAAGAAAGTTTTTGAAAAGGAATAACCTATATTTTTTCCTATTAAACCAAATTTAGACACGCTTGCTTTTTTTGTAATTATCGTACCAATCCAAACTTAACACAATCAATATTCCTAGAATTATGAATACAATAGCCATAAGAGTTTGATTCCCAAATTCTGAAGGAAAATAGCGGTCGTATCCTGTAATAATTTCTCTTCCATTCGCATCAAAACGAATTTGGCCTAAAGCATCCAAATCATATTTTTTTTCTTTCCACGGCCAAACAACTCCCAAAGAACCGGCGATAAATCCAATAATAACTGCATAAGTTGCTTTTTTGAATCGCTTTAAAACATATGCCAATAAATGTGAAAGTGAAACCAAGCCAACCAAGGAACCCAATGAGAAAACAGCGAGCACTTTTAAAAGTTCAATGCGTTCGGGATCGTTTATCCAACTGAAATTCCATTGAAAAACATCCCCAAAAGTATCAAATAAGGCATTCACCGAATCGACCAATAACAGTACATAGTTTCCAAAAAGGATGAGAATAAACGAGCCTGAAAGGCCCGGAAGAGTCATCCCGGAAACACTGATAATTCCGCAGAAGAACACAAAAATAAGGTTGCTGTTTTCCTTTGCCGGTTCCAAAAAACTGATCCCGACTCCAGCAATTACACCGCAGAGTAGATAGGCGGCATATTTTCTGTTCCAGTCGCCAAAATCCTTTGCGATAAAATAAATAGAGCCGATGATCATTCCAAAAAATGCACTCCAAACATAGAGTTCATAATGGACAATCAAATAATCGAGAATTTTTGAAACGCTGAAATAGCTTACAATCATTCCCAAAATGAGCAAGCTTAAAAATTGTCCGTTTGTGTATCTGTAAAAACTTTGAAAACGACCATCAATAAGCAATTTGAAAGCCTTTCTGTTTACTTTTTGGAGGGAGTAAATAAATTCTTCATAAAAACCCGCAACAAAGGCAACTACCCCTCCCGAAACTCCCGGAACTTTATTGGCTGCGCCCATTCCGAGTCCTTTAAGGACCAACCAAGCTTTATCGGAAAAGGAGCGGTTTTCGTACACGATTAAAGTTAATTGTTGTTAAGTTAGTTGGACTGAGTATCGCTACTCACTGCTACTTTTTTTACGGCCAGCATTTCCAATAAAAAAATGGTCAAAAAACCTATGATCGCAAAAATGATAGCATAAATTATTTGTGGGTCTTCGTTATAATTTTGAGGAAGAATGCTTCTTTCGATAAAAGGAATTTTATCTCCAGCGTGATTTATCCGGTATTGTAAAACCTCTTTCCATGGCCATATTTTGTTCAGCGCACCAATCATAAATCCTGTTAGTACGGCCAATATCAAATTTTTATGATGTTTGAACATCCAGTTAAGTACTTTGGAAAACATTTTCAATCCTAAAATAGCTCCCATGGCAAATATCAAAAGTTTTCCAAGCGCTCCAAAAAATAGGGAACTGTCGAGGTTGGTAATTGCTTCAGTTAATTGGGTTACTATCCCAATTACTGCCGTGTAGGCTCCCAGTAATAAAAGAATAAAAGCTCCTGAAATTCCTGGGAGAATCATTGCAATTATTGCAATAAAGCCAGCAAGGAAAAGAAACCAAGTGCTTTCAGGAGAACCCATAGGGTCGGCAATTGTTATTAAATAGGAGAGAACCGATGCTATCAGTAAAGCAACTATTACCAACAGCCGCCAACGGGTTATTTGATTGCCCACATATACAATACTGGCGATGACCAACCCAAAGAAAAACGACCATACCATTATTGGATAGGTAGCCAACAACCACGTAATAAGTTTTGCAAGCGATAGAATACTGATGAATATGCCCAGAAAAAGTGCAACAAGGAATGAAAGGTTGTAATGTTTCCAAGCAGTACCAAAACTTTCCTTTTTCCAGATTTTGAAAAAGCCAAAATCTATGTTGTGAATGGTTTCAATAAGCTCTTCGTAGATTCCCGAAATAAAAGCGATGGTTCCGCCGGATACGCCGGGCACAACATCGGCCGCGCCCATTGCAAGGCCTTTTGCCGTAATTATTAGATACTGGAGGATGTTTCTTTGAGGCATAAATTTATAACACTAAACCTCAAAAATACATAAATTAAAGAGAAGGATTTTTGTGTTGTTTAATTATTTCTTTTACCGTTTTCATATTGAATACTGTTGGGAAAAGTTCCTCAATAATCATAACATATTCCGGTTCTGATTTTAATGCATTCTTTAAATGAAATTCACCTTTTTCAGTTTCCCCCATAAAATAATACAATCCCGCAAGTCGGTATTCTACTTCAGAATGTTCTGGGTAAAATTCCTTCGCTTGATTGAAATTATTTGTGGCGGCTTCGTGTTCGCCCAAATTGATAAGAATATCACCTCTGGTAATCCAAGATTCTAATTCATAATTACCCAATTCCAATGCTTTTCTATACCCAACTTCTGCTTCTTCATAAAGACTCAACCTGTTGTTTATTTTGGCGTAACGCTTCCAATAAAGCACATTTTCAGCATCTATATTGATAGCTTTTTCTATATAATAAAGCGCTTTTTTAAACTGCTTACTTTTAAAGTAGAAGTCTGTAATTGCTATCCAGCCTTTATCCAGCAAAGAATCTTCCTCAACACATTTTGTGTAAAATTGAATTGCCATATCCTGATTTCCTAATTTTTCGTAGCACTTTCCTATTCGCAACAAAGCGTAGGAGGTAGGATCATCCAATCCCAAAGTGATGGAGTAGCTTTCAATGGCCTCCGCATATTGTTTCATTCTTTCAAGAACCTTTCCTTTTTCAAGGTAGGCTCCAATAAAACTGTCATCGCTTATAATGGCAAAATCAAAAGCGGCGAGTGCTTTTTTATAATCCTTTAAATTATAATATTGTTTGCCAACTTGGTGCCAAGCAACTTCGCAATATGGATTTGTGTTTAGAAAATCGTTCAAATAATCTATAGCCGCTTCGTATTGGTCAAGAAATTCAAAGCAGTAAATAATGTTGTATAAAGCCGAGTAATCCTCCTCGTCTTCTTCCAAGCATTTTATAAAATAGTGTTTGGCATTTTCATAATCTTCCATAAAAAGGTATTCCATACCCAATAGTGAAAGCACGTCAGCTTCATCGTCGGTTATTTCCAAAGCCTGCTCCAAAAGCTGGATGGCTTCTTTATGTTTATCGCGACGGGAAAATATATTTGCTTTCTGTATGTAGATCTCTTCGTTGGATTGTTCTAAAAGGTAAAGTTCATCCAAAAGTTCATCAGCGATGTCCAATTTATTTTCAAAAATGTACATTTCAATTTGGAAAAGCTTCAAATTTGTTGACGATGGGTGCTGTTCAAGCCCCAGCTTGGTAGCTTTTTTGGCAAGTGCAATTTTTCCGATTTCAAGATAGTGTTGCACTATTTCTTCAAATTCCTCTGAGTCGAAAAAAAGTACGCTGTTGGTTTTCAGCATAGATTCGAATCTGGAAAGCGAGAAGTTGTTATGCTCGTTTGAACTTAATTGCATACGCACGGTTTAACGGTTTCTTCTATTTTAAAGATAATGATGTAAAAATAAGTTCAATAGTTATGCCGTGTTTATTGTTAACGGACTTATCAACACATGAGTATGATGTAAAATACTGTAAGCAAAGGTGTTGGAGTTGTTTTATTGCTTAGGAAAGTCATTTAAAACTTCTGTCAGTATTTTACAGCCTTCTTCAATTTCGTCATTGCTTATTGTCAGGGGCGGAGTTATGCGGAGGGCGCGGCCTTCAAAAAGAAGCCAAAATAAAATCAATCCGCGGTCCTTACATTTTAAAATTACTTCGGAAGCAATTTCCGGGGTTTCCAACATTGCAGCCAGCATTAATCCTCTTCCGCGAACTTCCTTTATTAATGGATGTACTAATAGTTTTCTGAAAAGTTTCTCTTTTTGAAGGGTTTGCTGAATAAGATCCGTTTTCGTCAATTCCTGCAGCGTTGCCAAGGCTGCTGCGGCTATAACCGGATTTCCGCCAAAAGTGGTGATGTGTCCCAACTTCGGATGGTCCTGCAACAGTGCCATTACTTCGTGCGATGCTGTAAATGCGCCAATGGGCATTCCGCCTCCCATTCCTTTTCCCATCACTAAAATATCCGGCACTATACCAAAATGTTCAAAAGCGAAGAGTTTTCCTGTTCGTCCAAACCCTGGCTGGATTTCGTCCAAAATTAAAAGTGTTCCCGTTTCATTACAACGTTGCCGTACTTTTTTAAGATAATCATTCTCGGGTTGAATAAATCCTGCACCCCCTTGAATGGTTTCCAAAATAACGGCTGCTGTTTTTGAAGTGATTTTTTTCAGATCTTCTTCATTGTTGAATGTAATAGCATGGCAATCGGGGAGCAAAGGTTTAAAGGCATTTTTTCGTTCCTCGTAACCCATTACGCTCATGGATCCCATTGTGTTGCCGTGGTAAGCATTATTTGCGTATAAAAGCTCTGTTCTTCCGGTAGCCCGACGGGCAAGCTTTAAAGAACCTTCAATAGCCTCTGTGCCACTGTTTACCAAATAGGTGGTCATTAAATTCTTCGGTAAATTTTTTGCTAGCAATTTTGTAAGTTCTATTGCAGGTGTCTGTATATATTCGCCATAAACCATTACGTGCAAATATTTGTCAACCTGTTCTTTTATTGCCAAAACCACGCGCGGGTGGCAATGGCCCAACGTGCATGCCGAAACCCCGGCTACAAAATCCAAGTGTTTTTTCCTGGACGTATCATAAATATAGCTGCCTTTGGCGTGGGAAATTTCCAAAGCCAAAGGGTGGGGGGTTGTTTGTGCTTGGTATTTATAGAAATCTTCGATCATTAATTTCCAGTTTGAATGGAATCATTAACTTTTTGCTGAATGGAATCCCTTTTCGCTTCGCTTTCCAAAGTTTCAGGTTTGGGGTCGTCAGGCCTATTTTGAAGGTCCTTCGGACTTAATTTCGATTCTTCGGGAAGCTCAATATCTTCTTCGGGAATATCTTCAAAAAATTCACCTTGGTCCTTTGGCAATGGAATTCCCGTTATTTTTGGAAGTACAGGTGCTGGTTTTCCTTTAAACAGATCTTCAACAGAATACAACCGTTCTTCGCCCCGCCATTGAAAACCGGGCAAAATTCTCGCATTTTCAGGAAACATTGACGGCGGATATATTTTTCCGGGAACTTTTTTTATAAAACGTATGCCTGTAATTTGCTGGTTTTCCAAATACATTTGAATGGAACTGGAAACAGTGTTGTTTATGCCGACCAATTCCCCGTTATCATTTCGGGAATAGTAGATTACCTGGGCATTTTTATCAATATTAACCGTGTCCAATTCATTGTTTGTAAACAGTCCCGTCAGTCTTTCCCCTTTCACTTGATTGAAACCCAAGCTATCTTTCTGCACCAAAAATGAATTATTGAAAACCTTTAGCGTATCGAGTTTATCGGTAATGGTATCAGAAAGAATATGAATGGTATCCCCAATCATTTGGTTTTCTCCGCTCCAAAGTACTGGATTGCGCAGGAGTTTAGTAATTCCTCTTTTTTCGTTTACATAAATGGAATCGCATTTCCCGCTTGTGGGATCATCCCCAACCTTCCCGGGCTTGAACATTCTGGCCCTATAAAAGCCCTTCATTATTCTGTTATCAGGTTTTCCCGTTACCCGTAAGGTATCTGCATGGACGTAAATGGAATCATTATCCCGTACAGTAATGGCAACTGCCCGTTTGGTTATAAACACCGAATCCTTTTCACGAAAAACCTCCGCATAATGGCCGCGAATAAGGCTTTTGTTTAGTGTATCCAGTATTCTAATGTTATTAGTGGCGGAAGCGAAACTTTTGTTTCTATCAAAATAAATACTGTCGCCATAAAGAGTTCGGTTTTCGTAATCTACTTTTGAGTTTTTTACAAAATAGCCCGTATCCCCGCGTGTATCGTAATAACCGCGTTCGCAATAAACGGTGCTTGTTTCGCTTACAATTGTAGAAGGGCCATAAAGATAAGCCGCCCCAGTTTCAGAATAGAAATCGAGTTGGTTGCTGTTTACGGTATATTTTGGGTTGACAATTTTTACGTTTGAAAGAAACTCATATTTTTTGGTTTCAGCGTAATATCTTCCAATTTGGCTGGTCAACACGCTTGCAGTGTCCCGAACCGTGCCACCGGTTCTGTAATAGGCTTGTTGTTTTATTCTGTCGAAATATAACGTGTCAGTTTGAAGCGTGGTTTTTGGTTCGGTCAAAACTACTTTTCCACTGGCAAAGGCAAATTGCGTATTTCCATTGTACTCGGCGTATTGGCTATCCATGGAAACGGTGTCTCCTTGGGTAATTTTTACTTTTCCGTAAGCTTTTACAAAGTTGTCCTTTAAATAAACAAAGGCTTGGTCGCACCACATTTCAACCCCTTCGTGTACAATATACACTTGGCCTGTTTCATCTTTGGTATAAATGGCAGCATCGGGAAATTCTGGGCGTAATTCTAAGTAACCTGATTGTATATCAACCTTCTGTTTTTCCTGCGCGGATAGATTTATTCCGCAGAAAAGCAAAACAATTACAGCAATGATTGGTGATATTTTCAAAAAAGATTTATTTATCATTAGAAACGAAAATACCCACAAAAAATGGATTACCGGTGAATTGTTTGTTTTCTATCCGGTCCCACTGAAACAATTTTAATTGGCACTTCCAATTCCTTTTCAAGGAAATCGATATAATCGTTCAATGCTTGTGGCAATTGGGAAACCTCGTCCATTTTTGTCAAATCTGCTTTCCAGCCTTTCATTTCGGTGAAAATGGGGGTTACATTTTCAGCTTCGATATTGAATGGTAAATGATGGATTGTTTCACCTTTGTAATTGTAGGCGGTGCAAACTTTAATCATATCAAAGCCACTTAATACATCAGCCTTCATCATTATAAGTTGGGTAACGCCGTTTACTTGGACTGCGTAACGTAGTGCTACTAAATCCAGCCAACCGCAACGTCTAGGACGGCCAGTTACAGCGCCAAATTCATTACCTATTTTCGCCATTTTTTCGCCCACTTCATCGAAAAGTTCGGTTGGAAATGGACCGCTACCTACGCGGGTAGTATATGCTTTAAAAATTCCGAAGACATCTTTTACTTTGTTCGGCGGAACTCCTAAACCTGTACAAGCGCCTGCGGCAGTTGTGTTTGAAGAAGTTACAAAAGGATAGGTTCCAAAATCAATATCCAGTAATGAACCTTGTGCGCCTTCGGCTAAAATGGTTTTTCCCTCTTTTTGCGCCTGGTGCAGATATTCTTCACTATCAATAAATGTGAGCGTTTTCAACGTTTCCACTGCTGCAAAGAATTCGGCTTCAAGATCTGCCAAATCATACTGAACATCAACATTGTAAAAATCGATCATTGTCTCGTGCTTATCAGCTAAAGCGCGATATTTTTCTTGCCAATTCTCAAGTTCCAAATCGCCCAAACGAATTCCGTTCCGGCCGGTTTTGTCCATATAAGTGGGACCAATTCCTTTTAATGTAGAACCAATTTTGGCTTTCCCTTTAGAAGCTTCCGAAGCCGCATCCAGCAAGCGGTGCGTTGGCAAAATAACATGGGCCTTTCGGGAAAGGATTAGATTTTTCTTAAAATCGATATTGTATTTTTCCAGCGCTTCCAATTCTTTTACAAAAACTACGGGATCTATTACCACTCCATTTCCAATAATATTTATGGAATCTTTATGAAAAATTCCTGAAGGAATAGTGCGCAAAACGTGTTTTATTCCGTCGAATTCCAACGTATGGCCTGCATTTGGCCCACCCTGAAAACGAGCGATTATATCATAATTTTTTGTGAGCACATCGACAATTTTTCCTTTGCCTTCGTCGCCCCATTGTAGTCCAAGTAGTAAGTCTACTGCCATAATTTATTAGGAATTGGTACCGTCAGCGTCGTTGACGGTAGTTTTCTTATTTCCGTAGAAATAAAGTGAATGGTTGGTTATTTCAATATTAAAAACCTCTTCAATGGTTTTTTTGATGGTTTGTATTCGGGGGTCGCAAAACTCGATCACTTCTCCATCGGAAAGGATTACGTGGTCGTGGTTGCGATCGAAATATGATTTTTCGTAATGAGCTTGGTTTTGACCAAATTGATGCTTTCGCACCAAACTGCATTCCAGCAACAATTCAATGGTATTGTAAAGTGTAGCCCGGCTTACGCGATAGTTTTTGTTCTTCATGTTTATGTACAACGATTCTACATCAAAATGATCGTCGTGGTCATAAATTTCCTGAAGTATTGCGTATCGTTCCGGGGTTTTACGGTGTCCTTTTTCTTCAAGAAAACTAGTAAAAACGTTCTTTACAATTACTTGGTTATGTATATCTGTTTTTGAACTCATAATTAAGTTTGCAAAGTTACTTAAATTTTACACTCTGGTAACTTTATCAATTCCGTTTATTTTTTTGATATTATCCACAAGGTTGTCCAGGATGTTTTTGTTTTTCACGATTACCACAATTTTTCCTGTGAAAACCCCGTCATCACTATCAAAATGAACCCTTTTCATATCTATATGAAGGTTGTTTGAAATTACCTTGGTCACTTCGTTTACAAGACCAATGGTGTCAATTCCTGTTATGGTCAAGTTCGCTTTAAATTCACGTTGTGTAGAATCTATCCATTTGGCCGGCATAATGCGGTAGCTGTAATTGCTCTGTAGCTGTAGTGCGTTCGGACAATTGGTTTTATGAACCTTTATCCCTTCGTTTACGGTTACAAAACCAAAAACATCATCGCCGGGAATAGGGTTGCAGCAATTGGACATTTTATAATCCAATTTTTCCTCTTCTTTCCCAAAAACAAGTTGGTCATACTTTTCGGTAATTTCTTCTTTATGGACGTCTTCGGGTTTATCGGGTTTTCTTATTCTATTTTTAAAGAAACTGATAAACGCATTGCTTCGGGAAGCCGCAAAATCCTTCAGTTTTTGGTTATCAATTATTCCTGCCCCAACCCTGTAGTACAGATCGAGACTTGTTTTCACCTTAAAAAATACAACCAATTGATTTACGGTAGCTTCGTCAAGATTTATTTTAAGCGACTTTAATTTTCGGGCGAGGATTTGCTTACCATCTTCGGCAAGTTGCTTTTTCTCATCCTTAAGGGAAGACTTAATTTTTGATCGGGCCCTTCCGGTTGTGGCATAATCTAGCCAGTTGGCTGTAGGTTTGGCTTTTTCCGAAGTAATTATTTCTACTTGGTCTCCGCTTTTGAGCTCATGGCTTAGCGGAACCAATTTTCCGTTTACCTTAGTTCCGCGGGTGTGCATCCCGATTTCGGTATGGATGTGAAACGCAAAATCCAGCGCCGTGGCACATTTTGGGAGTGAATATAAATCACCTTTTGGCGTGAAAACAAAAATTTCTTTGGCGTACAGATTTAGTTTAAATTCTTCCACAAAATCCACGGCACTTATTTCTGAATTTTCTAAGGTATCCTGTAGTTTGTTTAGCCAAGCTTCCAGCCCTGCGTCGTCCTTTTCATTGTTTTTGTATTTGTAATGTGCCGCAAAACCTTTTTCGGCAATCTCGTTCATTCGTTCACTGCGTATCTGCACCTCGACCCAACGGCCTTTTGGCCCCATAACGGTGATGTGCAAAGCCTCGTAGCCTGTTGATTTTGGTGAAGAAATCCAATCGCGCAGGCGGATAGGATTGGGACGGAAGTGATCCGTAACAATGGAATAGATTTTCCAGGCAAAGAATTTTTCGTTTTCTGGGGTGCTTTTATAAATAATCCGTACTGCAAATTTGTCATAGACCTCATCAAAACTGACATTTTGCGCCATCATTTTTCTGCGAATGGAGAAAATGGATTTTGGCCGGCCCTTGATTTCATATTTTAAATCTTCGGCATCCAAGGATTCTTTGATCACTTTTGTAAAGGTGTCTATATATGCATCCTGCTCTTCCTTGCTTTCCTTTATATGGCTTAAGATATCGGAATACACTTCTGGTTCGGTGAATTTTAATCCCAAATCCTCAAGCTCGGTTTTAATGTTGTAAAGACCAATGCGGTGTGCAAGCGGTGCGTAAATATAAAGTGTTTCGGAAGCAATTTTCCGCTGTTTGTCCGGTGGCATGGATTCCATGGTTTGCATATTGTGCAACCTATCCGCAATTTTTATAATAATTACTCGAATGTCTTCATTTAGTGTCAACAACATTTTGCGGAAATTTTCCGCCTGCATGGAAACATCTTCTGCCATGGAAATATGCGAAATCTTTGTTAGGCCATCCACAATTTTGGCCACATTTTCGCCAAACATGCGTTCAATGTCCTCCAAAGTATATTCGGTATCCTCCACAACATCGTGCAATAGTGCGGCGGCAATAGACGTTGCGTCCAAACCGATTTCCGAAGCAACAATTTTTGCTACGGCAATGGGATGAAAAATATAAGCCTCGCCACTTTTGCGGCGTTGGTCTTTATGAGCATCTACGGCAATGTCAAAAGCGCTTCTAATCAGTTTTTTATCTTCTTTTGAAAGGCTGCGGTAACTGATTTTTAGCAACTGTTTGTACTGCTGTGCAAGCTCCTTTTTTTCTTCTTCTATTGTGGCTTCTGTCATAAACTAAAAGTACTGATAAGTAATTTAATTGGCAAGAAAATTAATGCAGCGGACGGTATGCAGTTTAAGGTAAAAAGAAAAACGGAAGCGAAAATTGCAGCAAGTTGAAATTAAAGTTGAGAGGTTTTTTTTTAGCTCAGCTCTTCGTTGTCCAAAGCAGTATTCTTCGCTAAAAGTTTATTGGAAACTTTATAGGTCGCGGAATAAGAAAGTCCGGGTTGACGCGATTTAAAAGTCAAAAATGCTTTTTTATACCATTTTGGGTCCGTGGCTTTCTTTTTAAAATCTTCGTGGGCGGCAACCTCGGAAACTTCTCCGTTTTGCCATGTTTCAATTTTATAAACTCCAATCCCGAAATGTTCAACGCGTTGAAGAACGATTTCGAAATCCTGCTCAGAAAAATATTGAATGGTCTCTTTGTCGGATCCATCATTCAAGTTTTTCAAATCAGTAAATATATTTTTTTCTAAGAATTCTGTTTGTTCCATAGTTGTGGGTAACGGGATTAGTATTCATGGGATACTTTGGTATCCTTTATTATTTTTTTGAAAGCTGATAGTTATTGACAAGAACCGATGCGGAAATCTGAAGTATTCGTTCCAGTTCCCTAATCATATCTACAGTCAATCTCTTCTTTCTATTTAGGATTTCTGACACTCGACTTTTTCCACCTACTATTCCGACCAAGTTCTTTTGGCGCATATTTAGTTCCTCCATTCTTATTTTTATTGCCTCGATCGGGTCAGGTGCTTCAATTGGATAAAGTTCGTTTTCGTAATTTTCAATCAGCAATGATAGGATTTCTGCCTCACCGCCATCTTTTGTATCAACCGGAGCATCAAAAATTATTTCAAGACGTTCAAGTGTATTTCGGTAATCCTTTTCAGATTTAATCGTTTTTAATTCCATAACAGTTCATTTAAATCAACTTTATTGGGATTATCCCGTCAGCACGGTTGGCCACGCCCAAGTTTTCGCATTATTATTATGCGTAGTTTCCAAATATACAAATTTATCTTTTCAGGGTAGTGCGCTCTGCGACGTTGGTGTTGAAATCTGGCGGCTCCTGTAATTAATTGTTTTTTAAATTTCTTTAAATACTAAATAGCCAGTATAAATTAAATAAAAGCTAAATAACAGTAAGGCTTCCCATCGGTCCAGTTTTTTTCTTTTTCCTATAAACATGGAAATTATTAGAAATATAGTTCCTCCAATTAGTATTGCGAAGTCTTGGTTGAAGTTCTGATTGTATGCTATCGGATTTATAAATGAACTAACTGAAACAATCAGCAGTATATTAAATATGTTTGAGCCTATAACATTACCTATGGCAATATCACTATTTCTTTTAACGGCGGCGACTATTGAAGTTACTAATTCGGGCAATGAAGTGCCGGCGGCAATTATGGTTAGACCAATTATTTTTTGACTGGTTCCCAATTCGTTGGCTACTGCTATGGCGTTGTCAACCACCAAAGTTCCACCTACTACAAGACCTGCAAAACCAATTAAAATTAAGCCCCAAATTTTTGTATTAGATTTGTTTACCTGCACAACAACATCGGTATTATCCGTTTTTAACTGTCTAAACATATAATACAAAAAGCCTGCAAACAGTACCAGTAAAATAAGCCCGTCTAGTCTTGATATTTCAGAATCTCCATCCATGAAGAAATTATTTGCTAGCACCATTAAAGCGATAGTAATTATAAGCGAGACGGGAATTTCTTTCCAAGCTGTGGAAGACTGAACGGTTATTGGGTAAATTAAACCTGCTAATCCCAATATTATAAATAAGTTGAAGTTGTTACTGCCTATTACGTTTGCCAAAACAATATCTGAAAGACCGTCTGCTGAAGCGATGGAGTTTACAACCAACTCAGGGGCAGAAGTTCCAAAGGCAACAATAGTTAAGCCTATTACTAAATCTGGAATATTATACTTTTTCGCTAATGAGGTAGCGCCATCCACTAGCCAATTAGCGCCAAATATTAAGCCTGCAAATCCAAGAACTATTAAAAGCAGTGATACAATCATACTATTTTTTTTTTTTTGAAAGCCCCGAAGATATGTATTAATCTAATTGCGGTAATATAAGGAAATAAATAATTAAATACTTCTCAGCTACCCATTCAAGCAAGCAAGCAAGGCTTTAAATTGCTGCGTTTTGATTCTCTGAAAAGATTTTTCTTCTGAGAAGGTTATATTTCTAAAAACCAATTTATACTCGTCCAAAAACTATGGCGGGTAGTATTGTCCAGAAATGAATTAACCCTATAGCCCATACCCACCTCTATTTTATCATTATTTTTCAAATTATATCCTAATAGTGGAACAAGTCGTATTTCAAGGTCATAGTCTGAATCCTGCCAACTGTTAAGATATTCGTTATTAAATTTAAAATAGAATTCCTGTGGGTCCACTGATTCTCCATTTAATGGGATTTCGGAAGCAATGCGATATCTTAATCTAAATTCTGGTTTTTCTTCTTTGGAAAACGTTTGATCTGTTGAGAAACGGTGTACCAACCTAAGAGCACTCAATCTTTGCACTACAGTATATTGCTGAATAAATCTATGAAATAACTTTTCTTCTCGAAGCCTAATAAGATAACCACCAGCAACACGAGAATTCAAACCAACTTTTTTGGCGGTAATCATTGAAATGTCAGTGAGAATGTAGTTATACTCGCTTTCAGTACTCCCATTGAACTTTCCTGTTTGTAACAGTTGGCGTGACTCTATTTTTGAGTTGAGCGACCAGTCATTTTCTAATTTATAATTTAAATTTATGGATGGCAACAGCCCAAACTGATAGGTGCTTTGGGCCGATGCACTATTTAAAAATTGAATGAACACAATAAAAGTGGCTATATGAAATTTATTAATATTCAAGATGATAGCT
>JBBQQN010000060.1:0-21290 GCA_038215845.1 Flavobacteriales bacterium | reverse complement strand
GGGGCAGCTGTAACCATAGTATTTGGAAATACTTCATTTATTTGGGACGAAATATACCCATCTAAGGTTGCTTTAATTTGTGCACTTTCAGAAGTATTTGTCGAAAAATAATCGAAGGAAGCAGCCGTTTTGCTGCGAAGGTTTTTATCAGAAGCATTCAATGCCGGATCGGAAAAATCATTGTTGCCAACTTGGTGATTGAACATAGCCGAAATGGAAGCTTCCGTGGCATTGTCGAAATCCTTGAAAGCGTCTGCGGTTTCACCCCCCATACGAATTCTTGTTGTCTGGCCACTGAAATCTACAGTTGACTGGCCCGCGCGTTGAAAATTATAGGTTGCCGGTGCTTCCACGGTATTTTCAACCATTGGTTGATCGTCATCGGAAGAACAGGAAACAATAAATAGGGCACTTAAAATAATTGTTGAGAGATGTAGTTTTTTCATTATATTTTATTTAGACTGAATATAAATAGATTGGTTTTTCAGCCGCAAAAATAGTTTTGAAAAATAAAACACACAAGTTTATTTAGATTTAATTTAAATAAACTTTAAAGAGGTCGGGTTAATTGGAGGACACTTCCAGTTGATGTTTATACTGAAGCCTAGCAACGCCTGCCCATTGGAGCAACAATTTTTTATCTCCTTGTGAAAGATTGCCATGAATTAAAGTGTAGGATTGTAGGGGCATTTCATCATCCTCCACCATTTCAATAAACTCTTCTAGTTTGTGTTCTTTCTTTTTTACAGAATATTGGTTCCAAGTAGATACATTAAAATGTTTTTTCCCATCTACAATATGCTCTTCCAGCCATAAGGAAACTGGCGCAATTTCAGCGTACCACGGATATTGGGTTTGGTTGCTATGGCAATCATAGCAATTTTCTTTTAAAATTAGCCCAACTTGAACAGAGGGTTTGGTTTCCGCTTCAAAGTTTTGAACACTTTCATAACCTCCATCATTTTTTTCAGGACGTATAAACTGAATTAAAACAAGGGCCACGAGTGCAAAAATTAAAAAGTACTTAAGAATTTTTTTCATCTGTATAAAATATTTGGGGAATAGGAAGATGGAATGCCCAAATCATTCATCTTCGGTGGGTTTTAAATTTATTATTGGGAATTTCATATTAAAGTTTTGAAGATTTTAAATAAGCTATTATCGATTTTCTAATATCTGCTGCTATTTCATCTTCGGTGGGAGTATATACTTGGACAACATCTTTATTTTCGGGAGTGAGAAAAGGAATATCCAAACCTTTCATTAAATAATCGCTGAGAGCTACAGTATAGGTGTTTTTATCATTAATGGGTTTTCCTTGAACCAGCCATTCCTTGTTGATGCCTTGGGAAATATTTTGGTGCTGTAGATATGCACCAGTACCGCGTTGTTCAAGGCTATAGTCTAAAATTTGTTTCAGGAGATTTCCCTTTAATTCCACTTTCAGAACACTTCCCCCAAACGGCAATACCCTTAAAATATCTGTAGCCCGAATAGGTCCTGCAAGCATATCGTCAACTCTAATTGAGCCTCCATTCACTAAAGAAGCCTGTACTTTGCCACGGTAAGCAAATGACATTCCCTGTGTAATAAGCTCCCCCAAATTTGTCTGTACTGAACGGTTAGCTTTATCTGTACCGTCCAAAGGGGTCTTTGGGTTATAAATTATTTCAGAAGGGTTTTCAATTGTCTCCTTTAATTTTTCATCGAGTAGAGACGTCCATTTTGTAACAATACGTTCCACTTTTGCTTGGGATGGAATTTTATCATCCACAAAAACCAATTCAGAATTTATAAATAAGTATTTGGTCCTCAAATTATATATAAGCGTGTGGACATAAACACTCTTGGCGTTTGCGTCGGCTTTGGCTATAATGGTCCTTCCCTCCTTTTCCAATAAGTTATAGTGTTCATGGCCGCCCATAATCAATGGTAACTCGCGAAGACGTTTCGCAATTTCCATATCCTGCTGAAGCGAAACATGGGTAAGACCCACCACAAAATCTGACTTTTGCATGGCAAGGTTATAGGCACGCACGGCATTTTGGTATACATCACCATAGGAAACATAATCTTGGGGATTGGAATTGAGTGTAACCCCAAACACCCCAAATTTCATTTCGTTGCCATCTGTATCAACTGCTGTAAAGGTGGAAAAATCGGAAGTGGGCATATTGCTGAGCTCCCACTTGGTAGTAAAAGGCTCAATCCCATTTTCAGTAACATGGCGCACATTTGCGGATGTCCACTTGAATTTGGATTCGTTCAGTCTTTTCTGTAGGTCTTCTTCACTTAAATCAAATTCATGGTTCCCGAAAGTCACCAAATCGAAGTCCATGGCATTCATCACGTCCACCATCTGTTTTCCATTCACCCTTTCACCATCTACTTTTATGGTACCCAGCAAGGAAGGGTTTAGAAAGTCCCCAGCCAGAAATAAATAAGTATTCGGAAATAGTTGCTTTATGGAATCACGAATATGTGCCACCCGTGCCATGCCGCCATATTCACCGCCATTAAGGGGTGCTATTTCATAAACGTCATTAATTTGAACAAATTTTAAGGTTATAACTCCCGCTCCTTTTACGGGATCTACAACCGTGGGCGCAAGTAAAGAACAGCTTATAATAAAATAGCTTACAAAAATTGAAAGCAGTAATGTTTTTTTCATATTAGTGATACTTTGTAAAAATCTTTGTTGCTTCATTATAAGCACTCTCAAAAGACATCGGGTTAATATTACAAGATGCTTTTTCGGCCGTAAAATAGCTCAACAATTTTTCTGTAGGCATATTCCCCGTCAGTTCATCCTTTGCCATTGGACATCCACCAAAACCTTGAATGGCGCCGTCAAATCTTCTACAGCCTGCTTTAAAGGCTGCATCAATTTTTTCATGCCATGCTTGAGGAGTAGTATGCAAATGAGCGCCGAACTCTATGTGGGGATACTTGGGTATCAAGTTAGTAAATAAATATGAAATAATGTCCGGTGTGGACGAGCCCACTGTATCACTGAGGGAAAGTATCTTTACACCCATAGTGGCGAGCCTTTCAGTCCATTGGCCAACAATATCAACATTCCAGGGATCTCCGTAAGGATTACCGAAGCCCATGGAAAGATAGGCCACTACTTCTTTATTATTTTTATCTGCAAGGTTTAGTATTTCACCCAAAATCACCAAAGATTCGGCAATAGTGCGGTGGGTGTTACGCATTTGAAAATTTTCGGAAATGGAAAACGGGTAACCCAAATAATTTATTTCAGAATATTTCACGGCTTCCTCAGCTCCGCGAAGATTTGCAATAATGGCAAGCAATTTACTTTTTGTGGCTGAAAGGTCCAGTTTTGAAAGCACTTCGGCCGTGTCTTGCATTTGTGGAATGGCCTTGGGCGAAACAAAACTGCCGAAATCAATAGTATCGAAACCGCAGCGCAAAAGCGACTGAATATACTTCGTTTTTTGAGCGGTGGGAATCTGGTCTTTTATGCCCTGCATGGCATCTCTTGGACATTCTATGATCTTCACTTTTTGCATTCGTTCAAAGATAGTTTTTGAAAGACGAAATACGAAATTAGAAATACAAAAAATTCTGTAGGAATTTAGAACCCTTATTTTTAAGGAATTAAAATAAAAATGGCTATCCCTACAAAAACCAATATCTGAAGCCATTTCAACACCACTGCCATACTTTTCCATTCCAGAAGCAACTTTGAAATCCGTCCCGCGGCTATTGCAATTATGCTGAATGTTATAAAAGAAATTATCATAAAAGTAATTCCCAAAACATAAAACTGCATCACGGTATTTCCTTCTTTATCCCAAAGAAAACCTGGAAAAAAAGCCAAAAAGAAAATCATCACTTTTGGGTTTAGCAAATTCATAATCACACCCGTTTTAAACAATTGCAGATACGATTTCTTGGGAGCATTATTAGTCAAGGAAATATTAGTATCACTTCTGTAAATTTTATAAGCCAAATAAAGCAAATAGCAGGCTCCCAAAACTTTTATACCATAAAAAATTTCTTCTGAAGCTGTTATAATTGCCGAAATACCAAAAGCCAAAAGTGTAGTGTGAACAATACACCCACTTATTAATCCTGCGGTTGTAGCAATGCCGCTTTTGGCACCGTTTACCAGAGATTGCGTAAGCACATATATATTATCTGGCCCCGGAGAAATGGCGAGCGCTAGCGTGGCAATTGAAAAGGAAATTAAAGTTTCTGTCATAAATGACTTTTTGAGACAAGACGTTTGGAAACACGGCTCTTTAAAAAAGGATTTTCTCTATTGTATTACTGTGTTGATTAATTTTTTAAGCTTTTTTCAATATGGCTTTATTGATATCTTTTATCAATCCCGGGCCTTCGTAAATAAACCCTGTGTAAAGCTGTACCAGACTTGCGCCCGCTTCCAGTTTTTCCAGCGCGTCTTCTGCCGAATGGATTCCGCCAACGCCAATTATTGGGAACGATTTATTGCTCTTTTCAGAAAGAAAACGGATTACTTCCGTCGCTCTTTTATTTAGTGGTTTTCCGCTCAATCCGCCCATTTCCTTTTTATTTTCTGAAGAAATACCTTCGCGTGAAATAGTAGTGTTGGTTGCGATGATACCGTCAATTTTTGTTGTTGCAACAATTTCGATTATATCCAAAAGCTGTTCATTTGTCAAATCCGGTGCAATTTTCAAAAGAATTGGTTTTCGCTTTCTCTTTGAATTATTTCTGTCTTGAAGCGTTTGCAATAACTCTGTCAACGGCTTTTTTTCCTGCAAGGCACGAAGGTTGGGTGTATTTGGAGAACTTACATTTACAACGAAATAATCCACATAATTGAATAGTGCTTCAAAACAGATTATATAATCATTTACTGCTTCCTCATTGGGAGTGATTTTGTTTTTCCCAATATTTCCTCCAATTAAAACATGTTTTGCATTCCCGAGGACAGCTGATGGGTTTTCCTTCAATCTTGCCACCGCTTCTTCCACACCACCATTATTGAAACCCATTCGGTTTATAATTGCTGAATCTTCCTTTAAACGGAACAAACGCGGCTTTTCATTTCCGGGTTGGGGTTTTGGGGTAACGGTTCCTATTTCAATAAAACCAAATCCAAAATTTGAAAGTTCTTTGTAAAGTTTCGCATCTTTATCGAAACCCGCAGCAAGTCCTACAGGATTTGGAAATTTCAACCCAAAAAGTTCGCGTTCCAGTTTTGGGTTTTCCAAATTATAAATACTTTGGAAAATGCTTCCAAAACCAATTTTATGGAAAAACCGAATCAGCGAAAATGTAAAATGGTGGATTTTCTCAGGATCGAAATTGAAAAATATGGGACGAATAAAAGTTTTGTACATAGTTGAAAAATGTGGTACAAAAATACACTAAACTATGTATTTGTTATTTTGAATATGCTTTATTTTGCAGAGTAAAAGAAAAGTTATGATTGAAAAACAACACATTATTGAACGTTTCAAAAGTTACGTTACCATTGACACCGAGAGTGACCCAAATAGCGAGAGTACACCAAGTACCGAAAAGCAATGGAACCTCGCCAATAAACTTGCCGAAGAGCTAAAGCAAATTGGGCTTGAAGATGTAAGCATAGACGAAAATGCTTATATAATGGCAACCTTGCCGTCCAATGTTTCGCATCCTGTTCCGGTAATCGGTTTTGTATCACATTTTGATACTTCGCCGGATTTCACCGGGGCAAACGTGAAACCACAAATTATTGAAAATTATAACGGAAAGGATATTGTTCTCAACAAAGAGAAAAACATCCTTCTTTCGCCCGATTATTTTGAGGATTTACTGCAATACAAAGGGCAAACCCTAATAACCACAGACGGAACAACATTATTGGGAGCAGACGACAAAGCGGGAATTACGGAAATAGTTTCGGCAATGGAATATCTTGTAAACCATCCTGAAATTAAACACGGAAAAATTCGCGTCGGCTTCACCCCGGATGAAGAAATTGGCCGTGGAGCACATAAATTTGATGTAAAGAAGTTTGGTGCAGAATGGGCTTATACCATGGACGGAAGCCAAGTGGGCGAACTTGAATACGAAAACTTCAACGCGGCTGGCGCAGTGGTTACCATAAAAGGAAAAATAGTGCATCCCGGTTACGCCAAAGGAAAAATGGTGAACAGTATGTACATTGCCACGGACTATATTAATTCGCTTCCAAGGCTTGAAACTCCAGAGCATACAGAAGGTCGTGAAGGCTTTTTTCATCTTCACAATATTATAGGATCTGTGGATGAGACCAAAATTCAATATATAATCCGCGATCACGATAGAAAGCACTTTGAGGCCAGAAAAGAGATGGTTCAAAAACTTGCCGATGAATTAAACGAACAATACGAAATGGAAGTGGTTTCGGTTGAAATAAAAAATCAATATTTCAACATGCGCGAAAAGATTGAACCTTTAATGCACATTGTAAAAATTGCAAAACAAGCGATGGAAGAAGCAGGTATTGAACCCCTCATAAAACCAATCCGCGGAGGAACAGATGGCTCACAATTAAGCTTTATGGGGCTTCCGTGCCCAAATATTTTTGCCGGTGGACACAATTTTCATGGGAGATACGAATATGTTCCTGTGGAAAGTATGCAAAAAGCTGTAGAGGTTATTGTAAACATTGCACAGATAACTGCACAGGACCTTTCAAAATTTAAGAAGGAAGAAGAGTAGATTTAAAAAAACTACAACAAAAGAAAACTCCCTCAACTATAACAATAGTGAGGGAGTTTTTTAATTTAAAAAGGAACAATAATTATTTCTTTTCAATAAGAGGTGCATTCAGTTTGCTGCTCATTTCCATTGAAATTGCCGAACGTTCGTATTTGATTTTTCCGGCACCGCTTTCAATAATGCAGGTACCGTCATCGTTCAGTTCAAGTATTTTTCCGTGCATTCCGCTTTTGGTGATTACTTTGTCGCCTTTTTTAAGAGCGGCGGCAAATTTCTTTTCTTGTTTCGACTTCTTCATTTGAGGGCGTATCAAAAAAAGGTACATAACCAAAAACAATAAAATTATAGGTAAAAAGCCTTGTATTTGTTCCATAGAAATATTTAAGTATCCAAAAATTATTTGGTGTGTGTATTTTTCATTGAGGTTGCTTCAGCGCCAGCTTTAGGGTTTACAAAAGCTTTGATCATTAAAGTTTCTGTTCCCGCTTTGGTATTGGTAGTAAGGGTAACGGTTTTGCTCACTTGATTTTGACCACTTCCGTTGAATTTTACCAACAATTCACCTGTTTCACCTGGAGCTACTGGAGCCTTAGTGTATTCTGGAATTGTACAGCCACAGCTACTTTTTGCATTAACGATCATTAAAGGAGCTTCGCCCTCATTTTTAAATTTAAAAATGTGCTCTACTGGAGTGCCTTGCTCGATTGTTCCAAAATCAAATTCCTTTTCTTCAAAATTGATGGTTGGGAATTTTCCAGATTCAGCATCACGGTCAGCCGCGGTTGCAACGTTTTCTTCGTTTACTTTGTCCGCTGCATTGTCCTTGCAGGATGTAAATGCAAACACAGATAATACTGCTACTATTAAAATTGATTTTTTCATAAGATTAAAATTTTTATGTTTTTAGCACGCCAAAAGTAGGTATTTTTTTACTTTTATTGAAGTCCTCGACCAATTTTATTCAATTTCCCTTCCTCCATTAATTCCTTTACCAATTTATCCAAAATACCGTTAACAAATATGCTGCTCTTGGGCGTAGAATACTCCTTGGATACCTCAAGATATTCATTGATTGTAGCCCTAATTGGAATGGAAGGAAAAAACAAAAATTCAGCTATCCCCATTTTCAGGATTATTAAATCTACATCGGCAATACGTTCCTTGTCCCAATTGGGGGTTTTACCTTCAATACTTTTATTTAGCTTTTCTTCATTTAAAATCACTTTTCTGAAAAGCTGTAGGGGAAAGTCCCTGTCCTCCTCATTTTTATACAGCTCGGGAACAAGTAGTGTGGAAGCATTTTTTTCTGAAAGCTTGCTCAGCATTTTTACAATGGCTGTGTTTACGATAGGAAAATCGTCTATCCAAGTCAGGCGTTTATCTTCAAGATATTCATAAAGCTTTTCATTGGGCGCAATGATTTCTTTGTAAAGACGAAGCACAAATTTTTGATCTTCTTTAAAGTCGGTTTCCTTTTTTTCCAAATAGTCTGAATACCAATCGGTATGGCGAAGTTCTTTGAAAATAATTTTTACGTACTCATCATCCATCGACCAATAATCGAGCTTTTTATTCTTTATAATGTCGGAAAAAACAGGATTGGAAGCTATTAATTTAATAATCTTATTGTCAACAAACGTGCGGCTTGGGTCCTTTTCAATTGCGGTGGCAAGATGCTTTTGTTGCGATTTTGAAAGGTAATTTTCTGCCTGGCCCTGAACGGCCACCAGAAGTTGAAGCAATAGCAAGTACAAATCTTTCATTTGTTCTATACTATAGGAAAGAAATTTTTCCTGCGTACCAATATCTGGGTTTTCCCTTTGATTATAAGCATAGACTGATTGTAACACTTTTACCCGGATATGTCTTCTTGTAAGCATACGTTTTTTTAAAGAACTATTTTATTAAATAAACAACGCACAAGGAGTTTCTTGTGCGTTGCAAAGATAGTGTTTTGAAAAAATTGAAAACTATTTTTCTTTTTTTCTTGAATCTATTCGTGCCTGTGCAATGTTAAAAGCAGCCTGATAGGTTGTAATTCCATTTGATTCGGCATTTTTCAATATTTCCAATGTAGTATTGTAAATGTTTTCGGTCTTGCGGATAATTTCCTTTCGGTCATAATTTTCAAGCTCGGCATAAACATTAATAATTCCACCTGCATTGATAAGAAAATCTGGGGCGTACACGATGCCTTTTTCGCGAAGCATCAACCCGTGTTTTTTCTCCTCTGCCAATTGGTTATTTGCTGCACCAGCAATAATTTTGGTGTTCAGTTGATTTATGGTAAAATCATTGATGGTAGCACCCAGCGCACATGGGGCGTAAATGTCCATTTTTTCAGCATAAAGATTGCTTCCGCCGTAAATTTCAACGCTGTATTTATCGCGCACTTCTTCCAAACGCTCTTGGTTGATGTCTGAAATATAAACTTTTGCTCCTTCGTTGCTAAGGTTTTCAACCAATGCTTCCCCAACATTTCCTATGCCTTGCACATAAACTACTTTATCTTCAAGCACGTCGCTTCCGAAAGTGTATTTGGCAGCGGCCTTCATTCCCATAAAAACGCCATAGGCAGTAATTGGGGAAGGATTACCAGCACCTCCTTTTGATTCGGAAATACCCGTAACATAAGGCGTTACCGTGCGAACCAAATCCATATCTGAAGTTTCCATTCCTACATCTTCCGCAGTAATATATTTTCCGCCCAAGGAGTGAACAAACTCAGCGAATTTCAACATCAACTCGGGAGTTTTTTGTGTTTTAGCATCACCTATCAAAACGGCTTTTCCACCGCCAAGATTCAATCCTGTAATGGCGCTTTTATATGTCATTCCACGGGAAAGACGCAACACATCGTTTAGGGCTTCCCATTCACTACCATAATTCCACATTCTGGTACCTCCCAAAGCAGGTCCCAAAACGGTACTGTGAATACCAATTATTGCTTTTAAACCAGTATCTTTGTCGTTACAAAAAACAACTTGTTCGTGATCATCAAAAGACAACTGCCCGAAAACCGGGTCCATTTTATGAAGTTCGTTTTTATTGATTACTTCAGTTTCCATAGTTTTTAAAATTTTATGCATCCTCTAAAAATGCGGTGCAAAAATAGTTTTTTGTTGTCGATTTTACAAAGCATCGGCTGTTAAAATGAGAATTTAAAAAATAGATTGATTTTTCAAAATGCGCGAATTACAGTTCCTCAATAAATATTTTCTAAAATATAAAGGTCGCTTATTAATAGGATGTATAATTACAATTGTAGCCACGGTCTTCAAATTGGTTGTACCAATGAAAGTTGGGGATTCCGTTACTGTTGTTAAACAATATATGAATGGCGAAGTGACCGATCTCGCCCTTGTAAAGCACGAATTGCTTATCAACATCCTTCTCTTATTGGGGGCAGCTTTGCTTTCGGGATTTTTTACATTTATGATGCGCCAAACCTTTATCGTGGTTTCGCGATATGTGGAATACGACCTGAAGAATGAAATTTTCCAGCATTATGAAAGGCTTTCCCTTGGATTTTACAAACAAAACAGGACCGGCGATTTAATGAACCGGATAAGCGAGGACGTTTCAAAAGTACGAATGTACGTGGGCCCCGCGCTTATGTACAGCGTAACTACAGTTACCTTGTTTATTGTAGTGGTCAGCTATATGTTTTACAAAGCACCCGTGCTAACCTTATATGCAATCGCGCCATTGCCTATTCTTTCCGTCGCCATTTATAAATTGAGCGTCCTTATTAACCAGCGTACTACCATTGTTCAACAATACCTTTCAAAACTTACCACTTTTACACAGGAAAGTTTCAGCGGTATTGCGGTTATAAAAGCATACGGAATTGAGCCGCGAACCAATATAAATTTTGAAGAGCTGGCCGAGGGCAGTAAAGTGAAAAATATTGATCTGGCCAAAGTACAAGCACTTTTCTTTCCTTTGATGATGCTGTTGATTGGAGTTAGCAATATTCTGGTAATTTATATTGGTGGAATTAGATACATAAATGGACAGATTGCAGAATTCGGCACCATCGTTGAATTTCTTATTTATGTGAATATGCTTACCTGGCCAGTGGCTGTAGTGGGCTGGGTTACCTCAATGGTGCAGCAGGCGGAAGCATCACAGAAACGAATCAATGAATTTCTAAAAACCGAACCGGACATTCAAAATTTGGTTTCGGAAAGCACCCCGGTGCAGGGAAATATTAATTTCAACAACTTAACCTTTACCTACTCTGATACGGGAATTACTGCGCTCAAAAATGTTTCGTTTTCAGTAAAACCCGGTGAAACCCTCGCCATTGTTGGTAATACCGGTTCAGGTAAGTCCACTATTCTGGAATTGATAGGAAGATTATACGATGTTGAGGAAGGAATGTTGACCATTGATGAAACCCCAATAAGAAAAGTGAATCTAGATGATTTAAGAAACAGCATTGGGTACGTTCCACAGGATTCATTTCTTTTCAGCGACTCACTGCGAAACAACATCCGTTTCGGAAAAGAAAAGGCTTCAGAGGAAGAAGTAATTGAAGCTGCAAAAAATGCGGTTGTCCATGAAAATATAATTGGCTTCAACAAAGGCTATGATACCATTCTCGGGGAACGCGGAATCACTTTAAGCGGAGGTCAGAAGCAACGTGTTTCTATTGCCCGCGCCCTGATAAAAGATCCGCAGATATTGCTTTTTGACGATTGCCTTTCTGCAGTAGACACCGAAACCGAGGAGCAAATCCTTCAAAATCTGCACAAAATTTCAAAAACAAAAACAACCATCCTTGTAAGCCACCGTATTTCCTCAGCAAAAAACGCCACCAAAATAATTGTTTTGGAAGAAGGCCAAATAATACAACAGGGCACACATACCGAATTGCTTAATGCTGAAGGGTACTATAAGGAATTATATGCAAAACAACTTTTGGAAAAAGAAATATAAGGTTTGCTTTGGCTTATTTGGTTTTTTTTTGGATTTTTGGCAAAACGAAAGTAAACCAATATAACTATGAGCGATCAATATACGATGGAGCAAGAAGAAATTTTCTCAAAAGTAATGCGTGCGGGAAGACGCACTTACTTTTTTGATGTAAGGGCCACAAAGGCAGGGGATTTTTACCTTACAATTACAGAAAGCAAAAAGTTTACAAATGATGATGGATCTTACCATTACAAAAAGCATAAAATTTACCTTTACAAGGAAGACTTCAGTGAATTCAAGGATAATCTTGAAGAAATGATAAATTACGTAATTGATGAAAAAGGCGAAGAAGTTATTAGCGAGCGCCATCAAAAAGATTACAAAAAGGAAACCGATGAAGTTGCGGAAACTAGCCCAGAAAAAGATGGAACAGACCCAAGCAATTTTACCGATATAGAGTTTGACGATATATAAACCGTTTTAAAATTACCCCATAAACCGGCTCAGAAAACCTGATGCCGGTTTTTTTATTCCCATCCAGAAATAGTCAAATTAATTTTAGAATATAGTTTTTAGGCAGCTTCTTTCCCGAAATATATATCTTTGCCCCCCTTTTAAACAAATAGCATGTTACAAAAAACCATTAGAAATTTTACCCAAAACCCGAAAAACGATATTTTTTCAGGGATAACCGTCGCTCTTGCCTTGGTGCCCGAGGCAGTAGCTTTTTCTTTTGTAGCTGGTATCGATCCGTTAGTTGGTCTTTACGGGGCATTTATGATGGGGATTGTAACCGCACTATTTGGCGGAAGACCGGGAATGATTTCAGGTGCTACCGGCGCAATGGCGGTAGTGATGGTTCATTTAATCCAAAAAGGGAACGAAGCGGGGCTTACTCTTGATGCCCCCGTAGAATATCTTGGCCTTCAATGGCTTTTTATAACACTTTTGTTTGTAGGTGCCATTCAAATTATGGCCGGGGTATTTAAGTTGGGGAAATTCGTCCGCCTTATTCCACATCCTGTTATGATGGGTTTTGTAAACGGTTTGGCAATTGTAATATTTCTTTCCCAACTTGGACTTTTCAAGGAGAGTAAGGGTACTGTTCCGCAATGGCTATCTGGGCTGGACCTTTGGGTTATGCTCGCTTTGGTAGTACTTACTATGGGTATTATGTTCGGTTTGCCCAAGCTTACCAAAAAAATTCCTGCCGCTCTTATTGCCATTGTAGTGGTGGCTTGTATTACCATTTTCGGAAATTTGGATGTAAGTACCGTAGGTTCCTTTATCCGCGACGGTGGCGGAAGCGGATTGCAAGGCTCACTTCCCACTTTTCAGACCCAAATTTTTGGATTCATCAATACTCTCGATGGGCATTGGGGCCTAATATTGTCAACGGCTTTTGTGCTTGCTGCAGTAGGGCTTATTGAATCTTTGATGACTTTAAATTTAATTGATGAAATGACAGAAACCCGCGGAAGCGGGAATCGCGAATGTATTGCCCAAGGTGGCGCAAATATGTTAAATGGTCTTTTTGGAGGAATGGGAGGTTGCGCCATGATTGGGCAATCCATAATCAATGTTAGTTCTGGTGGCCGAGGAAGACTTTCCGGGGCTGTTGCCGCCTTGGCGTTGCTTTGTTTTATATTATTTGGAGCCCCATTAATTGAACAAATACCCATAGCTGCATTAGTCGGCGTTATGTTTATGGTAGTAATCGGAACTTTTGCGTGGAGCAGTTTTAGGATTTTACATAAAATTCCATTGTCAGATGCAATTGTATTGATAGCCGTATCTGCAATAACTGTTTGGATGGATTTAGCTATTGCGGTTATAGCCGGGGTGATTATGAGCGCCCTTGTTTTTGCATGGAAAAGTGCCACTATGATACGGGCCCGAAAAAGGATAAAAGAAGACGGAACAAAGGTTTATGAAATATGGGGGCCATTATTTTTTGGCTCCACAACTGCATTTAATAATAAGTTTGATGTTTCCGGAGATCCAGATGCTATTGAAATAGATTTTATTGAATCCAAGATTTCAGATCATTCCGGGGTGGAAGCCGTTCGGAATATTGCCAATAAATATATTGACAGCGGGAAAAAAGTTACCCTTACCCATTTAAGCCCCGACTGCAAAACGCTTCTTTTAAAATGGAACCCGGAGTTTGAAACCCATATAGAAAACTCCATTGAGGACCCCCGGTATTATGTAGTAACCAATACATTGGATGCGGATGTTTAAGATTCAAAAATAAATCCCATTAATTTAAGAATATATGGGTTTTTTATTACTTTTATATAGGGTTATTTTTTCACTAGAAAGCCCCCTTTCAATGGCGAACTCCGCAAAATCAATTAATGAATCATTAAAGGAATATGCTAGGGGCATAACTGGAGGACTTCTTTTCAGTTTGCCCATGCTTTATACCATGGAATTGTGGTGGTCTGGATTTCTTGTCAGTCCCCTCCGTTTAACTATTTATTTATTTGTTGGTCTTTTGTTGTTACTTGCATACAATCATTATGTAGGCTTAAGACGCGAGCACACCTTAATAGAGGGTATCAGCGAATCTATGGAAGAACTTGGGTTGGGCCTATTATTGACTGCTTTCGTTTTGTGGCTCACTGGGCGTATTGCCCCGGGAATGTCGTTTAATGAAGTTAGTGGAAAAATAATTGTGGAAGCCGTAACCGTAGCTATTGGAATTTCAGTAGGAAAAGCACAATTGGGCAGCGGAGGTGAGGAGTCGGAAAATGAAGAAGATAAAGCCAGAAAAAAAAATAATCACCTTGGCAGGGAAATAAATATAGCTATATGCGGAGCTGTCCTAATTGCAGCAAATGTAGCTCCGACGGAAGAAGTAGTAGTCATTGCTTTGGAAATAGAAAATTTCAAACTTTTTATAATGACTTTGGTATCAATGTTTCTTGGGGGTGGGGTTTTGTATTACATCAATTTTAGGGGAACAAAAAAACGGATAAAGAAACCAACAAGTAAATATGAAGCCATTGCAGGAACATTTATAATGTACACCATTGCGTTGGTATCGTCTGCGTTCATGCTTTGGTTTTTTGGAAGGTTTGACGGCCTTTCCCTTCGTGGAATTATTGCAGAATCCGTAGTTTTGGGTTTTCCCGCAACCTTGGGCGCTTCTGCCGGTAGGCTATTAATACAGGCATAAGATGAAAATGGAAGATAAAAAAAATTGGTTGGAATGGTTGGTGCTAATAATATCTAGCCTCTTGGTATTGGGTATTTTGGTCTTTTTGGTACACGAAATGATTTATACCGAACAAACCCCGCCAAACATAACAGTGGATTTTGGAAAAACAGAATTAAAGGAAGGCTACTTTGCAGTTCCCATAACCGCAAAAAACATCGGCTCAGAAACCGCCGAAGACCTTCAGATTGAAGTTATAAACGGCTTTGGGAACACTGAAGAAAAAGCTTTGCTGGAATTTCCCTATTTACCCGGAAATTCATCTGTTAATGGATGGGTAACTTTTACAAAAAATCCCGAAAATCAACCTTTGGTTATCCATATTCTCGGATATGCAACTCCTTAAATTATAATATTCGAAGTCCATTTACAACTTCTTTTCCCGGATGCAGTAGTGTTACGTTTTTACCTTCCACCGCTCCCAAAACCAGGCATTCGCTCATAAAATTGGCTATTTGTTTTTTGGGAAAATTAACCACCGCAACCACTTGTTTCCCTATTAATTCATCCTTTTTATAAAGGGAAATTATTTGAGCCGAAGTTTTTCTTATCCCCATTTCCTCCCCAAAATCAATCGTGAGTTGATAAGCGGGATTTCTCACTTCCGGAAAATCGTTTACTTCAACAACGGTTCCAACACGCATTTCAACTTTTTCGAAATCTGCCCAAGAAATAGGATCTGTCATAAATTAATTTGAATGGTTCTTACTATTTTAATTCCACATTAAAACTACAACAAATTGCCCTGTCCTTCAAAATATAAAATGGCGACACATTTCTTAATTAAAAAAAACAAATACATAAAAGACATAAAATCAATTAATTGAAAAATTTTTCAATAAATTTATGTAGCAATTTCATTTTCCCAATTTAAGCGAGGAACCATTAAACAAATCAATATAAATTAAAAACACAATTATCATGAAAAAGTTGATTTTATCCCTAGTGTTACTTAGTCTTGTAGGTTTTAAAGTTATTGAGGGTCAATTGACTGAGGCTGAACGGAAGTTCGCCGTAGAGGAAATGACCAAAACCCAAAACCATCTTCTCAACGATATTAACGGGCTCAGCGAGGCGCAACTTAACTTTAAGAGTTCCCCAGATTCTTGGTCCATTGCTGAATGTACGGAGCATATTGCCATTTCAGAAAACAACATTTTTGGGCTTTTGCAAGAAACCCTAAAAACGCCAGCAGATTCCACTAAACGTTCCGAAGTAAAAATGAGCGATGAACAAATCCTTAAAATAATGGTGGATCGCTCTCACAAAGTAAAAACGCAAGAAGCTTTTGAGCCTACCGGTAGATTTGGCTCTTTTGAGAATATAGTATCTGAATTCAATAAGAAAAGGTCAGAAAATATTGCCTTTGTAAAAAATACAGACGAAGATTTAAGGAACCATTTCACCCAGTTGCCTTTTGGCACAACTGACGCCTTTCAAATACTTTTATTCATGTCTGCACATACCGAACGCCACGTATTGCAAATAGAGGAAGTAATGGCCAACGAAAATTTTCCGAAGGAATAGATAAACCTTTATTTACTTAATAAAAGACTGCGTGATTATAAATTTATAATTAGGTAAGGAAAATTATTCGTTATGGTGAATGGTAAGTTTTTTGATCATTTCAGGAGAAATCTCCCCCTGATCGGCACCATACGCATCAACCAGCAAGCCTTTAGTGCCGTCCCTGGTTTCAATTAAAAAAAGTATGGTATTGTCGCCCGGATCGGTCATTCCTTCAAAACGATAGAATTTAACCACATCCAATTCGCCCGCTTTCCACTGCTTTTTAAGATTTTTTGATTCGATGCCTTCGCCCACAAGATTAAAGTCTTCAGTAAAACCGTGTTTCTGCAAATCTTCAATAGCTACGGAAAGTGATGAGTATGAGTTTTTCATGATAGTTGTTTTAGAATTTTAAAGTTAGTGGAGATAATGTTCAGCGACAAAACTTTATAGATTCTTTAATATTAAAAAGGGAATCGGATTGCCGGTTTATCAGGAGTATTGGATCCCAAAAAAGAAATATCCGTTCATTAACTGCTGAAAAATTGTAACTTTATTCCATTCCAAATAACCAATTCATAAAACAAAAAATGGCACGCACCGAATCTAAAATGCTTCCACTGGGAACCAAAGCACCTGATTTTATACTTGTTGACGCAGTAAGTAATAAGTCCGTTTCACTAAAAGATATACGCGGCAAAAAAGGAACGGTGGTTATGTTTATTTGTAACCATTGCCCCTATGTGAAGCATGTAAATGAGGAAATGGTGCGTGTGTGCAATGATTATCATGTTACAGGCTTTGGCTTTGTTGCCATAAGCAGCAATGATGTTGAAAATTATCCAGAGGATTCCCCTGTGGAAATGTGGCGAACTGCGCAAAAGAACAGCTATCCCTTCCCCTATTTATACGATGAAACACAAGAGGTGTCAAAAGCTTACGATGCAGCATGCACACCAGACTTTTATCTATTTGATGCTGATTTGAAACTAGTTTACCGTGGCCAATTGGACAACAGCCGCCCCGGAAATGGCATTCCTGTTAACGGTCGCGATCTTCGCGAAGCTATAGATAATGTGCTCAACAACAACCCACAGCGGAAAGATCAAAAGCCGAGTATGGGGTGTAATATTAAGTGGAAGAAGTGAATTCGTTAATAGTGATTGGTGATTGGTGATTGGTGATTGGTGATTATCAAATTAACAAATCCCTAATCCCTAATCCCTAATCCCTAATCCCTAATCCCTAATCCCAAAATACTATTTCCACCCTTCCCGCTTCAATAAATTTTCAATATGCGAATAATGATGGTTGCTGTGCCAAGCGTACATTCCTGTAATAAAAGCCAAAGACATTTTTCTATCCCCAACGGGGTGTATAATTTCCTTTTGAAACTGATCAAAAGACATTCCCTTTAATAGATAAGTCCATTTTGCATGCAATGCCGCAATGGAATTCAAGGAAATTTCAATGGGAGCATTTTTTGAATCGAACAATTCTGCCCAAAGTTTTTCATCGTATGCCTTTATTAAGGGAGTATCTTCCGTTAAGCCCCATTTAAAACGCGAGTAGGCATTGTGGTGACTATCATAAACGTGATGGATGGTTTGACGGACCGTCCAGCCTTCGGGCCTGTAAGGCGTATTCAGTTGGTTTTCTGAAAGGCTACTCACCAAATTGGCAAACCTATTCGGAAAATGTTCCAAAATAGAAATCCAGGCTTCCAGTTTTTCGGTACTAATATTTGAAGGGCAATCAAATTTGCCAATTGGGTATTGAAGTTTTTCTAAATCCATTAGTGAATTGGTGAATAAGTGAGTAAGTGTGTAAGTGTGTAAGTGAATCAGTGAAATAATAGGTCATATTTGAAATTAAGGCAAAAATCCCTAATCTCTAGTCCCTAATCCTTATTTTACATCCATCAATTCTACATCAAAAACAAGGGTAGCATTTGGCGGAATTACCCCAGCTGCGCCTTGTGAGCCATAGGCTAAATTTGAAGGAATCACAAAACGGGCCTTATCCCCTACTTGCAATAACTGAATTCCTTCATCCCAACCAGAGATCACTTGGCCTTTTCCCAATGGAAATTCAATTGGGTTTCCTCTTTTATATGAAGAATCAAAAACGCTACCGTCATTTAGCATTCCTTTGTAGTGCACCGAAACCACTTTACCCTTTTCGGCTTTTTTGCCTTCTCCTTTTTGAATGATTTTATAACGAAGTCCGCTGGAAGTTTTTTCAAAACCTTGGGCAAGTTCGCCCATTAATTCTTCCTGTTGCTTTTTTGCTGCAGCATCCCGTTCGGCTTTTGCACCTGTAAATTTTCTAAAACTTTCAACCGAATTCCATTTTTTGGCTTCTTCACCTACTCGGATAATTTCTACTTTCTGCATCGTATCGCCTTGTGCCACACTATCTACTACATCCTGTCCTTCCACTACATTGCCAAAAACAGTGTGTTTGTCATCTAACCATGGGGTAGCAACGTGTGTTATGAAAAACTGGCTTCCATTACTCGCAGGTCCAGAATTGGCCATTGAAAGAACGCCCGGAGTGTCATGACGAAGGTCTTGATGAAATTCATCTTCAAAATTGTAACCCGGTCCGCCGGACCCCGTTCCGTTTGGGTCGCCACCCTGCACCATAAAATTGGGGATTACCCGGTGAAATTTTAACCCATCATAGTATGGGGTTCCCTGTGGTTTCGCTGAATTTTCCAAATTCCCTTCTGCCAAGGCAACAAAGTTTCCTACTGTTCCAGGAGTTTTGTCATAGGTCAAGTTTATAAGGATTTCACCCTTCTCAGTTTTTATTTTTGCGTAAATGCCGTCTTTCATGGTTTAATTTTTAAATGAAATGCAAAGGTAAGGAAATACGAAGTATGAAATTAGAATTACGAAATAGGAAGTTTTAAAATTAGAGCCAAGAATCAAGAGTTAATACCGAGGAGCGACGAGCGACGAGGAATGGGTTTGGAAGGGGTAAATTTGTATATTTGATGTTAAACGTACAATGCGGATAAATGCAACTTTTGTGTTTACCCACAGGTTGTAAAACATTTGACGAATAATGAAATACCAAATCTTATTATTAATTGTGGTTTCAATTCTCAGTCTTAAATGTGAAAATCAAAATTATTTATAGGAAATAGGGATTTCCGATATTCTCAGGAAAAGCTTTTAAGCAAATAACAACTCTCTAAATTATTTAATAAAAAACCCTGGCCTGTTGGCTGGGGTTTTTATTTTTGTATACTTTCCTTTTTTAAAATAAAAAACTATATTTGGTATTCTCCCCGGTTTATAAGCCCACGCTTACGGTTTTCCGTAATTGCGCCTTTTTGTTTTTAATTTTATTTATATAATTATCTGCACCTTGATATCAAGCGCATTACGCTCAGAAATTCAGCCAAAGGCTACCGTATCTAATTTCAGTGTAGAGTAAAAAATATTGATGGTTGCTAAGCTTGGAGCTTATTTTGATAGTGATGAAAAGGTAACTTTTGAATTTTTAAAAGTAAATATGCGAACTATTAGCCTAATGCCAATGCAACACAAAGGGAAGGCGGCCTACAAGCTAGACTTTGTCTTAGATGATACCTTAAAGGAAATAATAAAACCCTTGCCATACGTAAAGTGGAGTGCCACCCACAAATGCTTTTACGCCTTTAGTGATGACATAACCTTCAAGGCGCTTTACAAACAGTTGCGCGATCTGAAACTTTTTGTAGATTACAGCCAGATACAAAAACCCCGCGTCTTCCCCGTAACGGTAGCTAAAGTAAGCAAGCCTTTAAACCTACCACAACTTTCAGAAACAACCAAAAAAGACCTCGCCCGTTTTGCCCGATGGATGCAGGAAAAACGGCTTGCCGCAAGTACCGTAAAAACCTATCAGGCCGTTACCGCGCTATTTCTTCAATATTTAGAACTCAAACGAGCCACAAACCCGGATGCAGTATGGATACAACGCTTTAACCACGACTACATACTGAAGGGCGGACACAGTGTTTCGTACCAAAACCAGTGCATAAACGGTATAAAAAAATACTTCGCCTTTAAAAGCATGGAGGTTGAAAGCATGAATATTGAGCGCCCCCGAAAAGAGAAAAGGCTACCTTTGGTACTTAGTAAAGAAGAAATAAAAAAGATTTTTGAGGCCACCTATAATTTGAAACACCGCACTTTATTATCACTTATCTATTCGGCAGGGCTGCGCATTGGTGAAGCCCTTGCGCTGCGACCCCAAGATATAGACCGCCACCGCATGCTAATACACATAAAAATGGCGAAAGGAAAAAAAGACCGATACACATTACTCTCCGCAAACATCTTGCAATTGTTAGAAACATATTACAGAATGTATAAGCCAAAAATTTATCTGTTTGAAGGACAGTTTGGTGGGCCGTACACTTCCAGCAGTGCACAACAAGTGCTTAAAAAAGCAATGGGGAAAGCGGGCATTTTAAAGCAGGGCATTACTTTACACAGCCTACGGCATAGTTTTGCCACACATTTGCTTGAAAGCGGAACAGACATTCGGTACATACAATCTCTTTTGGGCCACAATAGCCCAAATACCACGATGATCTATACACATGTAAGCGAAAAAGGTTTGAAAAACATAAAAAACCCCTTTGATGACTTATAAAAAATAAGTAGGTTTGGTAAACCACTTTAAAAACAAACACTATGCTGTTTTTACTAAACACAACAAAATTGTTAAAACTTGGGTTTAGCCAAACAAGTTAAAGGGATAAACCCAATAAAGCTAGGAGTATAAACAAGTTGCCATCAAGCTAAAAAAAACATTGTGAAGAACAAAATAAGTTTATTAATAGTATTCGTAGTCTTCGGATTTACAAAGTCGATCGGACAAAATCTTGATTTAGATTACGTAAAGAATTGGCTGATTTATAGTAATGCCG
>JBBQQN010000059.1:0-21323 GCA_038215845.1 Flavobacteriales bacterium | reverse complement strand
GGGGTGTATATTGGCCTTCTGGATTCTACAATAAAAAGACGATTGTCATCAGTATCAAAATCCATTTTATAGATAACTCCCCTAGGAATTAAAAGGTAATCGCCATACTTGAAATCGATATTCCCTAAAAATGTACGAAGCTTTCCGCTGCCATTGTGGATGAAAATAAGTTCATCGGCATTGGTGTTTTTATAAAAATAATCCTTTTGCGATTCTTGGGGTGCGGCAAGGATAATACTGCAATCACTATTGGTAAGTATGGTTTTTCGGCTTTGCAGGTAATCCTTTTCGGGCTTTACTTCAAACCCCTTAAAACGAAAGGATTGTATATTGTTACCCTTGGCAATCTTGGGAGCAACATTATATTGTTTCTTAATCTCCTTTACTTGGGTCGGTCTGTTTTCGTGATAAATATTACTGTACATGCCATCAAAACCAATGGTGCCAAAAAGTTGTTCGGAATATAATGTTCCGTCCGCTTTTCGGAATTGGGTATGGCGTTTGGGCGGTATTTTGCCCAGTTGGTGGTAGAAAGGCATTTTTACTTTAGTTATTGGGTTACTGTGTTATTGAGTAATTGAGTAATTTGTCAAGGTTAACGGGATATACTGGTTTTTTGTTTTCCCGAATAACTTTAGAATCGATTGACTTAATAACCTCTTCCCTACAAATATCGGAAAAATATAATGGTTTTTGTTTAAGGAATTATTAAAACCTATACCCCACATTTACATACCATTCACTATTGTGTGTTTCGGGGGTAAAGGAATATTTAAGTTCAATGGGGCCAAAAAAAGTCTCCATCCCGTAACCCAATGCAACACCACTATAGTCCAAGCCATTGATCCACTTTCCGTCAGTAAAAAGATCGTCACCCACATTAGCAATATTGGCAGCTATATTTATGTGGTTCTTCTTGAAAATTTCATAATCCAATGTCAGGCTGGATTTTAGGTAAGTGTCTCCTCTAATACTCAATGCTTCGTAGCCATAAAAAGGAACTATGTTGTTTAATTCCTTAAACCCGTAGCCACCCAATGAAAAATCTAGAGAGCTAGTACCATCGGCTCCAATTTTAAAACCCCCTTCGGTTGTAATGATTGCAGAAAATTTATTAAGAAAAGATTTGGCGTACCCAATCTTGGCCTTAGCTATTGAAAATTGCTCAAAGTCTTTATTTCGTCCGTTTGCAACAAGATAAAGATGAAAATCTCCCGAAAAATAAACGCCTTCGTTCGGAAAGAAACTGTTGTCGTAAGTATCGTACTTTAAAAATCCGAAAGTGCTGTAATAATTTGTGCTTTCAAAAATTGTGCGGGGCAAGTTGTTGTCGTCCACCCCGAAGGTTTCACTTAGGTAGCGCAGGTATTTATGTTCGGCGCCAATTCCCACCGTAAAAATTCTTTTAAATAGAGTCTCAACATACAATTGATTAGTAAAATCGCTATAGGTCAGGGAAATTTTATTCAGATTAGGATTTAGTTCTGCAAAAGGCTGGTCTTTTGAAACATACTCCAAGGGTACATTTTTGTCAAAATAATTAAAACTACTGTTGAATCCCACACTCCAATAATAGCCTTTGTCTATATAATAATTAAGGTTGTACCGAATGTTGTCCCCAACTATAAAATCAAGTGAGGCTATGTCATTATTTGTAAAAATGCGCTTTCTCGTAACGTTAAGCAAGGCCGCAGCATTGAAGAGATCATCGTAATGTGCCCCTAATCGCAGCAACATGTTTGATTTATTTTCCCGCAGGCTTAGCAGAAGGGTGTTTTGATTGTTTTCATCAGGAATCAGTTTATAGTTTATATCCTGAAAATTCCCGGTGGCAGAAAGGTTGTTGATCCCTGCGTTTAAGTCAGCGTATGTAATATCGTCGGGTACGCGCAGTTTCAATTTTCCTAGCACGTAGGAACGGGTGTAATTTTCTGTCCCCTCTATACTTACATCTTTTATAAAAAGGGAGTCTTTATTTACAAGTGGTGTTTTCTCCCGCACAACATATTTTTGCTGCGAAGCTAACTCTTGTAATTTTTCCATTTGAAGTTGTGCGCTTGCTTCGCCCGCTTCCACAATTTTGTCGCCATCATCAAAAGAAACGACCGTAAAGTCCTCGATCTTGGGATGAATGTAAATGTCTGTTTTTTCCTTTTTTTCCAACATATCGCGAATGGTGCGATAGTTGTTTATCTGAACTAAAACATCAAAGGCAGATTTTAAGTTTTCCCTGCTTTTAAGGCTATCCTGCACGTCCACACCAATTATTATATCCATTCCTTTTGCGCGAACTTCATCCACAGGATAATTGTTTACTACACCCCCATCAATTAAAACCTTCCCATCCATAACCACGGGGCTAAAAAGTGAAGGCAAGGCCCCACTGGCAGAAACTGCACGGGGGAGATAACCGCGATCCAAAATAACTTCCTTTCCACTTTCCACATTGGTAGCAATACAAAAGAAAGGAATGGGAAGTTTACTGAAATCTGAAACACTATTAACATGCGCCGTTAGCCTGGAAAGTAGATTATAAACATTTTGGCCCTTGGAAAGTCCCGAAGGAAAACCCACCTTAAAATTATCAAAAGGCAACACAAGGGCATATTTTTCCGACTCTTCTTTTTCGTAAAAAGTTTTTGAGCTACGCGGAATATTATCCTGTATCAACGTACTGAAATCTGTTTGGCTGAAAATACTGTCCAACGCTTTGGCAGAATAACCGGAAGCATAGAGCGCACCAATTATAGCGCCCATACTGGTGCCACCAATATAATCTATGCGCACACCGGATTCTTCAATTATTTTTAAAGCTCCAATGTGGGCCAAACCCTTAGCTCCGCCACCACTTAGTACAAGACCAACCTTTAAGTCCTTATTTTCGTTTTCTTGGGAAAAAGAAAGCGTTGTAAATATTATGAATACTATAAAAAGTATTTTTCTCATTAAATGGATTATTGGAAAATCGTTATTGATTATTCCTTTTTGTTTATTTTTTTACTCAATACTAACTACTAATCACTCACTACTAAAGTGTGCAATCACTTTATTTGCTCGGCTGGCTCCCACTACTTTTGAAAGTTCTTCAAAACTGGCTGCTGCAATTCGTTTGGTACTTTTAAAATGTTTCAACAAATCCACGACCGTTTTTTCGCCAATCCCAGGAATTGTTTCCAGCTCCGTATTCAGTGCTTGCTTGCTTCTTTTGGTTCGGTGAAAGGTAATGCCAAACCGGTGCGCTTCATTTCGCAATTGTTGGATTATTTTCAAAGTCTCAGATTTTTTGTCCAAATAAAGCGGAATGGGATCGTTGGGGTAAAACAATTCTTCCAACCTTTTTGCGATTCCTACAATCGCAATTTTTCCGCGCAAATTCAATTTGTCCAAACTTTTTAATGCTGAAGAAAGCTGGCCCTTTCCCCCATCTATGATGATGAGTTGTGGCAAAGGTTGCTCTTCTTCCAACAATCTTTTGTAACGGCGGTAAACTACTTCTTCCATCGATGCAAAATCGTCCGGACCTTCAACTGTTTTAATATTGAACTTACGATAATCCTTCTTGCTCGGTTTGCCATTTTTAAAAACCACACATGCCGCTACGGGATTTGTACCTTGAATATTACTGTTGTCAAAACATTCAATATGTCGCGGTTCTTCCGATAGGCGCAAATCTTTTTTCATTTGCGCCATAATACGCTTTTCATGGCGGTCCGGATCTACTATTTTGGCTTGTTTAAAACGTTCCATCCTGAAATATTTCGCATTTCTTTCCGAAAGGTCGAGAATATGTTTTTTGTCGCCCAACTTGGGAATGTGCAATTTTAGGCCTTCCCCAACTTCTACTTCAAAAGGTACATAAATTTCATTTGAAAGCGAATTGAAACGTTGCCGAAGTTCAACAATGGCAAGCTGCAACAGCTCTTCGTCCGTTTCGTCCAATTTCTTTTTTATTTCCAAAGTGTGGGAACGAATGATGGCGCCATGCGAAAGCTGTAAAAAATTTACATACCCATAGCTCTCATCCGAAATAATTGAAAAAACATCAACATTATTTATTTTGGGATTTACAACTGTGGATTTTGATTGATAGTTTTCCAAAATATCAATCTTTTCCTTTATGCGCTGGGCTTGCTCAAACTTTAAATTGATTGCCAAATCTTTCATTCTATTTTTAAAATGATAGAGCGAATCCTTAAAATTCCCTTTTACAATGTTCCGAATAGCTTCAATATTTTCATGGTACTCTTTTTCTGAAAACAAACCTTCGCAGGGACCGGCACAGTTTCCCAAATGATATTCCAAACAGACCTTATATTTTTCAGCCCTAATTTTTTCTTCGGAAAGATCATAATTGCAGGTGCGCAACGGATAAAGCCCTTTAATTAAATCCAGTAAGGTATGCACGGTTTTCATACTGGTATAGGGGCCGTAATATTCGGAACCATCCTTTATCATTCTCCGGGTAGGGAACACACGTGGAAATCGTTCATTTTTTATACAAATCCAAGGGTAACTTTTATCGTCCTTCAGCAATACATTGTAACGGGGCTGATAGTTTTTTATAAGGTTATTTTCAAGAAGCAAGGCATCGGTTTCGGTCTTGACCACGATGTGCTTGATGGTGTCAATTTTCTTTACCAAAAGCCGTGTTCGGTTGTTCTCGAAGTTTTTTGTGAAATAGGACGCAACCCTTTTTTTCAGGTTTTTTGCCTTGCCCACATACAGCAGTTTCCCATCCTTATCGTAATATTGATAAACGCCGGGCGAATCGGGAAGTGTGGAAATTTGAAGTGTTACCGAAGCATTGGCCATAGCTTCAAAGATACTTGATGTTTTGTTTTTATGACTTTTTTATTACTTCAAAAATAAAGAGTATTCTGTTGAAAAATTAAATTTGGAAGAGATTTTAAACCTTAAATTCTTGAATTTGAAATTGTCACCTAAAATTTATTCCGAATAAAAAATGAAATCTAGTTTAACCTGCGCGAACCGTTAATTTTTAACTAATGGAATTAAGGGCAATGTTCTTTTTGGTTAACTTGCGGCAGTTAAAAACTAACTATGAATATTGCCATTTTATCGCGGGGGGAAGCCCTGTATTCCACCAAAAGCCTTATTAAAGCCGGAGAAACCCGCAACCATTCAATGGAGGTTATTGATCCTACATATTGCAATTTGGCAGTGGAAAATGGCAAAGCGCAATTGTATTTTCAAAATGAAAGAATAGACCACATTGACGCCATTATTCCCAGAATCGGCGCTTCCAATACATATTTTGGCAGCACTGTAGTGCGACATTTTGAAGCCATGGGTGTTTTTACCGTTGCTTCTTCAGAGGGAATTATGAATAGTCGCGATAAATGGACCTGTTTTCAAATACTTGCCCAACACCAAATTCCCGTTCCCAAAACTATTTATGCTTCTTTTTTTGAATTTGAAGAGCAGTTAAAAACGTTTAATGGAAAGCCTCTAATAATTAAATTATTGGAAGGCACCCACGGCGAGGGAGTTATATTAACAGAATCACCCCAAAATGCGCTGGCAACTATAGAAACGCTAAATGCTGCGGGGGTTAAATTCATTCTGCAGGAGTATATTGAGGAAGCCAATGGGGCGGACATTCGTGCAATAGTTGTGGATGGAGTTGTTGTGGCTTCCATGAAAAGACAGTGTAAAATCGGGGATTTTAGGAGCAACCTTCATCGTGGCGGAACTTCGGAAAATATTTCATTATCAACTTCCGAAGAAAAAATAGCCATCCAAGCTGCCAAAGCAATAGGTTTGGCAACTTGCGGAGTAGATATTCTGCAATCAAAAAATGGCCCGTTGGTTTTGGAAATAAACAGCACCCCAGGCCTGGAAGGCATTGAGGGCACTTCTGGAAAAAATGTTTCTAAAAGCATAATTGGCTATATTGAACGGAATAGGAAAAAGTAATAAGAGATACTTGGCCGCCAAATAATTCATTTTTTTGCAATTTGGGTTTTCAAATTTTAATTATTTATACCTTGCAATTACTAAAACTATTACACATTGAAAAGAAACATTGGACGGATAGATAAAGCTGATTTTCCAGAACTCAATTTGTTCGATATTGAAGTAAAAGTGGATACCGGTGCATATACGTCTTCCATTCACTGCAAAAACATGAAGGTGGAAGAAAATTATCTTAAGTGTACCTTTTTGGATGAAGAACATCCCAGTTATCACGAAAAGGAAATTGTTTTTGACGAATATGATGTAAAAGTAGTAAAGAGCAGCAACGGCCAATCTGAAGCACGATACAGAATACAGACCGAAATTGTTTTATTTGGAAAAACACAGAACATCTATTTAACATTGAGCGATCGGGAAGAAATGCGCTTTCCGGTACTTTTGGGACGAAACTTTTTAAGTAAAAAATATATGGTTGACATTAACAAAACCAACCTCTCCTTTAAGCTAAAAAATAAAAAATGAATATCAAAATACTATCGGCCAACTCAAATCTATATTCCACCCAACGGCTGGTTGAAGCTGCCAAGAAAAGAAATCACGATGTTGAAATTATCAATCATGCCAAGTGCGATATAGTAATTGAAAAGAAAAATCCCGTAATCTATTACAAAGGCCATAAAATTGAACATACCGATGCTGTAATTCCGCGTATCGGAGCTTCTGTTACATTTTATGGAACGGCCGTAGTACGCCAGTTTGAAATGATGCGCGTATTTACAACTACTGAATCACAAGCTTTGGTGCGTTCCCGAGACAAACTAAGAAGTTTGCAAGTTCTGTCTCGCGCTGGATTGGGATTGCCAAAGACCGTTTTTACCAACTATTCAAAAAACGTAAAGGAAATTGTGGACCAAGCTGGTGGAGCACCAGTAATAATTAAGCTTTTGGAAGGCACACAAGGCATTGGAGTTATTCTAGCCGAAACTCGGAAAGCCGCAGAATCTGTTATTGAAGCTTTCAATAATTTACAGGCCCGAGTAATTGTTCAGGAATTTATAAAAGAAGCAGGCGGTGCAGACATACGAGCTTTTATTATTGATGGCCAAGTCATCGGCGCCATGAAAAGGCAAGGCAAGGAAGGCGAATTCCGAAGTAACCTTCACCGTGGCGGAAGTGCCTCTGTGATAAAACTTACAGATGAAGAAGAAACCGCAGCCTTAAAAGCGGCACGCGCCATGGGTCTGGGTATTGCGGGGGTCGATATGCTTCAGTCCGCAAGAGGGCCATTAATTTTGGAAGTGAATTCTTCCCCGGGTCTTGAAGGTATTGAGGCTGCCACAGGAAAAGATATTGCAAACGCAATTATTAAATATATTGAACGTAACGTTTAAAGATGGCAAAAAAAGAAAATCGAGATATTGTTATTTTAAATGAGCATGTAGCGCTGGGCGAAAGTAAAATTATTGACTTTAGTATTGCCAAATTATACACTTCCACTAAGGTAGAAATACCAATTATTATTGAAAGATCAAAAATACCTGGCCCTACAGTGCTTATTACTGCAGCCATACATGGGGATGAGATAAACGGGGTTGAGATAGTTCGGCAGCTAATTGCCAGAAAAATAAACAAGCCCAAAAGAGGAACTATTATATGTATTCCCATTTTGAATGTCTTTGGCTTCTTAAACGGCGACCGTTCCTTTCCTGATGGGCGCGATCTAAATCGCGTTTTTCCGGGAACCAAAACAGGTTCCTTGGCAAGTAGGGTGGCCTATCATTTCACCAAAAAAGTTTTGCCCCATGCAGATTATTGCATGGATTTTCATACCGGGGGCGCAAGCAGGTTCAATGCGGCTCAAATTCGTATTAAGCCCGGGGATGAAAAGCTATTGGAGCTTGCCAAAGTTTTCAACGCCCCTTTTACGCTTTTTTCAAACACCATTGAAAAATCATACAGAAACACTTGTTCGAAGATGGGAATTCCCACGTTGCTTTTTGAAGGAGGTAAATCTCGCGAAAGCAATAAATACATAGCAAAAGAAGGGGTTGATGGAGTTATGCGTTTTTTAAGTCATTTGGATATGCTGGGGGTCAAACATATTGCTCCCGAACCGCAATCAAAAACTGTAATCATTAAAAAAAGTAAGTGGGTACGCGCCCACCGCAGCGGACTGCTTCACGTAAAAGTTGACTGCAACAAGCACGTGGAAAGGGGAGAATTTCTTGCTACTATAACAGATCCTTATGGCAAAATGCGCTTTAAGGTAACCGCTCCCAACGAAGGTTATATAATCAACATAAACCAATCGCCTATCGTAAACCAAGGGGATGCCATTTTTCATATATCAACCTTGAATGATGCCCATGTTGACAATGAGGAAATGGAAGATTGAAGAATGATTAACAACTTTAGATTTTAAATTTTTTGAGGATTATGGATGATAAAAAAACGGTTCGTTTGAAATATAAAAAATTTCGGGAAACGCTTTCGGAAGAATCCATAGAGGATATGAGTCTTGAAATTGCAAATCAAGCGTTGAAACTTCCTATTTGGGAAAAAACCTATTATCACATTTTTCTTCCTATTTCAGAAAAAAAAGAAATCAATACCGAATACCTTTTACATATACTTCAAGGTAAGGACAAAAGCGTGGTGGTTTCCAAATCAGATTTCAAAAGCATTGAAATGAAACAGTTCCTGCTTCAGGAAAACACGGTTTTAAAAATATCGGAATATGGAATTCCAGAACCTGTTTCAGGAATTGAAATCCTCCCGCAAAATATTGAAGTGGTTTTTGTACCTCTGTTGGCATTCGATTTAAAGGGGCATCGCATTGGTTACGGAAAAGGTTTTTATGACCGTTTTTTGAAAAATTGCAGTCCTGAAACTATTTTTGTTGGCCTTTCCTTTTTTGATCCGGAGCCGCAAATATTTTCTGAAAGTACTGATATTCAACTACATTTTTGTATTACCCCAAAAAAAACTTATAAATTTTAAGCAGAAACCTCTTATCTTTATTGGATTAACCAACTAAATTGATAAAAATGGAAACAACAAACACCCCACCTATGGGAACCCCGCCTGAAAACAACCTTGTGTGGGCTATTCTTTGTACAGTTTTTTGTTGCCTTCCCTTGGGCATTGTTTCAATAATTAAGGCCTCGAAAGTGAGGGAACTTTGGGCACAGGGAGATACAGTAGGAGCACAGCAAGCCGCCGATGAAGCGAAAAAATGGGCTATTTGGGGCGCAGTGGCAGGGCCTATTATTTATATTTTGGTTTGGGTTTTTTACATTGTAATTTTTGCAAGTGCAGCAGCTTTTGGAAACTATTAAAATTTTAAAAATTGCCCTCATAACCTTGGTTATCGGGGGCATTTTCTTTCTTTTTTTCAACTATAATCCCACTACCTCTTCTCTCTTTTTTTCCTGCCCTTTTCATTACATAACGGGTTTTTATTGTCCGGGATGTGGATCGCAGCGAGCAATTCATTTGCTTATCCATGGTGATGTTTGGGGAGCTTTTAGATTTAACCCATTAATGGTGCTAACCTTACCCATTTTAATCTATGGACTTGGAATTATGGCAATAAATTTCGTCTTTGAAACCAATTATCGCTTCAAACTCTTTTACAGTGCTATTTTTATTTATGGATATTTTGGGCTGGTATTTATTTATTGGGTGCTAAGAAATATACCCTACCCTCCTTTTAGCTTTTTGGCTCCTACCGGTTAAAACTATGAGGTAGTTTCATTTGCTTCTTTTTTCGGAAAAGCTTTTTTATTGAAGAATAGCAAAAGTCCCACGCCAACGCTTATGGATGAATCTGCAATATTGAAGACCGGTTCAAAAAAGGAGAAAAACTTTCCGCCCCAAAAAGGCACCCATTCGGGTAGATAGCCTTGCCATAAAGGAAAGTAAAGCATATCTACCACTTTTCCATGAAACAATGTTCCATAGCCACCTTCAGCCGGGAAAAGTGTAGCCACTTGATGATGGCTGTCGTTAAAAATAAGTCCGTAAATAACCGAATCGATAATGTTGCCCATGGCTCCGGCAAAAATAAAAGCAATGGAAAGGATCAATATTCTCGGGGCATTCTTTCTCACGGAATCCCAAAGCCAATAGCCAATTCCTCCAATAGCAACAATTCGGAAAAGTGTTAATGCCAATTTCCCATAGGCGCCGGGAATTTTTGCGCCCCAGGCCATGCCCTCATTTTCAACAAAAAGTATACGGAACCAATCAAAAATGCGCGTTTCTTCGCCCAGCGTAAAATGGGTCTTTATATATATTTTTGAAATCTGGTCAATCAACAAAACCAGTATTATAATTGCGGTAGCTTTTTTCAGGCTCATAGTTAGAATTTAGCGCAAATGCTTTTTCACCGTATGTGTTTCGGCAGCAATGCCATTCCTTCGCCCAAGGCATTGGAATACGATGGCAAAAATAGGAATATTATTTGGTTTGGAGCAGGGAAATACTTCCGTTGATACTTTCGGCCATTATATGATATTTCCCGTTTTTTGGAAGTTCATTTACAACTTGGCCATGCTGGGAGGTTGCCTTTCCGGTGACGGTCTTTACAGCATAAACCGTTATGTTTTCGTCTTGGGTTTGCAACACTGCGTTCCCCAAAAAATCCTTCAGTAAACATCGGCCCTTTTCCAGCCCTATTTCTAAATTCTTAAAAGCGCCGGTGGCAATTACAGATGCAAGTTTCGATTTTATTCTCAGCTTCATATCCTCCGGTAATATTATTTGCATTTCAATGGACATTGTTTTATTGGCAGCCAATTTGTCGTTTTCTTTTACAAAAAAGGGCATCAATCCTGTCTTTAAAAAAAGATTGCTGCCCGTTTGCCTTTCATCAATCACAATAGTTTCGGAATATTCACCCGAGCTTTGAACCTTCAACACTATTGTACTGGTTTTGGCAGTTTCAACATGTATAGTGAAAACCGCATCATCCTCAATGATGAGGGTTTTAATTCCATCGGCCGAAAATTCCTTTTGAATCATTTTTTGGGCGGCACAGAAATTCATTCCGAAGAGAAGAATTGCAATTATAAAAATTATTTTCTGCATAAAAAAAGCCCCGTTTTATACGAGGCTAAATTTTTTTTGATTTTCTATCCCCTTTGGGAAAAATAACGTAAAATTATTTCTGTAGGTTTTTTGCCTCAATACTAAGGGTAGCGTGTGGCACCAATTTTAAACGTTCCTTATTGATCAGTTTTCCTGTAACACGGCATACTCCGTAAGTTTTGTTTTCAATCCGAACCAAAGCATTTTTAAGATCGCGAATAAATTTTTCCTGACGGATGGCAAGCTGTGAGTTTGCCTCCTTGCTCATTACTTCACTGCCTTCATCAAATGCCTTGAATGTTGGGGAAGTATCATCGGTACCGTTATTGCTGTCGTTTTTATAGGAGCTTTGGATAAGTTCCAACTGTTCGGTCGCCTTTTTTATTTTATCTGTAATGAGTACTTTAAATTCTTCCAATTCCGCATCTGAATATCTGGTTTTTTCTGTATCTGCCATTTTTAATGTTTTTTAATACGTATTTTAGTTTCAATATCGTCAAACGCAATTTCCGTCCCGTTAATTAACTGTTCTTCAAATTGCAGGAATTCCGTTAACGTTTCTTCTTTTATATACTCAAGGTTTTGCCCAACGGCATCCTCTAGTTTTTCATTTTTACCTAGGGTAACTTCTACCCTATCGGTTACTTCAAATCCTGAATCCTTACGCAGGTTTTGAATTCTATTTACCAGCTCTCTGGCAATTCCTTCATTTTTTAACTGGGGTGTGATGGTAACATCCAGCGCCACAGTTATTCCGTCTGCATTTGCAACAAGCCATCCTTCAATATCCTGAGAACTTATTATGACGTCAGCGAGCGCCAAAGTAGTATTTTTTTCGTTAACGGGAACAGTTATTTCGCCCTCTTTTTCAAGAGTTGAAATTTGATTTTGGTCAAATCTACCAATTGCGGCCGCTACCGCTTTCATGTCTTTTCCAAATCGAGGGCCCAATGCCTTAAAATCGGGCTTTATCTGTTTTACCAACATCCCGGAGCCTTCGTCGATCAGTTCAATTTCCTTTACGTTAACTTCACTTTTTATCAAGTCGGAAACGGCAAGTATTTCTTCCTTTTCCGAAGCTTCCAAAACCGGGATCATTATTTTTTGAAGGGGCTGGCGCACTTTTATCTTCTCCCTTTGGCGTAACGATAATACCAAGGATGATATTGTCTGCGCCTTCTGCATCTTGTGTTCCAACTTTTTATCAATGAACGAAATATCCGCTATCGGAAAATCGGTCAAATGTACCGAAGCGCTTCCGTTTTTATTGGTTCCCTGCGTTAAATCTATGTAAAGCCTGTCCATAAAGAACGGGGCTACGGGGGCACCCAATTTTGCTACGGTTTCCAAACAAGTGTAAAGTGTTTGGTAGGCCGAAATTTTATCGTCGTTATAACTGCCTTTCCAATAACGCCTTCTGCTTAGGCGAACAAACCAATTGCTCAAGTTTTCCTGAACGAATTCTGAAATGGCGCGTGCCGCCTTGGTTGGTTCGTAATCTGCATAATATTCATCTACTTTTTTAATAAGGGTATGGAGTTCAGAAAGTATCCATCTATCTATTTCGGGACGTTTTTCTAAGGGGAGATTTTCCTCAAGATACTGAAAATTATCCAGATTGGCGTATAGGCTGAAAAAGCTATATGTATTATAAAGAGTTCCGAAGAATTTATTGCGCACTTCCGCAATTCCATCTTGGTCAAATTTAAGGTTGTCCCATGGGTTGGCATTGCTAATCATATACCAACGGGTGGCGTCCGGTCCAAAAGCATCGAGTGTTTCAAAAGGATCTACGGCATTGCCGAGACGTTTGCTCATTTTCTGGCCGTTTTTGTCCAAAACAAGCCCGTTTGAAACTACATTTTTATATGCCACATCATCAAAAATCATGGTGGCTATGGCATGCAGTGTATAAAACCATCCGCGGGTCTGGTCTACCCCTTCGGCAATAAAGTCTGCTTTACGCCACGTATTTTCTACTTTTTCCTTATTTTCAAAAGGATAATGCCATTGGGCATATGGCATGCTTCCGCTATCAAACCAAACGTCAATCAAGTCTGCTTCGCGCTGCATAGGTTTTCCGCTTGGTGAAACCAGCACTATTCCATCCACAATATTTTTATGGAGATCTACCTGCGCATAGTTTTCCTCAGAAAAATCACCTGCTACAAACCCTTCAAAAATATCATTCTCCATCATTCCGGCTGCAACTGATTTTTGCATTTCGGATTTCAATTCCTCTATGGAACCTATTATTATTTCTTCTTTTCTATCCTCGGTTCTCCAGATTGGCAAAGGGATTCCCCAATAGCGCGAACGGGAAAGATTCCAATCATTCGCATTTGCAAGCCAATTTCCGAAACGGCCTTCGCCTGTGGCTTTTGGTTTCCAGTTTATGCCTTTGTTCAGTTCAAACATTCTGTCCCTAAAATCGGTAACTTTTATAAACCATGAATCCAATGGATAGTATAGAATAGGTTTATCGGTACGCCAGCAATTAGGATAACTATGGACGTACTTTTCAACTTTGAAAGCTTTATTTTCGGTCTTTAATTTTATGGCGATTTCAACATCCACTGATTTTTCCGGTACTTCGTCATCTTCGTAATACTCGTTTTTTACATACTTTCCGGCAAGTTCTTTCATCTCCGGGCGGAATTTTCCTTGAAGGTCGACAAGCGGCACCAAGCTTCCGCTTTCATCTTTTACAAGCATTGGCGGCACTTCCGGAACAGCTTCCTTGGCTACCTTAGCGTCATCTGCTCCAAAAGTGGGGGCGGTGTGGACAATTCCGGTTCCGTCTTCGATAGTAACAAAATCGCCGGCAATAATTCGGAAAGCGTTTTCTGGATTTTGAAAAGGCAAGGTGTAATCCAACAATTGCTCGTAACGGATTCCCAATAAGTCGGCACCTTTAAATTCCTTCGCAATAAAATATGGAATTACTTTATTTCCCTGCTTGTAAGCTTCGAGAACATCTTCGTTTGGTTTTTCTTCGTAATTTTTTGCAAATTGGCTGGCAACCAAATTCTTCGCCAAAACCACATTTATAGGCTGGAAAGTATATTGGTTGAAAGTTTTCACCAAAACATAATCAATCTTTGCACCTACGGTCAAGGCAGTGTTACTCGGAAGTGTCCAAGGAGTAGTAGTCCAGGCAAGGAACCAAATATTGTTCGATTCTTCGGCAAGGAAATCTGGCAATGTTTCAGCCATAGCTTTAAATTGTGCTACTACAGTGGTATCAGTAATGTCCTGATATGTTCCCGGCTGGTTCAGTTCGTGCGAGCTTAAACCGGTTCCCGCTTTTGGGGAATAAGGCTGGATGGTGTAACCTTTATAGATTAATCCTTTATTGTATATTTCCTTTAGCAGCCACCAAACAGTCTCCATATATTGAGACTTATAAGTAATGTAAGGGTCGGTCATATCTACCCAATACCCATATTTTTCGGTCACTTTGTTCCAAACATCGGTATAGCGCATTACCGCTTTTTTGCAGGCTTCATTGTAATCTTCAACAGATATTTTTTTTCCGATATCTTCCTTGGTGATGCCCAGCTCTTTTTCAACGCCCAGTTCAATTGGAAGTCCGTGGGTGTCCCACCCAGCTTTTCTGTCCACCTTAAAACCTTTCTGGGTTTTGTAGCGGCAAAAAATATCCTTGATGGCACGGGCCATTACATGGTGTATTCCTGGCAAACCATTTGCCGAAGGCGGTCCTTCAAAAAACACAAACGGAGTCTGCCCTTCACGAATGGAAATACTCTTCTCGAAAATGTTTTCTTCTTTCCAAAAATCGAGTATTTCTTCCGCCATTTTCGGGAGGTCCAGCCCTTTGTATTCCTTAAATTTCTTGCTCATAATATGGGTGTTGTAATAAGTCTGCAAAAGTAAGGTTTTTTGGATAAAAAGACCATTACTCTTTAGGATGAGTTTTTTAAGTATTAAATAAAGAAAAGAGACTCTTTAAAATTTAATCTCCAAGATCAAAAAATTGCACAATAAAAAACGCCACTTTCAAAAAAGTGGCGCAATTCTATTCTTTTAAAATTAAAATCTATCTTGAAAATCGGTATTCGGTGGTAGTAACTGTTTTAATGTTATTGGATGTTGTTTCTACTTCTGAATATAGTCTCATTTCAGTTTCAGTATATTTTGTAATGTCAAAAGCTATAGCATCTCCACCTAACTTGTTAAGCGTTACTACCTCGTTTGTTGTGTTTAATGAGTAGGTGCCCGACTCGTCTAAACTAACAATTACGGTATCACCAACAGTTGTTGTTCCATCCGCTTCCTTAACCGTAGTTACAGTGTTGTATAAACCATTGGCCGTATAGCTATTATCGGAATTGAAAACATAGTTTACATTTTGAAAGACACTTCCCACCTTTGTTGAAGTGGAGGTAGATGTAGTTCCATTGGAAAAAGTAACTGTTTCGGAAATTTTAACCTCTAGAAACTTCATTTTATAGGTGTCTACAAAATTAGTGGTATTAAGCTCGTAAGGGTCTGAGTTGTTATCATCTTTATTACAACCCACCGCCGCAATGGCAAGTGTAAAAAGGAAAATTAATTTTGTTAATTTCATAATAGTCTTTTTTAAATTTTCGGCGAATATAGCGCCATTTCAGATACTAACACCAAAAGCATGCTCTTTATTATAATTTGGTTCGACTTAATATAGAAACATCCTGTTTTACAAATATTTTTTCATACCCCAACTTCACTCTATAATCTCTCATTATCTCTATCTTTATAATTGTTTTTTAAAGGTTTTATCCCAAATCATTATCTTAATTTTGAATACTGCATTTTTTCCCTCAAATTTGATCTCCATTTAGGGTTCAATAATTTAACTTCAAGAATGAAAAATATTTTCGCCTACCTCCTCCTGACAATTATTTCTGTTGCGTCCATCCAGTCACAAATCCTTGACCCCGTAAAATGGTCCACGAGTATTAAAAAAATATCGGAGACTGAGTACGATTTAATCTCAAAGGCTTCCATTGAAAAAAACTGGCATCTGTATTCGCAGGACGTGCCGCCTGATGGGCCACTTCCTACCTTATTTACTTTTGAAGACAACAAGGCATATAAACCTGTGGGGAAAACAAAAGAAAGTAAAGGGCACACCATCAATGATCCCGTTTTTGACATGGTGATTACTTTTTTTGAAAACACCGCCACCTTTACCCAACGCATACAATTAACCGGAGATAAAGGCACAACCGTAAAAGGCGAAGTAGAATTTATGGTGTGCGACGATACACGCTGCCTACCGCCAAGCTATATTGATTTGGTGTTTAAAATTCCGGCACCCGAAAAAAGCGAGGAAACTGCCGTAAAAGCTGACAAAAACGAAACTACCGAAGCTATTACCGAAAAGTCTGAAAACACCGCGGCTATTGACACCGTAAAAAGTGAAATTGCAAAAGATACCTTTGAATCTTCTTCTGAAAAGCCACTTTCCGCCGTCGAGCAGAATAAAAAACACGAGAAAAAAGGACTGTGGACCATCTTTATTTTGGCTTTTGGAGCTGGATTTATTGCATTGCTTACCCCTTGCGTATTCCCCATGATTCCAATGACTGTAAGTTTTTTTACCAAACAAAGTAAAACACGTGCCCAAGGAATTAGAAATGCTATAACCTACGGTATTGCTATTATTCTTATTTATATTTTCTTAGGAGCCATTGTAACTTGGGTGTTTGGTGCAGATGCTTTGAACGCCCTTTCCACCAATGTTTGGTTCAATATTATTTTCTTTATTCTCTTGGTTGTTTTTGCCTTTTCATTTTTGGGAGCTTTTGAAATTATGCTTCCAAATTCCTGGGCGAACAAGGTTGATAGACAAGCCGATCGTGGCGGATTTATCGGAATTTTCTTTATGGCTTTGGCTTTGGCCATCGTTTCTTTTTCATGTACTGGACCCATTGTCGGAACGCTTTTAGTTGAAGCAGCTTCCAAAGGAGGTATTGCCCCCTTCGTGGGCATGTTCGGATTTTCGCTTGCGCTTGCACTACCCTTCACTTTATTTGCAGCCTTTCCCGGGTGGATGAATTCGCTTCCAAAATCAGGGGGCTGGTTGAATACCGTAAAAGTATTTTTAGGCTTTTTGGAATTGGCACTCGCTTTCAAATTTCTTTCAAATGCTGATCTTGTTTTACAATTGCACTGGTTGGAACGCGAGGTATTCTTAGCTATCTGGATTGCCGTTTTTGGAACTCTGGCATTTTATTTATTTGGAAAAATCAAATTGCCGCACGATTCGCCCTTGGAGCATATTTCCGTAGGGAGGTTGAGCCTTGGCCTAATGGTATTGGCATTCACCGTTTATTTGATTCCCGGCCTTTGGGGAGCACCGTTGAAACTGATAAGCGGTTTTCCGCCACCTATGCAGTATAGCGAATCTTCCTATGGTGTTGGTTATACAAAATTAAGCAATGGAGCCGGCGTGTCGGAAAATCAGGAGTTCCCAGAAGGAGCACATTTAGGGCCGCAGGATATTCTTTCTTTTGACGATTATGACACTGGTTTGGCGTATGCAAAAAAAATAGGAAAACCTGTTTTGATAGATTTCACGGGGTTTGCTTGCGTAAACTGCCGAAAGATGGAGGAACGTGTTTGGAGTGAACCGAAAATTTTGAAATTGCTGAACGAAGACGTCGTGCTTATTTCTCTGTATGTGGACGACAAACGCCCGCTTCCGGAAGGTGAAGAAGTTACTTCGAAAATTTCAGGAAAGAAACTTCGGTATATAGGTCAAAAATGGAGTGAGTTCCAAATCTTAAAATATAAAGCCAATGCACAGCCTTTCTACGTACTGATGGGCCATGATGAAGAAAATTTGGTTGATCCAGTGGGATATACTCCAGATATAGAAGAGTACTACGCTTGGCTACAAAAAGGAATTGGCGCTTTTAAAAAATAGAAAAATATAACCGGCTAATTTTGAAGGCTATTGAGTAACTTTAAGTAATTTTTAAAAAATTAATAATGATTTCCTCAAAAAATATTTCGGAAGAAACTGTACCATCCACCATACTGGAAAGGTATTTCGATACTTTTCGGAAAAACATTGTGGGAGTCAACCAAGAATTTGATTCCCCTTTCGGAAGAAAAAAAATTATCTATACAGATTGGACTGCGAGTGGTCGCTTGTATGCTCCAATTGAAGAAAAAATGCTGAAGGATTTTGGCCCCTTTGTTGCGAATACCCATACCGAAACTTCCGTAACGGGAACGGCAATGACAAAGGCGTACCACGAAGCCCGAAAAATCATAAAAAAGCACGTCAATGCCAACGAACACGACGTTCTGATTACCTGCGATAGCGGCATGACAGGGGTAATAAATAAGTTTCAGCGTATTCTGGGATTAAAAATTCAAGAGAATTTAAAACCCTATACAAACATTCCCGACAAAATAAGGCCAGTGGTTTTTGTAACGCATATGGAGCACCACAGCAATCAAACTTCTTGGCTGGAAACTATTGCTAAAGTGGTGGTGGTTCCACCAAATGATGATATGTTGGTATGCATGAAAACTTTCACCGAGACGGTTAAAAAATATAAAGACCGCCCCCTAAAAATTGCCTCCGTTACAAGTTGTTCCAATGTAACGGGAATTATAACTCCCTATCAGGAAATTGCAAAACTGATGCATCAAAATGGCGGACTTTGCTTTGTAGATTTTGCCTGTTCGGCGCCCTATATTTCTATAGACATGCATCCAAAAGAAGAAGGGGCACATCTGGATGCTATTTTCTTTTCGCCCCATAAATTTTTGGGCGGACCGGGTTCGAGTGGAGTACTTATTTTTAATAATAATCTTTACAAAAATACCATTCCCGACAATTCCGGAGGTGGGACGGTAGCATGGACCAACCCTTGGGGAAACCACAAATATATTGACGATATTGAAACTCGTGAAGACGGCGGAACTCCCGGTTTTCTCCAAACCATCCGCACGGCACTTTCTATTCGGTTAAAAGAAAAAATGGGGGTTGAAAACATTTTAATACGCGAGCACGAATTATTGGATATTGTTTTTGAAAAACTCAAAGATATTCCGAATCTTAAAATCCTCGCACCAAAAACTCAAGAGAGATTGGCGGTGATCAGTTTTTATATTGATGATTTACATTTCAACTTGGGAGTGAAATTGCTCAACGACCGTTTTGGAATCCAAACCCGCGGGGGTTGTTCCTGCGCCGGAACTTACGGCCACTACTTGCTTCACGTAGATCAGGAAACTTCAAACCGCGTTACCTGTGAGATTGACCACGGAGACCTTACCCACAAACCGGGCTGGATACGGATGTCCATTCATCCCACAACCACCAACGCCGAAATGGAATATGTTTGTGAGTCCATAAAAAAACTGGCCGAAAATTTTTCTGAATGGGGCAAAGAATACCATTACAATTCCAAAAACAACGAATATTCCCACCAAAATGAAATTGAAGATAGCAAAATGGATGGTTGGTTTACTTTTCAATAATAATTTTCATTAAACGGTTATTCAAAAATTTGAAAAAACTTCTGCTTCCCATTTTACTGTTTCCTTTTTTCTGTTTTTCACAGGAATATGTGGATCTTTTTCGAATTGGCTATGGCCAAACATTTAATAATAATTTTGAAGGAGTTGATAGCAGCACGCATGTAAAATCTTTTGAAGCTGGACTTACTTTTCCTGTAGTTTTAAACGAAAACCACGCCTTAATTACCGGAGCGGACTTTAGCAGCAATAACCTCCAGCTTTTTCCCGAAGCTGAATATATAAGTCTTTACAGTACCAACTTGAAATTGGGAATGGCTTCTAAATGGTCCGAAAAATGGAGCACCACTATTGTATTACTTCCAAAGATAGCTTCAGACTACAAAAATATTTCTGGCGAAGATTTTTATTTGGGTGGTTTCGCCTTACTGAAATTGAAGAAAAAGGAAAACCTCATCTACCGTTTCGGGGTTTATGCCACTCAAGAAGCTTTTGGATTTTTTACGACTCCTATTATTGGATGGTATTATTTGAGCCCAAACAATCGCTTTGAAATGGATATGTCACTTCCTATTTCTGCAGATGTAAGTTACAAACTCGGTTTGGCTACTGTGGGTCTGGATTACTTCGGTATTGGCAGAAGCTTTAAATTGCATTCTGAAAATGACCCAACCCTTTACGCAGACCTAAGTTCACTGGAGTTTGCAACATATCTACAATTTTCCACCTTGGAAAATAGTGTATTACTAAGGGCAAAACTGGGCTACAGCAGCAATAATTATGAAGTATATGCCGAAGGCGATAAAATAGATCTTGGTGTTTCTGCCTTCAGTTTTGGGGATAATCGAACCCAGCTAAATCCAAACCTAAACGGCGGCACTTTTCTTAAATTTGAAGCCATCTATCGATTTCATATACAGAAAGAAGAAAAATAAAACGTCCACAGCCACCGTCTTATTTTTGAATAATTATTTATCTTTAAGGATATGGAAAGAACCTGTCCGGAATGTGGGGATAGAATATTGGGGCGCGCAGATAAAAAATTTTGTAGCGATGCCTGCCGCAATGCCCATAACAATTCGCTAAACAAGGACAATAAAAACTTGGTGCGCAACATCAACAATCGGCTTCGGAAAAATTATCGTATCCTGGAGTCATTAAATTCTGCGGATAAAACCAAGACCACAAAGGGCAAGCTCCTGCACCTGGGTTTTAGTTTTGAATATTTCACTAGCACCTATACCACTAAATCGGGCTCTACCTATTATTATTTATACGACCAAGGCTATCTTCTCCTTGATAATGACTTCTATCTTTTGGTGAAAAAAGATCTCCACAATTAATCTAAAATCTATTCGTCCTTCTGCAAGTGAAATTTGGCATATCCTTCACAAATACTAACACCACCTTAACTATGCACAGCAGAGGTTATTCCTACATTTGGATAACTTATAAAAAAACAAATATTATGAAAACGAATAAATTATTTACGCTGATGATGCTGTTTTTCGGCATTACGCTTTTTGCTCAAACGGCCGAGGATAAAGTAATTTTAAAAGATGCTGAAAATGCCAAATCGGAATTTCTTAAAAGAAGTCCAAGTATGCAATCATATTTTGATGATGCAAAAGCCTATGCCATATTTCCAAATATTGGAAAAGGCGCACTTATAGTAGGTGCGGCATCTGGGCACGGAGCAGTTTACGAACGAGGAAATTTAGTGGGAATGGCCAGTATGAAACAATTGGACATTGGAGCACAAATTGGTGGAAAAGCTTATAGTGAAATAATAT
>JBBQQN010000058.1:0-21375 GCA_038215845.1 Flavobacteriales bacterium | reverse complement strand
CTCAGAAAACTATGAGGATTATATGTATTCGTTGGTTGAAGCGTACAATCCCACAGCGGTTAAAAACGTAATGTGCCGAAATACCATTTCAATAAGTTGGGACGGTTATCTGTACGACTGCGATTTCAACCAAATGCTGGAGTTGAAAGTTGCGAGCAAAATCCAACATATTTCAGAATACAACGAAGCTATTTTAAACAATAGAAAAATTGTCATCTCGCAACATTGTTATGGCTGTACCGCAGGTGCAGGAAGTAGCTGCCAAGGTGCCGTTGCCGAATAAGTATGACTAATCAAAAAACCGCCATATTAATTTTTGCGAATTCAGCACAACAAGAGGCTGTAAATAAACCCTTCAGCAAGTCCTCGGCGCTTTTTGATGAACTCAATAAACAAACGCTTCACAAGGTAAAATGCAGCGGACTGCCCTATTTTCTTTTTTCCGAAGAACAACAGAAAGGTGCAACTTTCGGTGAAAGATATACCAACGCCATTCAGTTTGTGTACGAGCAAGGTTTTGAAAATGTAATAACAATTGGTAACGATACCCCTGAGCTCCAAACTTCACAATTAATTAATACTGCACAAAAACTAGAGAAAAATCCAATCATTTTGGGACCTTCAAAAGATGGCGGGTATTATATGATGGGATTGAACAAATCTCAATTCAGCATCGAAACATTTTTAAAACTTCCGTGGCAAACTTCACAGTTGACGAAGCACATTTCGCGCTTGCTCGCTGTAAAGAAAGTCAAGATTGTTTTTCTGAAAATGCTTACCGATATAGATGCAATTTCGGATATTAAATCAGTTTTGAACGGTTTTAGAACTATTGGTTCAGCCCTTAAAAAAATTCTTCTTTCCCTATTCTCTTCGGAAAGAATTACAATTTCATATTCGCCTTTTTTCTTTCAAAACTCCTCGAAAGAAATACATTTTAATAAAGGTTCTCCCATATTGCTTCATTGCTAATTGTTAAAAAACCTAACAGGTTTTAAAAACCTGTTAGGTCTGAAAAAATTAAATTTTTCTAACTAATCACAATTTATGAAGCACATATACTTATGCGTATTGCTGATATTTTCCATTTGCAGCTACGCACAAACCACGGTTACCGGCACGGTTACCTCAGCGGTTGACGATACCAACGTGCCATTTGTTACCATACAGGCGAGTAATGGCAAGGCAACAACTACCGATGAAAATGGAAACTATACAATTTCCGTTTCTGAAAATAACAGACTAAAATTTTCCGCAATTGGTTATGCAACACAAACCGTTTCGGTTGAAAACAGAACCACAATCAATGTTATTTTGGCCGAATCTACAACCAGTCTTGACGAAGTTGTAGTAACCGCACTTGGTGTAAAACGTGAAAGTCGTGAACTGGGTTATACTGTTCAGTCGCTAAAATCAGAAGAAATTTCCGAAGTGAAATCGGTTAACTTTCTCGATAACCTTTCGGGAAAATTGGCGGGCGTTACAATCACGCAAGGTGTTACCGGCGTTGGTTCTTCTTCAAAAATTACCATTCGTGGCGAAGCTTCCTTTTCAAACAACAATCCGCTTTTTGTGATTGATGGCACGCCAATAAATAACAATACTGTTTTTAACGTAACAAACGAAGCTGCAGCTGGATTTCAGGAAATAGATTTTGGAAATGGCGCAATGGAAGTGAATCCTGACGATATTGAATCAGTTACGGTGCTAAAAGGCCCAACCGCCGCCGCTCTTTACGGAACGCGCGCTGCAAATGGCGTAATTGTTATTGAAACGAAAGACGGTAGCAAAAGCAAAGGAATGGGTATTAGCATCAACACTTCACTTTTTGTGGATACTGCTTTTAAATTACCAAAATTTCAAAATGAGTACGGACAAGGAAATTCCGGCCAGTTTGAGTATGTTGACGGGCTTGGCGGTGGAACTAACGACCTTATCAGCTATTCTTGGGGACCGAGACTGGATGTGGGTAATTTGATTCCGCAGTATGATAGTCCAGTTTATTTACCCGATGGAACTGTGGTTCGTGGCGGCGATACTTCGCTGTATGATGGACTTCCCATTACACCCACTCCTTTCGTTTCGCATCCCGACAATTTGAAGGATTTTTACAAGACAGGCACAACTTCGATTAACAATGTTTCGGTTTCGGATAATTTCGGAAGCGGAAATTACCGTCTTTCTTTTACAGATTTAAGAAGCGAATCCATCATTCCCGGTGTAAATCTTGACCGACAAACAATTGCGGCCAATTTAACTTTTCGTCCAATGAGCAAAACCGAAATTGCAACTTCAATCAGTTATGTAAATTCAAATAGTGACAACCGTCCATCAAACGGTTACGGAAGCGAGAATGTGAATTACGCTTTGGTAGCTTGGGGGCCACGCTCTTTGAATATTGAAAATATGAAGCAATATTGGCAGCCAGGTTTAGAGAATGTGCAACACTATTCCTTCAACTACACCTATTTTGACAATCCATATTTTACTTTACTGGAAAACAGAAACTCTTTTGACCGCGACCGCATTTTCGGAAATGTTTCAATAAAGCAGAATCTTTCGCAACACTTGAGTGTTTCCTTGAGAACGGGAATGGATTATTCTTCTGAAAACCGTGAATTCCGAAGAGCTTATAGCAGCAACCGCTTTAAAAATGGTGCTTATGCCGAAGACGACGTTTTTTATAGGGAAGTAAATACAGACTTTTTGCTAAACTACAATAATCTCTTTGGTAATTTCTCCTTTGATATTTCTGCGGGAGGAAATAGATTGGACCAAACCGCTTCTACCAAACAATCGCAAGCGCTGAATTTGGCACAACCCGGAATTTTCAGTCTTAATAACGCGGCTTCGCCAATTCAGGTTTTTCAATATGAATCGCAAAAAAGAATCAATTCCTTTTATGGAGTTGCAAAATTTGGCTTTAAAGACTTAGCATATTTAGATATAACTGCCCGTAATGACTGGTCAAGCGCTTTGGCTACACCTTTTTCTGTGGATGGCACTTCCTTCTTTTATCCTTCAGCTTCGTTGAGTTTTATACTTTCAAATGCGGCGAAACTTCCGAGTGTCATTTCATTTGCAAAACTACGCGGAAGTATTGCCCAAGTTGGGAACGATACCAGCCCGTATCAAACTTCGGGAGCTTTTGTTTCGCAAACGCCTTATGCAGGGCAACCAACTTTCAGCGACCAAAATTTTATTCCGAATGCAAATTTGAAACCTGAGCAAGTTACCTCCTATGAAGTTGGTGCAGACCTTCGTTTTTTTAGAGATAGATTGAATTTCGACTTTACATATTACAATGCTTTAACAGAGGATCAAATTATATCTTTACCAATAGGAATTTCATCCGGTTATAATCAACAAGTAGTTAATGGCGGAAAAGTGCGTTCGCAAGGAATAGAGTTAATTGCAGATATTGTCCCAGTAAAAACCAGTAATTTCAGTTGGAATACTACATTTAACTTCAGTACAAGCAAAGCGGTTGTGGAAAGCCTACCGCAAACAGATGGTAGATTGACGCTTGCTTTCAGCAGAATTTATGATAGTGCAGATCAAACCGTGTGGTTTCAAGTGGAAGAAGGTGGCGAAATTGGCGACATCTACGGGACTGGCTATTTAAAAAACGAAAATGGCGATTTCATCCTTACTTCCGAAGGAAGATATATTGCAGACAATACTTTAAAGAAAATAGGAAACTACAACCCAGATTTTATGTTGGGCTGGAATAATAATTTCAACTATAAAAACTGGAACCTAGGCTTTTTGTTTGATTGGCGTCAAGGAGGCGAATTGGTTTCTAGAACTCGCGCTTTGGCAACCGTTGGTGGCCAACTTGCTGAAACTTCAGACCGAGGCGATATAATTCCGCAGGGTGTTGTGAATATTGGCACAACGGAAAACCCGAATTATGTTCCGAATACAACTGCCGTTTCCGCAGAAAGTTACTACCGACAATTTTACGACAGAAACCACGAAGAAAACAACACTTACGATGCTTCCTATCTAAAACTTCGACAGTTTTCTATTGGTTATACCATCAAAACCCGAAAAGGTTTTGCTGGACTTGACGAAGGCGCGGCTATTGATTTTTCCATTATTGGAAGAAATATTTTCGCTATTAGCAACATTCCCCATTTTGATCCAGAGCAACTTGCCGTGCAAGGAACTGGTTTTGTGAGCGGTGTTGAGGATATGAGCTACGCATCTACCAGAAGTATTGGTTTTAAAGCCGGATTAACTTTTTAAAAAAACGATTATGAAAAATACTCTATATATTTTCAGCTTGGTTTGCCTGCTTGTTGCAAGTGGATGTACCAAAGATTTTGAAGAAATAAATACGAACCCAAACGCACCGAACAGCGTGCAACCAAGCCTTTTGCTTCGGCAAGTAATTTATGATTTTGGCGAACAGATGAGCTACGAAGGTTTCGTTGCTGGCGATTTACTTTCACAGCACAGAACGGCGATTGATTTTAATCTTTTTGACCGTCACGCTTTGAAATCGCCGCAATTGGGTGGAAATCCTTGGCCGGTATTTTACGTGAATCTTCGCGATAATGAAATTTTATTGAACCAAGCGCAAACGGTGCAAACCTATGCTGTTTATGAAGGTCCCGCTTTAATTATGAAAGCCTATATGGCTGCAGGATTGACCGATCTTTTCGGTGATGTTCCCTACAGTGAAGCCTTCAATGGGGTAAATGGAACTGTTACTCCGAAATACGATAAACAGGAAGATATTTATTTAGCCGATGGCGGAATTTTGGACAACCTCAACAAAGGAATTGCCGCAATTAACAACTACACCGATGTACTTCCGCTGGAAGGCGACATACTTTTCAACGGAAATTTGGACGGTTGGGTGAAGTTTGCAAACGCTTTAAAAATAAAAGCTTTGCTGCGTATTTCAGGTAAAGTTGATGTTTCAGCACAACTACAACAGATTTATAGTTCGGGAAATTATATTGAAAATAATTCCGAAAATGCGATTTTCAATTTTACGAATACAGACCCCAACCGTTTCCGATTGGCGAAACTTCGGGTTGGTGATTTCAACAATCTGGTTCTTTCAGAAACTATGGAAGATATTTTGAAAAATTTAAATGATGACAGAATTGGCACCTTTTTTCGTCCTTTTGAAAATTCAACGAACGGCGAATTTAATGGATTAATAAATGGAATAGACGCATCAAATACCTCCATTAATTTGGCAGATTATTCACTTGCGGGAACAATTTTCAGAGAAGATACTTCCACGCTAGACGCGAACTTTTTAACTGCGTGGGAAACCTATTTAAATTTGGCCGAAGCCGCCCAACGTGGTTTGATTACCGCAAATGCAAGAGATTTATATGAAACAGGAGTAACCCTCGCTTTTGAATATTGGAATACGCCATTACCATCAGATTATTTAACTGGTCCGGCCGCTTTTGATGCATCCGGCACAACCCCCATCCAACAAATAGTTACCCAAAAATGGATTGCAAATATTATAAATAGTTATGAAGGTTGGGTTGATTACCGCCGCACGGGTTTTCCAATGTTGAAACCTGTTGTCGCAAGTTTGAATGATGGTTTAATTCCAATCAGAATGCCTTATCCGGCTGAAGAACAAGCATTAAATGCTGACAATTACAATGAAGCAGCGGCGAACACAAATGGTAATAGCATCAATTTTCCAGTTTGGTGGGATGAATAAAAAAAAGCTGTAAGCTGTAAGCTGTAAGCAAAATTAAATTTTAGTTGTATGAACGTACAAATATGGCAATGGGCATTGATAATCGTATCGAGTTTGATACTGTTTTTCATTTCCCCATTGGCAAAAACAACCGACGAATTTTTTAAGGCAACCCACCGCAAAAAAGCACCAAGTGCGTTTATGCTCACGGGAAGCCTCATCATTTCGTGGATTATGGCAAAAAGCATTACCAATGCTGCCAACCTTGGCCTCGATTTTGGGCTAGTTGGCGGCTTTGCTTATGCGGGATATTATTTGTCGTTTGCCGTAGCAGGGATTATTATTTATTACCTCAGAAAAGATGGTGGTTTTAAAAGCATTCATCATTTTTTAACGAGCCGTTTTGGTAAAGGCGCAATGCGGATTTTTTCCGTTTTGATAGCTATTCGATTGTTCAACGAAGTTTGGAGTAACACAATGGTAATCGGAACTTATTTTGGAGAACAGGGAAGTTCAGCTTTTTATTGGGCTATACTAGTTTTTACCGCTTTAACATTAGCTTACACATTGAAAGGAGGCTTGAGTAGTTCAATTTTTACCGATGTAATTCAAATGGGACTTTTTGCAATTTTGCTTTGTATAATTCTTTGGAAAATATTTTCAGTTGAAGATTTTACAATTACCGAAGTTGCAACTTCAGGAACCTGGAGTTTTGGCTTAGGGCTTAATCTATTTTTTGCTGCAATAATTCAGTCATTTAGTTATCCGTTTCATGATCCGGTTTTAACCGATCGCGCTTTTCTGAGTTCGCCAAAAACCACATTGAAAAGCTTTTTATGGGCAACATTATTCGGAGGGCTTTGTATAGTACTTTTTAGTATAATCGGTATTTACGCAAAATCCCAAGGAATGGAAGGGCAGGCAGCAGTTGAAGTGGGCAAAGCATTTGGCGTAATCATTCTTTTGGTAATAAATTTTATAATGATTACATCAGCGGCTTCCACTTTGGATTCTACATTTTCTTCGTTTTCAAAATTGCTTGCAGTAGATTTAAAGTTGGGAAAAAACTTAACTTTCGGTCGATTATCTATGGCAATTATTGCAATATTGGGAACCATTCCAGTATTTTTGAATGCCGAAATACTATCTGCTACTACAGTTTCAGGAACAATGGTAATTGGGCTCACGCCTGTATTCTTATTTTGGAAAGTCAAAGCCCCAAAAGTAAGTTTTTACGTAAGTGTACTAACGGGAATTGTTTTCGGCTTTATTTTGGTTTTTGAAATTTTTCCGAAACAACTCATTTTCACCGAAGGCAAATATGCCGACTTACTCTGGGTAAATATTTGGGGGATTGGCAGTTGTATACTTTTATATTTAATACCAACGTGGATAAAAAAATAGAACATATAAAAAATCTGAAAGGCAAAGTGCTCCTTTTCGGTGGGGTTTACAGCAATCTGCAAGCGTTGGAAAAACTGAAGAGTATTGCCGAAGAAGAAAATATTTTACCTGAAAATTGTATTTGTACGGGCGATATTGTTGGCTATTGCGCCCAACCCGAAGAAACCGTTCGGCTTTTTAAACTTTGGGGCGCCAAAAGTATCGCCGGCAATGTGGAAATCCAGTTGCGCGAAGGTGCTGAGAATTGCGGTTGCGATTTTAAAGCTGGTGGCAGGTGCGATGGATTTTCGCAACTGTGGTATCCGTATGCGCAAAGCAAGCTTTCAAAAAGTTCGTTGGATTTTATGAAAACGCTGCCCGATAATATTCAGTTTGAATATGCTGGAAAGAAAGTGACCGTTGTACACGGCTCCTATTTAAATATTTCAGAATTTATTTTTAAATCGACTCCGTGGAAGACGAAAGCCAAAAATTTTGAAGCAACCCAAAGTGATGTAATTATTGCAGGACATTGCGGTTTGCCATTTCACCACATAGAAGAAAACAAAATGTGGTTAAATCCGGGCGTTATCGGGATGCCTGCAAACGACGGCTCGCCCCAGGTTTGGTATATGATTTTAAACGATGAAAAAGAAAAACTCAGTTTTTCCCATCATACGATGGATTACAACTTCACGTTGACCAGCCAATTAATGCAAAACGATTTGTTGCCCCAGGAATACGCGAGAACAATAATAACCGGAATTTGGGACAATTGTGAAATACTTTCCCCATTGGAAAGCGGATGGCAAGGTTTTGGCATTCCTTTATAAAAATTAGTTCTTCGAAGAAGGAACCCAAAAAAACTATGAAATTAAAACTTGTATTTATTTTATTCCTTTTTACTGCAAATAGCTTTGCCCAAAAAAGTTTGGAAAAGCTACTGAACATGTACAATACCAACAGTATTCCCTACATTTCTGTGGAAGAACTTCGGATGCACCAATTGAATGACGATGTTGTAATTTTGGATTCTAGGGAAAAAGAAGAATTTAATGTGAGCCATATTTCTACGGCAGAATATATTGGTTTCAAGGAATTTTCCGCCGAAAAAGTTTCGTTACAAATTCCCAATAAAAATAAACTAATTGTTATCTATTGTTCTGTGGGAATACGTTCCGAGAAAATTGGGGAAAAGTTACAAAATGAAGGATATACAAATATAAAAAATCTTTACGGGGGAATTTTCGAATGGAAAAATAAAGGCTATCCGGTAATAGATAACAAAGGGCAAAAAACCGAAAACATTCACATTTTCTCAAAAAAGTGGGGTGATTGGCTCAAGGCCGGAACCCCTGTTTATTGAAAAAAATACTGATTACTGAACACTGAACACTGAAAAATGGCATTACTCACCTCAAAAGACACCACCGGCGACAATGAAATGGCTTTCGACTTTCATTTTCCCACTTCAAAAAAAGCACTGATTATTTTCACTCGAAACCCTGAATTGGGTAAAGTAAAAACACGTTTGGCAAAATCCGTAGGCGATGAAAGCGCTCTGAAAATATATAAATTCCTGCTTCAGCATACCGTTGATATTACGAAAGATTTAAATGTGAACAAATACATTTTTTATTCTGAAAACATTCAAAGGGACGATATTTGGAATCCGGATATTTATAGAAAAAAATTGCAAACTGGCTCTGATTTGGGTGAAAGAATGAATAACGCATTTTCCGAAATTTTCGGAATGGGCTACGAAAAAGCAATTATAGTAGGAAGCGATATTTATGACTTGGATAAAAAAGACATTGAAGCAGCTTACGATGCCCTACAAACAAGCAATTTTGTATTGGGGCCTGCCAAGGATGGCGGCTATTATTTATTGGGGATGAAAGAGATGAAAGAGGAACTTTTTCAAGACAAAGAGTGGGGTGCCGACACCGTTTTGAAAAACACCATCAAAGATTTGAAAGAAGAAAAATATTTGCTTTTGGAAGAACGCAACGATGTTGATTATTTTGAAGACATCAAAAATATTGATGCTTTTCAGAAATTTCTGCCACCTTATTTAGATAAAAATTTTTTATAATTATGTTGAAATACATTCAAGAATCTGTTGATTACTTACAACAAAAAGGATTTGAAAAACCCGAAGTCGGTATTATTTTGGGCACTGGTCTGGGAAAAATTCTCGAAAACCTCAAAATAATTAGCGAAGTAAGCTATAATCACATTCCAAATTTTCCCACTGCCACCGTTGAATTTCACAAAGGAAAACTCATTTATGGCATTTTGGAAGGAAAAAAAGTGGTGGTCATGCAGGGGCGTTTTCATATTTATGAAGGCTATTCCCTGCGCGATGTTGCTTTTCCAGTTCGTGTAATGTATCTATTGGGAATAAAGCATTTGCTTGTGAGCAATGCTTCGGGAGCCATCAATTTGAATTTCAAAAAAGGAGAATTGATGCTCATCGACGATCACATAAATTTACAGGGAGGTTCTCCCCTCGCCTTTCGCGGTATAGAACAAATGGGTGAACGTTTTGTAGATATGAGTGCTCCCTATGATACCGACATGAACAAAAAAATGGAAGAAATTGCTTCCCAAAAAAACATTACACTTCACAAAGGGGTATACGCTAGTGTGGTGGGACCGCAACTGGAAACCCGTGCCGAATATAGATATCTTAAAATTATTGGGGCAGATGCAGTTGGAATGAGCACCGTACCCGAAGTTATAGTTGCAAACCATCTAGGTTTACCTGTGGCCGCGGTTTCTGTAATAACGGACGAATGTGACCCGGAGGACCTAAAACCGGTGGATATACAAGAAATAATTGCGATGGCTGGAAAGGCGGAACCTGATATGATTACTCTTTTCTCCGAATTGATAAAAACACTTTAAAAATATAAAAATGAGCTATTTAGAAACCACAAACGACGTTTACAAACAGGCGGCTTTGACCCCTGATGTGGGACTTTGCTGTACAACAAATCCTATTTGGGAACTTCCGGGCCTTAAAATCCCGAAAATTATGCAGGAAATGAATTATGGTTGTGGAAGCACTGTAAATGCCCGCGATCTTACCAATAACCCCAAAATGCTTTATGTGGGTGTTGGGGGTGGGATGGAGCTGCTTCAATTTTCATATTTCAACCGTCAAAAAAGCGGGGTAATTGGAGTGGATACGGTAGATGAAATGCTGGAAGCTTCGCGAAAAAATTTCAAGGAAGCAGAAGCTCTGAACCCTTGGTTTAAAAGTGAATTCGTGGAACTTAAAAAAGGCGATGCGATGAACCTTCCCGTGGAAGATAATTCGATTGACGTTGCGGCACAGAACTGTCTATTCAATATTTTTAAGGCGGAAGACCTAAAAAAAGCTATTGATGAAATGTACCGGGTTTTAAAACCACAAGGCCGTTTGGTAATGAGCGACCCCACCTGTGAGCAGGAAATGAATGAAACCCTTCGGGAAGATTCACGCCTTCGTGCCCTTTGCCTTAGTGGAAGTCTTCCCATTGCAGAGTATGTAAAAGCATTGACCGACGCCGGATTTGGAACAATTGAAATCCGATCCCGTAAACCTTACCGAATTCTGGATCCCAAAAATTATCCAACTGACGAACTAATCTATATTGAATCCATTGAAGTAGCTGCCATTAAAGACCCAATGCCTGAAGATGGGCCTTGCATCTTTACTGGAAAAGCTGCAATCTATTACGGAACCGAAGATTATTTTGATGATAAAAAAGGACACATTTTATTGAAAAATCAACCCATTGCCATTTGCGATAAAACAGCTGGAGCTTTGGCAGAATTAAATCGTGACGATGTTTTTATCAGTGAATCCACTTTTCATTATGATGGTGGCGGATGTTGCTAAAATGTGTAATTCCGAAGAAATAATTACGACTACAATATCTCAAAAAACTAACATGTGGAAAGGTATTTAGAAATTTTTAAAAATTCATACCAAGGTTATTTCAATTATCTGTGGAGCGAAATTACCAATTTCCATTGGGAAAATTATTTCTACAGCCTAATTGTAGTTTCCTTGTTGGTTTGGGGTTTAGAGCTACTTTTTCCGTGGCGGAAAAATCAAAAAGTTTTTAGGAAGGATTTTTGGTTGGACACTTTTTATATGTTTTTCAACTTTTTCCTGTTGAATTTAATCGTTCTTATTTTTCTTTCGAACGCCACTGCCGCGTTGTTTGACGAAGCACTTTCATACATCGGTCTTTCAATAGAAAAATTTCAACTGTTTGATGTGGATGCCCTTCCATATGGCTTGGGGCTTTTGATTTTCTTTCTTATTTCCGATTTTGTACAATGGAATACCCACCGTTTGCTCCATCGTGTGCCTTTTCTTTGGAATTTTCATAAACTCCATCATTCCGTAAAGGAAATGGGCTTTGCTGCACATCTGCGCTATCATTGGATGGAACCGGTTGTTTATAAATCAATTTTATATATTCCATTGGCCATTATCGGCGGTTTTGATGTTCAAGCTGTCGCAATAGTTCATTTTAGCGCACTTGCCATCGGGCATCTTAACCATGCCAATCTGGGGTGGGATTATGGACCCTTCAAATATATCTTCAACAATCCAAAGATGCATATCTGGCACCATGCCAAAGAGTTGCCAAAACACACACAATACGGTGTTAATTATGGCATAAGTTTAAGCATTTGGGATTACCTTTTTAGCACCGACCATGTACCGCATAACGGCAGGGACATTGAGCTGGGCTTTGATGGCGATGAAAGTTTTCCTTCTGGTTTTTTAAAACAGGAACTCTATCCATTAAAAACCAAGTAATCCAATTTTTCGTAAATAATTTACAGTCAAAACAACTCAGAAAAATGAAAACCTTATTCAAAATTAGTACTATTCTTTTTATAGCTTTTTCAATGCATAGCTGTAATCTTCTTTCTGCTGCTGGAGTAAGCAGCCAAGGGCAACCAACAAAAGATGCTCCCGAAAATCTTGTTTCAACTACTGCAAATTCCACTGTAAATGTAGACCACAGCCAATGGGACAAATTGTTAAAAAAACATGTAACCAATCAAGGCCTTGTAGATTATAAAGGTTTTCAAAAAGATCGAGCTGAACTTGACAATTACCTAAAAATGCTTGCCGAAAAAGACCCAACCAACGATTGGAGCTCACAAGAATTATTGGCATATTACATCAACCTTTACAACGCCTCCACAGTAGAATTAATTTTGGACAATTATCCCACCACAAGTATTCAGGATATTAAAGGAAACTTCACCAAAGGCTTTATAAAAATCGGTGGAAGGGAACTTTCATTGGGAGGTCTTGAAAATGGAGTCCTGCGAAAAATGGATGAGCCACGAATTCACTTCGCAATTAATTGTGCTTCTATTTCTTGCCCAAAATTGATGAACGAAGCCTATACAGCTTCAAAGATTAACGAACAATTAGATCGTGCCGTAAAAGAATTCATCAACAGCGACAAAAACGAAATTTCTACCAACAACCCAAAACTTTCGTCAATCTTTGATTGGTACCAAAAAGATTTTAAAGTGAACGGAAAACAGGATGTTATTGGTTTTATAAATAAATATTCAAATACCAAAATAAATTCTGGAGCTCCTATTACTTACAAAGATTACAACTGGAATTTGAACGAAAAGAAATAAGTGGTCAGTGGTCAGTGGTCAGTGGTCAGTGGTCAGTGGTCAGTGGTCAGTAAAAATATTATATAAGAAGTTTTCGGAAATGGATAATTTTCGAAACCAATCCTTAACCCAGAAATCTGTAAATGTTAAGCATTATAATCCCGGTTTTAAACGAAGCCGTAATCATTACTACTTTACTTAATCACCTTTCAGCTAATATTTCTGGTGAAAACAGCATAGAAATTTTGTTGGTGGATGGTGGAAGCCAGGATGAAACAAGGGAATTGGTCCAAAGTTATTCTGAAAAATCAAAAATTCCCATTCGTTTAATTTCTTCCAAAAAAGGCCGAGCAAAACAGATGAATAAAGGCGCGAAAAATGCCCTAGGCGATATATTCTATTTTCTGCACGCCGATTCCTTTCCTCCCAAAAATTTTGACAAATATATTATCGCTGAAGTAGAAAAAGGAAATCCTGCAGGTTGTTTTAGAATGGAATTTAGCAGTAATCATTGGTGGTTAAAATTAATGGGGTGGTTTACCAAATTCAGTTGGCGTGCTTGTCGCGGTGGCGACCAAAGTCAGTTTATCAACAAACAAATTTTTTATGAAATAGGTGGTTATGACGACACTTTCATCATTTATGAAGACAATATTCTTATAAATGAACTTTTCGCCCGCAAAAAATTTGTCGTCATTCAGCATACGCTTAAAACTTCTGCAAGATTATACAAACAAAAGGGCGTTTGGAATTTACAATATCAATTCTTGGTTATTTATTTTAAAAGATGGATGGGTGCAGATGCGGACGCCCTCTATGATTATTATTTGAAAAATATTAAAGGATCTCCCTGCCAAACTTCTGCCCAATCCACGCAAGAGATTTCTCAAAAAATCCTTGATAAATAATAACACAAATTAAGCTTTTTTCAAATTTTAAGATTTCATAAACACAATACCCCATTTGTTGTTGGTATTTTGAGAAGGAATTTAAAAAGACCAACCATGAATATTTTTGAAGCAATAAGAAAAGACCACGACAAACAACGCGAACTTTGCCGCTTAGTAACCTCAACTTCTGGCGAATCTAAAGGGAGAAAGGAAATGTGGGAAAAGTTAAAACACGAATTGCACATCCATGCCAATGCCGAGGAACGCACCTTTTATTCCCCATTGATACAAAATGATATGATGCAGGAACATGCCCGCCACGGTATAGCCGAACATCATGAAATGGATGAATTAATAGAAAAAATTGATGATGCAGATATGGACTCACCTGCTTGGCTTGTATATGCAAAACAGTTGTGGGAAAAGGTGGAGCACCATTTAGACGATGAAGAACACACTTTTTTTCAATTGGCAGGAAAAGTATTTTCCGAAAAGCAAAAAATATCTATTGCTAAGGAATATGAGGCAGAAATGAAGGAGCAACGATAAATTTTACTTGGTTTCAGTTTTATAGTAATTCCTAACTATTTTTTCTGCGGGTTTGTTTTGTGGGGAAAACTGGGTGTCCTCACCTCCGCCGGCCCGGTCGTGCTCAAGAAACCATTTCCATAAAAACCCACCCGCAAACCAATCTTCATTCCATATTTCCGCGTAAAGCGCTTGCAAGGTATTGCTTTGGGCCTTTAAATTTATGGTGGCCATTTCCCGGTTGCTGAGCCAAGGCTCTTTGCCAGCAAAATCGACACTTCTGTAACCGTATTCGGTAAAAAGTATTTTCTTGCTTTCTTTTTCTGAAAGCGCTTTCATTTCATTTTTCCAAACTTCCCAACCTTGTTTTGCCTCCTCAACAGTAGGCGTTTTTTGTGATGCTATGGGAAAATACGCATCCACTCCAATGTAGTCCAGCGCACCCCAAAAAGGCACCCGCTTATATTCATCCCAATTGGCGGCATAGGTGAGTTTGCCTTTATATATTTTCCGGATGTCTGAAATTAAATTCCTCCAATATTGCGGACGCATTTCAATGAATTTTTCAAGCTCAGTACCAATACAAAAAAGCTCTACGTGTTCTTCTTCGGCAACTTCTGCAAAATCCATAATAAAATTTCTATAGGAATCTTCAAGTTGTAGCCAATCCTCTTCAGAAGCCATTTTCAGCAGCCCTGTAAATTCACCACGCCAAACCCAAATTTGCGGTTTTAGCATCACGTGAATTTTATTTTTATGAAGCATTTTTATGTATTGCTGTGCTCCTTGCATTGTTTCGCCAAACCATTGCCTTTCTTGGTTATAAATAATTTCGGGATGATCAAGGCTTTTAATAAACCCAAAGGGCATGATAGCGGCGTAGTTGGCGTGAATTTCAAGAACAGGATCAATATTTTTTTGCTGAATTGTATCTCGTGAAGCCACGAAACTTACCCCGTTTATTTTATTTTCTGAAACCAATGCTTCTTGATCCACAGTCTTTTTTTGGGCACAGCCTGATAAGAAGGAAAGAATGCAAATAAAAAATACGTATCGAAAAAAAGAAATCATAAGAAAATCAATAAGGGATCAATTTAGGATTTTTAAATAGATTTTATAAAAATTTAATAGCCGTTTTTAAACCAACCCCTGTGTAATTGCGTAAATTTATAAACGACTGAAAACCCAACTCAACCAATAAGTTTCGCACTATGGAGCACATCGTCATTATAGGCAACGGCATAGCGGGAGTAACCGCTGCACGGCACATAAGAAAACTTTCCGACAAAAAAATTACCCTAATTTCTGCAGAAGCAGATCATTTTTTTTCACGTACCGCTTTAATGTATGTTTATATGGGCCACATGCGTTGGCGCGATATTGAACCCTATGAAAGTTGGTTTTGGGAAAAAAATAGGCTCGAACTGAAAAAGGCCTATGTTGAAAAGGTCGATACCGAAACAAAGACCCTTCATTTTCGGGAAGGTGATTCGATGAAATATGACAAGCTTATTATCGCCACAGGCTCCATAACCAATTACTTTAATTGGGAAGGACAGGATTTAAAAGGGGTACAAGGATTGGTTACCAAAAAAGATTTGGAAGATCTGGAAAAAAATGCACCGAATAATAAAGAGTGTCCAAGGGCAGTAATTATTGGCGGCGGATTGATTGGTGTGGAAATGGCAGAGATGCTCAGAACCCGCAAAATAGAAGTCACTATGTTGGTTCGCGAACCGGCTTTCTGGGGGAACGTACTCCCTCTTCCGGAAGCAGAAATGATTTCAAAACATATAATATCCCACGGAGTAGATCTTCAACACGATAGTGAAATCGATAAAATTTTAGGAGACAATAACGGAAACGTTCGCGCGGTTTTGACCAAAGAAGGAGTGGAAATACCGTGTACCGTAGTAGGAATAACGACCGGAGTTAAACCCAATATTTCATTTTTAAAGGATTCAAATATTGAAACAGATAAAGGTGTTTTGGTTAACCGAATGCTTGAGACAAATATACAGGATGTTTTCGCCATTGGCGATTGTGCACAACAACGCAAACCCATAGGAAACCGTCCTCCAATTGAAGCAGTTTGGTACACGGGAAGGATGATGGGCGAAGCTTTGGCACAAACCATTTGCGGAAAACCTTTTGAATACAATCCTGGAAACTGGTTCAACAGTGCCAAGTTTTTTGATATTGAATACCAAACCTATGGTTGGGTTTTTTCAGAAAGCAGAAGAAGGGATTACGAGGCTCAATTTCATTGGAAATGTCCGAGCGATCTTCGGTGCATTACAATTTCCTATCATAAGGAATCTGGAGAATTCTTGGGAATAAACACCTTCGGAATTCGAATGAAGCACGAGGTCTTTGATCGATGGCTGAATGAAAAAAGAAGCGTGGAATACGTTGTTCAAAACCTAAAACAAGCCAATTTCGATCCAGAATTTTATAAGTATTATGAAAAGGCAATTCAAGCCGAATATACCAATCAACCCATAATCGCATAATTTATGAGCACCGTTCAACGTAATATGTCCTTAACTGGTGAGCCCCCAAAGACAATCAACACCCAACAAAAACTTGCATCGGCAATTGGTCTTTTCGGTTTGGCACTGCTTTTTTTAGCCTTGTTCAACCCCGATTTTCCAAACAAAACGCTATGGCTTAGCGCTTCATTGGGTATGATTTCAGTCGGGATTATTTGGTTTTCCATTGCGGCTTACGCTAATAAACACGAAGGAATCAAAAACGATGGCGTTTATTTCAAGTCGCTTACTTCCCGCGGATTCTGGGCTTGGATTTTAGGAATAACCGTCACCCTTTTCTATGTTGTTCTTTATTGGTTTCCGCAGTATTTAGGGTTGGTGCAGGATGGCGAAAATAAAGGCATTGTTGCGCTTTTTGATCCATTGAGCAAATTTTTGAACGGCGGCCCGGCCAGTCAATGGTTTCTGTATGGAACGCTTTATACTATTGCTATAGTGGCTTTTGGAATAAAATTCATTCTAAAGTACCGCCACAACAAATATGAAAAATTACGAACTTTTTCGGTGATGTTCTTTCAATTGGGGTTTGCATTTTTAATACCGGAACTTATGTCCCGTTTAAACTCGGACAGTTTTAAACTTCCCTATTATGATTTAAAAAATATCTGGCCCCTCAATTATTACAATTTTGAACAATATAGAGTAGATGAATTCATTTCAGCGGGAGATATTGGGCTGGCTCTTTTAATCTTTGGAATTGCATCAATTTTTATAATTACTCCCATTTTAACTTATAAATACGGAAAACGCTGGTACTGTTCCTGGGTCTGTGGTTGTGGGGGTTTGGCAGAAACTGCCGGGGATCCATTTCGCCATTTAAGTGATAAAACGCAGGTGGCCTGGAAAGTAGAACGATGGGTAATACACAGTGTTTTGGTTTTTGTGGTGCTAATGACAACAGCCGTTATTTATAGTTATTTGGGCGTTGATTCTTCCAAATATTGGCTTACAAAAAATGTCTTTCTTATATGCGTAGCAATACTTTTAACGATTGTTTTCGTTGGGGTTTGGATCTTTAAAAGAGAAGAATTAAAAAAAGATGCCAGAATAGGATCCATTGCATATTTCTTAATTATAATGGCATTAATCGCACTTCATTTCACAACGGGAAAAACCTTGTTTCTTTTTGATGCTGAAACCTTGCGTCAGTCTTACGGCTTTTTAATTGGTTCGGTGTTTAGCGGGGTTATTGGCGTTGGCTTCTACCCTATTTTTGGCAGCCGGGTTTGGTGCCGTTTTGGTTGCCCCATGGCAGCCATTCTTGGATTTCAACAACGCCTTTTTTCGCGTTTCAGAATAACTACTAACGGCGGTCAGTGCATTTCCTGTGGAAACTGTTCCACCTATTGCGAAATGGGCATCGATGTCCGCGCATACGCCCAAAAGGGTGAAAACATTGTACGCTCCAGTTGTGTGGGCTGCGGAATCTGTTCAGCGGTTTGCCCACGCGGCGTTTTGAAATTGGAAAACAGTCCGCGCGAGAACCGGATAGACAGCAACGAAATCTTGTTGGGGAACGACGTTAATTTGATGGAATATGTAAATGGAAAATAAAATGTCAGCAATTAAAAACTATTGCGTCTAAAGCTAAAGTTTTTCCAAGTATAGTAATAGTTTTGGAAACCCAACCAAATCCATTAAATGAACCCCAACATTCACGTTATTATTCCTGCCTTTAACGAAGAAAATTCAATCGCAAAGGTTATTGGGGAAATTCCGAAAATAGTTTCCGAAATTATTGTCATAGACAACGCTTCAACAGATAATACTGCGGAAGTTGCACAAAAAGCTGGTGCCACGGTACTTTATGAAACCAGAAAAGGATATGGATATGCCTGTTTGAAAGGAATGGAATACATAGCTCGTTTCGACTCCGCTAAACGCCCGAATATAATAGTTTTTCTAGATGGCGATTACAGTGATTATCCTTCAGAATTGACAAAGCTTATAGCTCCAATCGTGGAAGACAACATTGACTTTGTAGTGGGTGCGCGCGATAAAAATTTACGCGAAGATGGATCGATGACCTTTCCGCAGCGCTTTGGAAATAAACTGGCAACAGGATTAATGAAACTGTTTTTCAATTCAAAATTTACAGATCTCGGGCCTTTTCGCGCTATTAAATATGAAAAACTACTCCAACTAAATATGCAGGACAAAACATATGGCTGGACAGTAGAAATGCAACTGAAAGCACTGAAAAAGAATTTTTCATATGTTGAAGTGCCTGTAAAATATAGAAACCGCATTGGCGTTTCAAAAGTTTCGGGTACCGTAAAAGGTGCTATCTTTGCGGGTGTAAAAATCCTAGGTTGGATCTTTAAATACAGTTTCAAAAAATGATCCTTGAAGTAACTATCATCGCCATTTATTCCATTGCCCTGCTCCTCATTTTTATGTACGCATTGGCGCAGTTAAATTTGCTTTTCAATTATTTAAAAGCAAGAAAAGAACATAAAATTTCCCCAACTTTCGATTTTTCCAATGAAGAGGAAATTCCCATGGTTACCATTCAGCTTCCCGTTTATAATGAACTTTATGTAATGGAACGTTTGCTCAAAAACATTGCAGAAATTGATTACCCTCACGAAAAACTCGAGATTCAGGTTTTGGACGATAGCACGGATGAATCTTTCACCGAAACCGCCAAACATATTCAAGAGCTTCAAAAATCTGGTCTGGACATAAAACATGTAACTCGAAAAGACCGAACAGGGTTTAAGGCCGGCGCATTAAAAGAAGGATTAAAGACTACCAAAGGAGAATACATTGCCATTTTTGATGCGGATTTTCTTCCCAAGAAAAACTGGCTTAAAAATACAATCCCATTCTTTAAAGATTCTGAAATTGGCGTAGTACAAACCCGTTGGGGCCACATTAACCGCGATTATTCCTTGCTTACAAAAATACAGGCCTTTGCGCTCGACTTTCATTTTGTACTGGAACAAGTGGGAAGAAACTATGGAAACCATTTTATCAATTTCAACGGTACCGCGGGCGTTTGGCGCAAATCCTGTATACTTGATGCGGGAAACTGGCAAGGCGATACGCTTACCGAAGACCTCGATTTGAGTTACCGCGCCCAATTGAAAAAATGGAAATTTAAATATCTGGAAGACGTGGAAACTCCCGCCGAACTTCCCGTTGTAATCAGTGCGGCAAAAAGCCAACAATTTAGGTGGAACAAAGGCGCTGCTGAAAATTTTCAAAAAATATTCTTTACACTCCTAAAGGATCCCTCTGTTTCATGGAAAACCAAATACCATAGTTTTTTTCATTTATTGAACAGCAGCATGTTCCTATTAATACTCACTGTTGCAATTTTGAGTGTACCCATGCTTTACATAAAAGCCGCAAATCCGGAACTTAAATATGTGTTTTATATCCTTGCCGGTTTTGCGTTCAGTACGGTAATATTTTTTGCCTGTTATTGGGTTACCTACTCCAAAATACACGGAGGCGGTTTTAAAAATTTCTTGAAATACATTGGGATGTTTCTAACCTTTTTCTCGGTGGCAATGGGCTTTTCGGTGCACAATTCACTTGCGGTCTTGGAGGGACATTTCGGTAAAAAAAGCGATTTTATTCGGACGCCAAAATTCAACATTGGTTCCTTAAAAGAAAGCTGGAAAGGCAATAAATATCTCACCAAAAACTTTTCTGCCAATACCATTATTGAAGGAGTGTTGATGCTTTATTTCGCCTTCGGAATGTACAGTGCTTTTATAGTAGGCGATAAAGGTGGAGATTTTGGACTCTTCCCCTTCCACTTGATGCTCTTTTTGGGCTTTGGATTTGTATTCTTTTCTTCTTTAAAACCTTCCCATTAATTTATTTTCTTACCGAAAAAATAAATTGTTGAGGCGTCATCAGTTCCAGTTTTTTAAACTGACGATTGAAATAGCTCACATTGTTAAAACCAGATTTGAAAGCAATTTCAGATATAAATATGTTTTTGTTTTCTTTCATTAATTTCTTGGCGAACTTTATTTTTTCAGAGTTCATAAAATCAATAGGCGAAATTCCCAAGGTATTTTTAAACTTTTTGTGAAAACCGGATGAACTCATATAAGCCTTTTCTGCGAGTTGATCCACACTGATACTACGGTCCGTTAAATTTTCTTTTATATACTTAACTACCGTTCCAATACGCGTATCACTAAACATATTCAAACTATCATTGAGTATACTTTTTTTTTCTTTTGTCTGCAACAAACGTATAATCAATTCCTGGATCATGAGATCCATCAGAACATCCTTTGAAGTTGAATTATGGGTAAAGGTTGTAACAAGTCGCTCAATAAGGTAATTTACTTCTATTTGGTTGGTTAAATGGGAAGCGGCTCCTTTATCCAAATTCCAATTGTTATTTTCTTCTTCAATTGAAACCAATTGATTGAATTTATTGGCAACTTCAGTAATCTTTTCAAGATCAATGCCCAGAGCCAAACATTGTGCGGGACTGTCTTTTCGCGCAATGGAGAAATCAATTATCATTTCTTCATTGGCGGCCATTACTACCGATTCCCCTGGAAGAAATTCAAAATCGGGCAGGTTTTTTAAATGCATGATTTTCTTTCCGGTAAGCATACTGGCAATTACAGGAAAATCGAAAGTAAGGGAGACCTTTTCCGCGGGACGGTGGGACTTCGTTTTATAATTCTTTTCAGGCTTTTTTCGGAAGAAG
>JBBQQN010000057.1:0-21521 GCA_038215845.1 Flavobacteriales bacterium | reverse complement strand
GTGGTTTTACCCCCCTAATTTTAGCTATTTCCTCATTATTTTTTACTGCAGGCAAGACCCCACCGTGCCCAGGTTTGGCACCTTGGGAGATTTTTATTTCAATCATCTTTACTGCGGGTATCGCTGCCTTCTCCCTGAATTTTTCTGGTGAAAAATTGCCGTCTTCGGTACGGCAGCCAAAATAACCTGTACCTACTTCATAAACCAAGTCGCCTCCTTTTAAATGATATTCGGCAATTCCCCCTTCCCCGGTATCATGAAAAAAATTACCTGCCTTCGCCCCTAAGTTCAACGCCATGACCGCATTTTTGCTCAACGCCCCATAACTCATTGCAGAAATATTGAAAATACTGGCACTGTAGGGCATCTTACAAGCTGGCCCCCCAATCAGAACGCGGGAGGGTTCTTCCAATTTTTTAGCGGGATAAATGCTGTGCTTCATCCATTTATAATTTTCTTCTTCCACGTTTAATTCCGTCCCAAATGGATGGGTTTCATTTTGAAGTTTTGCACGTTCATAAATATATGCTCGATGATTTCTGTCAATGGGCTTTCCATCGGTATCTGATTCCACAAAATATTGGTGAAGTTCTGGCCCAATCATTTCCAGTAAATATCGCATATGCCCCAAGAGTGGAAAATTGCGGAGGATGGTGTGTTTTGTTTGAAACAGATCATATATTCCAATTCCAAAAAGCAATACTCCTATTAAAGAAAATCCATACACAGGCCAAATTACCGTGCAGACTATTATTAATACTATCCCCAACATTATAAATGTGAATCTGATGGCTTCTCTCATTTTATTGAATTCTTTATAAATTTTATTATTCGCAATTTTGATTTAATAGAAAAAATTTCATGCTACGAACATTATAATAAGTAAAAGTAAGATAGCTGTAATAGAAAAGCGAGACCCTGCTAACTTATAAAATGAGATTATGAAAAATTTAACGCCCGACTTAAATAAGAAAGACGAGCGTTTAAAAAACATTAAAAAATTAAATCCTATTCTTTTACAACAATAGCAGTGGCTTTGTTACCGGTTAGTAGGTTCCATTCATAAGATGCCAAAAGATTTCCCGCATCGTCATAAATTTGGAGTTGTGCAGTGTTTGGTCCGGAAGAACCTTGGTTTAGCGCTTCAAAATCTATTTTGTTGAAGCCGCTTTGCAGCGGAAGGTCAAATCCGCGGAAACTGCCTTCGAGCATTGTATTGGCAATAACAATATCGCCATTTACATACACCCTTATTCTATCGCCGTCCACATATTCATGGTCGCGGTACATAATGGTTGCTTTATTGCCTTTAGTTTTAAAATCGCCCAAATATTGGTCTTTGCCGTATTCAGGTTTTTCTTCTTTGTCCTGGGTAAAGTATTTTGGAGTTTTGTTTGTATTGTATTCCATAAGCCCATCCCCATTTTTCAAATCCAGTTCTTTGGGTTGTTCTACACCCAATGTGGAATTGTTGGGTGTATTGGGTTGTGCATTTTTGGTGAGGGTAGGCTTCTTTATGGCCGGCATTTCAAATCCAGTAGTACTGTTCATATTCGTTGGGTTAGTGTCAAAGCGCACCGAATTATCCGAATTTTCAAATTGTGCCCTCATTGAAAATTGGCATAGCATCACAAAAACAGCAGTAATAAAAAAGGATTTGAACATCATTCTATATTTTTATTTTCTGATAACAATAATTGCTCCACAAATATTTCAAAAAATAATTTCTATCATTGCTATTTTTTTAAAATATTATGCATTTCACTTCCGTCTTCTTGCTCTCCACAAAAGAAATAAACCAATACACAATAGTGGTAAAATTATGTAAATAATAATATCGGCGGGGTTACTCAGGTCTAAAGGCTCATTTTCATTGGGTTTTGGAATGTCCGTCGGAATTTGTGCATAGGTTTCCAAAGAGAAAAAAAGGAATACAAGTAAACTAGAAATGGGTTGGAAATATTTCTTCATCAGTTTTTTTTTCAAAATAACGAAAAAATAATTCGCAAACAAATATTAACAAATGATGTTAACTTTTTGGATATTAAAGTTTAATGTCATACTATGCCGTGTTAGAATAAACTAAAAGCTAATAAGAATATATGAGACAACTTAAAATTACGAAGCAGGTTACCAACCGTGAGACCAAATCTTTGAACAGTTATTTGCAGGATGTAAGCAAAATAGATCTGATTACAGCCGAAGAGGAAGTAGAGTTGGCGCAACGTATTCGTGAAGGAGATCAAAATGCGCTGAATAAATTGAGCCGCGCAAATTTAAGATTTGTGATTTCTGTGGCAAAGCAGTACCAAAACCAAGGGTTAAGTCTTCCAGACCTTATTAATGAAGGAAATGTAGGTTTGGTAAAAGCTGCCAAAAGGTTTGATGAAACCCGAGGCTTCAAATTTATATCATATGCTGTTTGGTGGATACGTCAAGCAATATTGCAGGCTATTGCTGAACAATCCCGTGTGGTGAGGCTCCCTCTTAACAAAATTGGGGATATCAATAAAATAAAGAAGGCTTCCATTCATTTGGAACAGAAATACCAACGCATACCTACTGCTGAGGAAATAGCCCAAGAGTTGGATTTTAGCGTTCAAAAAGTAAAAAGTTCGCTTAAAAATTCTACCCGCAGTCTTTCAATGGATGCCCCTTTTCAGGAAGGTGAAAACGACAATAATCTGTACGATGTTTTAAGTTCAGGTGAAAGTCCAACGCCGGATAAAAATTTGCTGCACGAATCCTTGAGAATTGAAATAGACCGCGCCCTTGAAACTTTGGCTCCAAGAGAAGCCGATGTGGTTAAGTTGAATTTCGGCCTTTGTGGACAACCCCCTATGACGCTTCAAGAAATTGGAGATACTTTTGACTTGAGCCGCGAGCGTGTTAGACAGATTCGCGAAAAAGCAATCCGAAGACTTCGCCAGCAGTCAAAAAGCCATATTTTGAAAAAATATTTAGGGTAGTATTCTAAAAAGTTAAATGTAAACTTCATTTAATAATTTAAGAATTTCTTAGGAACGGGTATTATTTCTACGGTTATCTTTATCAGACTAACAGTCTGACCAAATGACCACAGAAATAATACTCGTTTTTTCTATTCTCTTTGTTACCATTATTTTATTTGCCTTTGAAGTATTTCCGGTAGATAAGATAGCTATGTTTATTATTGCTTCCCTTGCACTAACAGGATTGGTGTCACCAGAGGAGGCCATCTCAGGCTTTTCAAATACAGCAACAATTACGGTTCTATCTTTGATGATTATTGCTTTGGCACTGGAAGATAATGGGGTAATTGCATCCTTGGCGCGTTTTTTAAAAAATCTTCATATCCTGCCCCTATTCCTGCTCCTGCCTATTTTTATGCTTATTACGGGCGGAATTTCAGCATTTATCAATACCACCGCTGTTGTAATAGTTTTTATAAAAATTATAGCCGAACTTTCCAAGCGCTTTAACCTGCCTCAATCCAAACTGCTACTTCCTATTTCATTTGCGGGAATACTTGGCGGAAGCTGTACCCTTATGGGAACTTCCACCAACCTAATAGTAAACTCAGTGGCGCGCGATCTTGGCGCGGAGCGCTTCTCTTTTTTTGAATTTTCATTCTTTGGGGTTATTTTTCTAATAGTAGGGATTATAGTGGTTACCATTGCCTCCCGTTGGCTTCCAAAAGGATCCCAAGAAAATTTACGTGAAGCTTATGAACTGGAAGATTATATTACTACTGTTGTTATAAATAAAGGATCTAACTTGATAGACAAGACAATTGAAGATACCTTCTTGTTTAAAAACACAGAGATTTCGGTATTAAAACTTACCCGAAACAAACAGATAACAAATGCTCCCGGAAGATACATTAGTTTAAAAGAGAACGATAAATTATTGTTGATGTGCGATCTGGAAAATCTTTCTAAAATAAATGAAGCGGAGGGCCTGAGCGTTCATAAACAACAAGAAGAGGATGCCAAAAAAATAAAGACAGAAGGAGAGAACAATGAGGAGCCCAAAAAAAAGCAAGAAGATTTTGGGTTTGTTGAATTGCTTATACTCCCTGGGTCACTTTTGATCGGTAAAAACTTGAAACAGCTGCGAAAACAAACTTTCCAAAGCGCACTGCCAATTGCCATTAAAAAAAGAAGGAACCTACGTAACACCAAAGAACGCCTTATTCGAAAAAGTTTAGACCAAATAACCTTAAAGCCCGGGGACAGATTGTTGGTAGAAGTTCCAAAAAACGAAATAGGCCAATTGTACGAAATGGAAAATGTGGCAATTCTGCAGGAACACGATGCAAAGCCGGCGGTGAATCCAAACAAAAAAATACTTTCCGCGGTTATTCTGTTACTCGTTATCGGCTTAGCTGCAAGTAGTATATTGACAATACTTGTAAGTGCATTAACCGGTGTTTCGCTATTATTGCTCACGCGTTGCCTCGATCTTAATGACGTATACCACCGCGTAAATTGGCAGGTTATATTTTTATTGGCGGGAATGATTCCACTGGGTGTGGCGATGAATAACACTGGGGCAGATAAATGGATCTCGGAACATTTGCTTAATATATTGGGCGGGCAGTCCAATATTATTGTTATTGGTTTTATTTTTTTGATTACTATGCTAATGAGCAGCGTGGTAAGTAACAATGCCACGGCTATTATCATGACCCCTATTGCCATTGCAGTAGCGGTTGGGTTGGATTTAAGTATGAAACCTTTTATACTGGCTGTGCTGTTTGGGGCCAATTTTAGTTTCTTTACCCCTATGGGTTATCAAACAAACACCTTAATATATGGTATGGGCTTTTATAAGTTCAAACATTTCTTTATTATTGGGGGTATTCTTTCGCTTATTTTATGGGTATTGGGTACTTTTATGTTATCCACTTTATTTTAAAATTTTTTTATTATGAAAAAAGAACAATTTTCAATCAACGATTCTATTTCAAATTTATGGGACAAATTGGATGGCTGGTTGGATGCAATTATTTTGAAACTGCCCAATTTTATTGTAGCCGTTTTGGTTTTGGTTATCTTTTATTTTATTGCTAAGGGCGTGAGAAAGCTCGCTTATAAATTGCTTTTTAGAAAAATTTCCGAAGAGTCCATAAAGCACATGCTTGCACGGATAGTTTATGCTACCGTTATGCTTATAGGATTTTTTATAGCCTTAGGCGTCATGCAACTAGATAAGGTGCTTACTTCAGTCTTGGCCGGTGCGGGAGTAGTAGGGCTGGCTATAGGGTTGGCATTGCAGGGTACTTTGAGCAATACTTTTTCTGGACTCATGCTCTCCTTTTTACCGAAAGTACGTATAGGCGATTTTATTGAGGCACAGGGAAAAAGCGGATATGTAGACGAAATCAATCTTCGGAATATTTCCATTCGCCAAACCGATAACGAATATGTAATAATCCCCAATTCGGTCTTTATTGAAAATCCCTTCACCAATTATTCCTGGTCAACAAGATCGCGCGTAGACGTAAGTTGCGGTATTGGTTACGAAAGTGATCTCCAAAAAGTGGAAGACTTAGTGGTAAAAATAATTTCTGAAAATTTTAAACAAAACAGCAACGAAGGCGTTGAATTCTTCTTTACTGAATTTGGCGACAGCTCCATAAACTTTGTTACCCGGTTTTGGATAGCCAGTACAAAACCCAAACCGAAACTCGAGGCAAAACATAAAGCCATTAAACTTATCAAGAAAAACTTTGATCAAGCAGGTATCAACATCCCCTTCCCTATCCGCACATTGGATTTTGGAAAGAACAAACTGCAAATGGCTCGGGAAGATAATATCCAAGGCGAAGCAGCCTCCGAGAAAAAGGAATAAATTCATAATAAATTATAGTAAATGCTAATAAAACATTAACCTTAAAATTTAACGGATGAAGAATTTATTTAGATTTTTCCTTGCCGCATGGGGGGCAAAAAAAATTGGAGGCGGCAAGTGCGGTTGCATAGGTACCATTCTGGTTTTCATTATCTTATGGATAGTACTTGGCTATGTTTTCAATTGGTTTGGTTAATACTTTTAACAAAACTATAGCACTCATTAACTAATTTTTGGTATGTATGCGGTTATCTTTGCCACACAAACCTATAAAACTTAGTATTATGAAAAAATTTATTGCACTGACCGTGCTCGCAGGCCTATTAACGGTCTCTTGCGTATCAAAAAAGAAGTATGTGGAAATGGAAACGCAGTATAACGATACCCGTTCTGCCCTAGCCAAAACACAACTTGAAAAAGAAGAAATTGAAGCTAAATACGCTAAAATTGAAGAGCGTGTTGCAAGTTACAATTCCAAAATCCAATCGTTAACAGACAGCAACAATGACAGACTTCAACAAATTGAAGGAGTTGTGGTTTCAGAAAACGATAAGGCAAATATGAGAAAAGCTCTAGCTAATGTAGATCCCCAAGAATTAGCTCAAGCAAAAACACTTCAAGATTCAATGAATCTTATCATCTCGCACAACCTTAAGAAAAATCTGGACAACAGTCTGATTGCTGAAGGCGAAGAAGATGATATTAACATTGATATTGATGAAACTGTTGTAATGATAACTATTTCTGATAAACTTTTGTTCAGTTCAGGAAGTGCTCGTGTAAACCCAAAGGCAAACACACTTTTGGAACGTCTTGCTAATGTTATAAACAGCGAACCAGCTCTTGAAGTTATGGTTGAAGGTCATACAGACAGTCAAACCGTTAAACCAGGTGCTTACGTTAAGGACAACTGGGAATTGAGTGTAGAACGTTCTACTGCTGTAATTCGCAAACTTCAAAACGATTATGGTGTAGCTCCTGAAAAGTTGATCGCTGCGGGAAGAAGTAGTTTTCACCCTCTTACCGAAAACGATACAAAAGAAGGTCGCGCTACTAACAGAAGAACGCGAATCGTAATATTGCCAAACCTTGATAAATTTTTGGCCCTACTTTCTGCTAACTAAAAGAAGAAAGAAAAGTATTAAAAAAAGGCGGTCCATTCAGGACCGCCTTTTTTTGTTTTATACTTTTATTTTAAGCTTGAGAATCCAAGTCCAAACATTAACAGAAACGTTAAATATATCTTAAAATTATTATGTAAATTTATTTGATATTTATAGGTTATGGTACTCGTGGAAAATAAAATTATCACTGATTTTTTCGAAGCAACTTTTTATGATAAATATGTTATCCTAAAGGTCTTTGAAAATATAATAGTGGGTAAAAAAGAGGCCAATATAATCCAGAATAAATATAAGGAGCATTATGGCACAAAGGAATTTGTTGTTATTTCGGATAGAAGGCTAAAGCACGACATCGACTTAAATATTTATAAACACGGGTTGATAAAAAATATTAAGGGTATAGCTATAGTTTCAAATCATCCCGAAGAGCTTGAAAGAGCGATGCTCCAACAAAAATACTTCAAATACAGTTTTGCACTCTACCCAAATTTGGAAGATGCCATTGCCTGGGCTGAATCATTTTTTGGATAACCTTATTTTTACGAAGGCATTGAAGGTCTTACCTCAATCTTGCTCGGTAATGTTCTTGGATTCATTTTTAAAAGATCTACTACCAATTCGCCAATATCTTCAATCTGTATTTTCCAAGCATCGCTACTATCTGGCTCGTTTCCATTAAAATGTGTCGAAACTGAACCCGGCATTATCGTGCTTACTTTTACTCCATGATCCCTTAGATCGAGCATAACGGCCTGAGAAAATCCTGTTAATCCAAATTTACTTGCATTATAGGCGCTTCCACCTTTAAAGAAGTTTGTGCCCGCCAAACTGGAAATACTTATATAATAACCCTTATTCTTTTTCAATTGCTCCACGGTAGCTTTTAGTGTATAAAACGGTCCAGTAAGGTTGGTGTCTATAGTTTCGTTCCATTGTTCAATGGTTAAATCTTCCACAGAACCAAAATGCCCAAGACCTGCATTGGCAATTACAAAATCTATACTGCCAAACTTTTCCAACGCTTTGTCCACTGCTCTCTTTTGGCTCTCGTAATTCCGGACGTCCGCTTCCAGTCCCAAAGCTTGTGCTTTTCCATTTCCTTCTGAATTCAATTGCTTTGCAACCTCTTCCGAAGATTTTAATTTACGTCCGGTTATGGCTACATTAATTCCTTCTTTCATAAGTGCTTCGGCAATTCCGTAACCAATACCTTTGGTTCCACCTGTTATCAATGCTGTTTTGTTTGATAAATCATTCATTTTTTTTCGTTTTTACCAAAGTTACAAAGAGAGAATTCGAATCTTCCTAAATTCTGCTTAAATTTATCCGATGAAATTTCTATCCATATTAATTTTTGCTGTATTATCTTCCTTTTTACATTCACAGCCCATTTCTTCGGGAAATGAGAAAAAAGCTCAGAAAACATTAGTGGATATAGCAACTCTTTCTACTGAATTTGCTTACGAAATACGCTACGCCACCCCCAATAACTTTATAGGCGAAACACTCTATGATTGCCCAAAATGCCTGTTGCGCCACGAAATTGCGCAAGCACTCTTGGAGGCCAATCAATATTTTTGCGAAAAGGGTTATCGAATTAAAATTTATGATTGTTATCGGCCACTCGACGTGCAGAAAAAGATGTGGGCAAAAGTACCCCGAGCAACTTACGTAGGCAATCCGTACGGTAACGGATCAATCCATAACAAAGGGGCAGCGGTAGATATTACGTTGGAAACCTTAGATGGCTGTTATGTTGAAATGGGAAGCGATTATGATTATTTTGGAAGGGAAGCACATATTGACAATTACAATTTCTCAAAAGAAATACTCGCCAACCGGAAACTCCTTTTTGAAGGAATGCGCAAGTTTGGCTTCAATACCATCCGCACGGAATGGTGGCATTTCAGTTTCCGTAAAAACTGGCTCTATAAAACGTTGAACATACCTCTGCCCTGCAATTAGTGAGAATTTGGAGGAAGTTCCTCCATTGCGCCTTTGCTTAGCTTGAACGGAATATCCGGAGTGTTTTTATATAGTTTAAGTTCCACAACATCTGATGGCAAATTGAAATCTTTGGCTGCCAGAGCCTCTTTCACCTCTTTTATAATTAATCCCCTTAATACTCGGGAAGCTCTTCTATAGTCTACTGTATCTACCCAAAAGAACACTTTTAGATTTACGGTACTGGCGGCAAGTTCGTCCTCGATGACAAAATTTTCGTGCAGTTCGTCCCGTATGATTTCTTTATTGCCATCCAAAATATCCTGGATTACTTTTTTTGCAGATTCAATATCATCCTCATAACCAATCCCTACAGTGAAATCGACCCTGTAATAGCCGTCGGCGGTATAGTTGGCTACAGGTTTGGTGAGCACATCACTATTGGGAATATATATATCGCGCCCGTCAAAAGTTTTTATGTGTGAATATCTAAAACTTAGCTCTTTTACCTTTCCGAAGATGTCGTCGATTTTTATAGTATCATTAATATTGAAAGGCCTGTTGAAAGCCAATATAATGCCCGCCAAGAAATTCTTCCCAATATCCTGAAATGCAAAACCCAGAATAATGGCCCCACCCCCCACGGCGGTTAAAAGTCCCGTGGCAATACCATTGAGACCGGCAACTTGCAGTGCCAACATTATTGTTATAATTATTAGGACTATTTTTAAAGCTTGCGCTAAAAATCTTGACATTAAAGGGTCCTGAGATTTTTGCTGGAAACGTCTTTTATAAAAACCCGTGAGTAATTGGGACAACAAAATTCCGGCAATAATAACCAATATTCCCAAAGCAATACGTGGTAATACCACTAGAAATTCTTCATAATAATTCTGTAGGGAATTGGTAATTGTGTCTGTAGGAGATTGTAAAAGCAAAATCATAAACAATATTTTTCTTAAAGATAAGAATAATGAAATTGTCAAAATATTCTTCCCATAAATTAATAATAATGATTAGGCTTCCCACCTCCTTAACGTATCTTTGCGGAAATTTATATTACTTTGGAAAAATCGGTAAAATCATTCAGATTAATAAGCACCTTGGAAGCCATATCATTCCTAGTCCTGCTTGGCATAGCCATGCCTCTAAAATATATATGGGAAATGCCCGAAATGGTACGTTTTGTTGGCATGGCCCACGGAATTCTTTTCGTACTTTATGTGGGAGGGGCTATCTATATGTTCAAAAAATTGAAATGGCAAATTTCTGATTTATTTGTAGTAATTATGTGCAGTGTTCTCCCTTTTGGACCTTTCTATGTAGAACGCAAATATTTATAATGGATAAAGAAAGCTTACAGCAATACAGTTGTTTATTACAGGAATACCTTATTAATGAAGGTATGTCCTCCGCGCTCGCCATCTTTTTGAATGTGGTGCTTAACTGTATTATTGTAATGTTTGCCGTTGTAATTATAGACGTGATTTTACGGAAATTTATTGTAGAAGTATTTAAGGCTTTCAGCAATAAAACGAAAACTACTTTCGATGATTTTCTTATAAAAAGCAACTTTCCACGCTTCGTGGCACATTTATTCCCACTTACCATTATCTGGTTCTTTATTCCAATAATTTTTATTGAATCTCCCTTAGTTACCAATATTTTATTAGTTGCAACCCATATTTATTTGGTCATTTTATGTGTGTTGATCTTCAGAAGTTTATTGCGTACCTCCCGCAACTACATGGCACAAATAGAACGGTATAAGGACAAGCCAATGGAAAGCTACGTTCAGGTGCTCATGATATTTGCTTGGGGAATCGGGATATTCCTTATTATTCAGGAATTAACGGGCTATTCCGTAATCAGTCTGGCAACATTGGGAGCGGCTTCCGCAGTTATGTTATTGATTTTTAGGGATACTATTTTAGGCTTTGTGGCAAGTATTCAAGTTTCTGTAAACGATATTGTGCGCATTGGCGATTGGATAACCTTCAGTAAATTTGGCGCTGATGGATATGTAACCGAAATAAACCTAGCCACCGTTCGTGTCCAGAATTTTGACAATACTTTTACCACTATTCCCACCTATAGTTTAATTGCAGACTCTTTCCAAAACTGGCGTGGGATGCAAGAATCTAAAGGAAGAAGGATAAAAAGGGCCATTTTCATTAAACAATCTTCCGTTAAATTTCTTGCAGCCGAAGATATAGAAGCATTGAAAAAAATTCAGTTAATAAAACCGTATTTGGAATATCGCGAAAAGGAGGTTGGTAAATTTAACCGCCAAACCGAAGCCGATAAAGAGATGCTTATCAACGGAAAAAACCAAACAAACATAGGCGTTTTTAGATATTACGCCGATGCATTTTTAAATGAAAATCCCGCAATCAATAAAGATTTATTTCTAATGGTTCGCCATTTGGCGCCAACTGATAAGGGAATCCCGATCGAAATCTTTTGTTTTAGCAATGATAAAAAGTGGGAAAATTACGAGCATATACAAGCAGATATTTTTGACCATTTGTTGGCTGCCATTCCCTACTTTGGTTTGGAAATATTTGAACTTCCAACCGGAAATGACATTCAAAGGCTGAACTAAAATTACTTGGCCAAGCGGTCCTTTACATATTCCAGTTCGGTTTTACCGTGAGGTAAAGGATTTCCAGATTTGTCCAAACTCACCATTGTAATTTTATCAATACTGATAATCACTTCGCGCGTCATTTTGTTCCTAACTTCGCAGGACAGAGTCAAAGAAGTGCGGCCGAAACCAATTACTTCTAACCCAATTTCAATAATATCTCCTTTTTTTGCTGAGCTTCTAAAATTTATCTCGCTCATAAATTTGGTGACAGTTCGCGGGTTTTCCAATTGAATGATAGCGTAAAGCGCGGCTTCTTCATCAATCCATTCCAGCAATCTGCCACCAAAAAGGGTTTCATTGGGATTTAAATCTTGAGGTTTTATCCATTTGCGGGTGTGAAAATTCATTTAAAATAAAGTATTTGGGTTATCCATTTGTGGAATGTGAAGATTCGTTCCGAACCTTTCATTCGCCTTTTTTATAAAATGTGCAGAAAGCAAAGGTGAAGCTTTTTCCAGATTTTGATGAACAAAAAAGTAAATGTTCTGCAACCCTTGGTCCATCCATTCTTCCAACCGGTCTATCCAATCATCCAAGCGCGTATAATCACTTTCGTGGTTGGCACCGTTATAGCGAATAAAAGCCGTGGGCGTTGTAAGCCTCATGTGCAAAAGATCGCGCCTTCCAGCAGAATCTACAATGGCGTTTGTAATATTATATTTTTCAAGTATTTCATACAATTCTGCTGCAGCTTTTTCATCATTAAACCAATCAGTGTGACGAAATTCAATAGCAGGCTTTATATCTTTCGGAAGCATTTTAAAAAATGGTTCCAGCCTATCAATGTTTTTTGGCCCAAAATTGTCTGGCAATTGCACAAAGGGCATTTCCAACTTTTCCTTTAAATTGGATGAATTGAGAATGTATTCATTTAAAGTTTCTTCGCAATCCTGAAGCCTTTTCCAATGGGTGATTCCTTGAAAAAATTTGGGGAAAAATCTGAAATTATCCGGAGTCTTTTCATACCATCCAGCAAAAACATCAGCTGGAAAAATTCGGTAAAAAGTGGCATTTAACTCTATACTGTTGAATTGTGTGGCGTAATATTCCAGTTCGTCCTTGGTGCCACGTGGATAAAAACCTTTTAAATCGGCCTTGTTCCATTTGGCACAGCCCACATAAAGATTGGGCTTTTTTATTTTCTTCTGCTTTGAAAGAATTTCTTTAGTTCCCGGATGGTCTGGGGGAAGGATAAAATCTATATTTTCTGGGTCATCTACTTTTCCGAATTTCATGATAATTCATTTTCGTAAAGGTAACTTTTAATGGAGAAATTTTAAAAATTATTTGGACTGTAACAACTTTTATAACTCATAGACTTATCTTTATCTAAACTTAAAAATTTATATATGAAAATTTTAAAAACACTTACCGTCGCATTTATATTAATGGTTTTTGCACCCGTGTCGGCGCAGACAGCAGACGAAATCCTTAACAACTATTTTGAAAATACGGGCGGAAAAGCAGCATGGGAAAACCTTAATGGGGTAAAAATGACCGCAACCGCTAAAACGCAAGGAATGGAAATTCCTGTTGAAATCTACCAAACCAAGGATGGAAAGCAACTCGTAAAAATCAATTTTCAAGGACAAGAAATTACCCAAGTAGCTTTTGATGGAGAAACAATGTGGACCACAAACTTTATGACCATGATGCCTGAAAAAAGTGATGCGGAAGCAACGGAAAACATGAAGAAACAATCCAAAGACTTCCCAACTCCCTTTTTGAACTACAAAGAAAAAGGTTTTAGTGTCGAACTTTTAGGTAAGGAAACAAAAGAAGGTACAGAAACCTATAAAATAAAACTAACCCAAACCCCCATTATGGTGGATGGTGTAGAGCAACCCAATGTAACTTATTATTATTTCGACACTCAAAACTATGTGCCAATTGTTACTGAAGGTGAAATTACTCAAGGACCTATGAAAGGACAAATGAGCGTTAGTACTATGAGCGATTACCAAGAGGTTAATGGCCTTTATTTTCCTTTTGCCCTTACAATGCAAGGACAGAATATTGCGCTTAAGGAAGTAACCCTCAATCCAGAAATAGAACCCACTATGTTCAATTTCCCGGAATAAAAATCGATAATAACTTTAAATCCCTGTTCGTTCGGGGATTTTTTTTAAACAAAAACCAACCATAATGAAAGCATCCATTTTTGCAATATTCATCTTTTTCTTGGCCACTGGATTTTCATGCGCGCAAGATACTTCCTTAAAGGGAAAAGAACTTTTTGGTAACATGAAAGCCCGGCATATTGGGCCGGCGCTTATGAGTGGGCGTATCAATGATATTGAAAACCACCCCACAAATGCCCGTATAATTTACGCCGGTGCCGCAGGTGGCGGGGTTTGGAAATCTGGGGATGGTGGGGCAACCTTCTCCCCCATTTTTGATGAGCACGTGCAATCAATAGGTGTAATAAAATTGGATCCTAAAAATCCAGACGAAGTAATCTGGGTAGGTACGGGTGAAACCTGGACCCGAAATTCAGTTTCGGTGGGTGATGGTTTATACAAAAGTACTGATGGGGGAAATAACTGGAACGAAATTCCAGGCTTTGAAAATTCCGAAAGGATTGCTTCCATCGTTATAAATCCCAACAATACAAATGAAGTTTATGTTGGGGTTTTGGGAGCGCTGTGGAGCGATAGCGAAGATCGCGGAGTTTACAAAACCACCGATGGCGGTAAAACTTGGAATAAGATTCTGTATGTTGGTCCTTCAACGGGTGCTTCCGATATTTTAATGGACCCAAACAATCCAAATACATTATACGCTTCTATGTGGCAATTTAGAAGAACCGCTTGGAGTTTTAATTCCGGAGGTGAAAATAGCGCTCTTTACAAATCTACTGATGCTGGAAAAACTTGGAATAAATTAACCAAAGACCTTCCAACCGGAAAACTTGGGAGAATTGGTATTGCAATGGCGCCAAGCGACAGTAAAATAATTTATGCAGTTATTGAAACAGGTGAAAAAAAGACAAACGGTCTTTGGAAATCTATGGATGCGGGCAATTCTTGGGAACATTTAAACAGCGACTTTGGCCTAACGGTACGTCCCTTTTATTTTTCAAGAATTACCATCGATCCAAAAAACCCGGATATTATTGCTAAAGGAGGTTTGTCAGGTTCCATTAGCCGCGATGGCGGAAAAACCTTTAAAAACCTTGGGAATATGCACAGCGATATTCATGATATTGTTTTCGATATAAATAACAGTGATGTTATGTATGCAGGAACCGATGGCGGGGTGTATCGCTCTTGGAATGGAGGTTCTACTTTTGAGATTGTTGAAAACCTTCCTCTTTCCCAGTTTTATCAGATAAGTGTGGACGATGCTGAGCCGTATAATGTTTACGGTGGATTACAGGACAATGGCTGTTGGTACGGGCCTTCCTCAGCTCCAGGCGGAGTTGGCGCACGGGAATGGAATAGTATTGGTTACGGGGATGGATTTAGGGTTTTAAAACACCCCACAAAAAATATTATATATTCCGAAATGCAGGGCGCAGCCAATGTTTGGCGATACGATGTTGACAGAAATCGAACTACTACCGTACAACCACAACCCAAAAAAGGTGACCCAGAACTGCGTTTTAATTGGAATGCGCCTATGGCAATAAGTGCTTTCGTTCCCGATAGGTTTTATATGGGAAGCCAATTTGTACACCGTTCGGATAATATGGGAGATAGTTGGACCATTATTTCTCCAGATTTAACCACCAATGATAAAACCAAGCAGGACCAAGCCAGCTCCGGCGGACTTTCGATGGATAACAGCGGCGCGGAAAAGTACACCACCATTTTTACCATTGCAGAATCACCGCTTGATCAAAATATCATTTGGGTGGGAACCGATGATGGAAATGTTCAAGTTACAACTGATGGCGGAAAAACATGGAACAACGTCACCCAAAACTTGGTTGGCATTCCAAAAAACACTTGGGTTTACCACATTGAAGCCAGCGTGCACGGGAAAGGAACTGCATACGCAGTTTTTGAAGGTCATAGCTCGGGAGATATGAAACCCTATGCCCTCAAAACTACCGATTACGGCAAAACTTGGAAATCGATAATTTCAAATGATATCGATGCCAAAGCTTTTGTTAGAAATATTCAGGAAGATTATGTAAATGAAGATTTACTTTTCCTGGGAACGGAATTTGGACTTTATGTTACCATTGATGGCGGAAAAAATTGGTCTCACTTCACCAACAATATGCCGCCCGTGGCAGTTCATTTTATAGAACTTCAAAAGCAAACGAATGATTTGGTTATGGGAACACACGGAAGGGGCATTATTATAATTGATGATATTAGCCCACTTCGCGAATTGAGTCCGGAAGTATTGAACGAAAATGTTCATTTTTTTGAAACAAAGCCTTTCGTAATGACTGAAGATAGCGGTTTCAGTGGAAGTTTTGGAACAGAAACACAGTTTGTTGGAGAAAATAAGAATACCAATGCACGTATTGTATATTATTTAAAACAGCGCCACACCTTTGGAAAAATGGACATGGAAATTCAGGATATGGAAGGAAATAAAATCACCTCCCTTTCTCCCGGTAAATCTAAAGGAATAAATTTAGTAACTTGGGATTTTACTAGTCCAGCACCAAAAATGGCACAGGCAAAAACAATTTCTTTCGGTGGTTTTACCGCCCCACGTGTTCCTGCTGGAAAGTATAAAGTGGTGCTTACAAAGGGCAATGATACTTATACCCAAAATATTGAGGTAAAGTATGATGAAAAATCCGTAACCACATTGGAACAACGCAAGGAACAGGAAACCTTTACAAAAAATTTGTATGATATGGTTGAAGATTTAGCCTATATGGTCAACGAAATAACCGAAACCCAAGCGAAAGCAAAAGAAGTTGCAGAAACTAATCCAAAAGGGAAAAAGGATGCACAGAAACTATACGATACCCTAGAAGCACTACGAAAAGATTTGGTTGTTACTACTGGCGATAACTACGTGGCTTCCGCTGACCCCGAACTACGTGAAAAATTGAGCGATCTTTACAGTAATGTGGCTTCAGATTTCAATAAGGTGTCGGGAGCTTCAAAAGCTAATTTTGAATTGCTTAAAGATGATTTTTCCAAAGGAAAAAAACGTTATGAAGAGATAATGGCAAAAGAAGGAAAAAACTTCAATTCCTTTTTGGAAAAGAACAACATTCCAAAAGCTGAAATCCAAAGCAAAGAAGAGTTTTTGAAGAAAGGATAAAACTTGTCCGTGCTAACGCAATCGAAACTTCAATTGCGTTAGAACGGACAATTAATGTTTATCTATTTATTAATAAAAACAGTTTTTCTATTTACAAATTCGTGGATTCCGTGTTCACTTAGCTCGCGTCCGTAACCGCTTTGCTTGATTCCACCAAAAGGTAATCGTGGATCGCTTTTCACCAATTCATTTATAAAAACTGCGCCTTCATCAAATTGAAAGGCCAATTTTTCTGCTTCTTCAATATTGCTGCTGAAAATTGAAACTCCCAGTCCAAACTTAGAATCGTTTGAAAGTTCAACCGCCTCTTTAATGGTTTTAAAAGTTGTAACCGAAAGTGCTGGACCAAAAGTTTCTTCATTAAATGCGGCCATGTTTTTGGTAACATTCGTTAAAACGGTCGGCTCAAAATATGCGCCCTGCCGCTTTCCTCCTATTGCAAGTTTCGCCCCAGCTTTAATGGAATCGTTCACCTGTTTTTCTAAATCTTTAGCCAGATCCTCTCGGGCCAAGGTTCCAACATAAGTTTCTTCATCCATGGGATCGCCGCTTTTTAGTTCTCGGACTTTCACCAAAAGTTTTTCAACAAATTCTTCGGAAATAGTTTCATCAATAATCAATCTTTTTCCAGCAATACAGCTCTGTCCGGTGTTCTGAAATCTTGCCTGTACGCAAGTGGCAATAGTTTTATCCATATCGCAATCTTTCATTACAACCAACGCATTGCTTCCGCCCAACTCCAAAACCGTTTTTTTAATATTTTTTCCGGCAATAGACGCTACCGAAGATCCTGCGGGACCACTTCCGGTAAGGGTTACCGCTTTTATTTTTTCGTTTTCAATAATTTCCTCTATGGCATCGCTTCCAACCAATAAAGTGGTAAAACAATTCTCCGGGAACCCTGCTCTTTTAAAAACCTTTTCAATATTCAAAGCGTTTCCGAAAACATTGGAAGCATGCTTTAAAACTCCAATATTTCCGGCCATTAGCGCAGGAGCCGCAAAACGGAATACTTGCCAGAATGGATAGTTCCATGGCATTATTGCCAATACTACCCCCAATGGTTCGTAACTCACATAACTTTTATGGGCATCGGTTTTAATAATCTCATTTTCAAGTTGCTTTTCGGCATTCTCTGCATAGTATTCACATACCCACGCACATTTTTCAACTTCGGCTATGGCTTGCGAAATGGGCTTTCCCATTTCCAAAGTCATCATTTCTGCGTATTCCCTTTTGCTCTTTTTTAATTCCGCCGCAGCGGCCAACATACATTTTTTCCTTTCAGAAAAAGAAGTTTCCCTCCAACTGTAAAAACGTTTATTAGCTTTATCTATAATTTCCTTAACCTCGTTTTTAGTATGGTTTTTATATGATTTTATTTCTTTGTTGTTATAAGGATTAAGTGAAGTGGTTGTGGCCATGGTTTTTGTTTTAAAAGTATTGAAAACATTGGGAATGAAGGTGGCGATTAAGAGGATTTTAACTTGAAAATTATTGAAAATAATCTCCCCAAACTTGGTTACCTTTTGGGGATTGTAATACATTTGCCAAAACATTTTTAACTGATGAAAAATACCGCACTTACCCACATTCACGAACAATTGGGAGCAAAAATGGTTCCTTTTGCAGGCTATAATATGCCCGTTTCATACGAAGGCGTAAACGCTGAACACGAAACGGTTCGCAAGAACGTGGGTGTTTTTGATGTTTCGCATATGGGCGAATTTTTAATAACTGGACCAAAAGCCTTGGACTTAATCCAAAAAGTAAGCAGTAACGATGCTTCAAAATTGGTTGACAACCAGGCGCAATACAGTTGTTTGCCAAATGAAACCGGTGGAATTGTTGACGATTTGCTTATATACAGATTGGAAGATGAAAAATATTTGTTGGTTGTAAATGCCTCAAATATTGAAAAGGATTGGGATTGGATTTCAAAACAAAATACTATGGGAGCTGAAATGCGCAATCTTTCCGAAGATTATTCCCTACTTGCCATTCAAGGCCCAAAAGCTATTGAAGCAATGCAATCACTGACTTCAGTTGATTTGAGCGCTATAAAATTTTACACCTTTAGAGTGGCCGATTTTGCAGGAATTGAACACGTAATAATCAGCGCCACAGGATATACGGGAAGCGGCGGTTTCGAAATTTACTGCAAAAATGATGAAGTGGAAAAAGTTTGGAACCGCGTAATGGAAGCCGGAAAGGAATTTGGGATAAAGCCTGTAGGCCTTGCAGCTCGAGATACTCTCCGACTGGAAATGGGCTTCTGCCTTTACGGAAATGATATTAACGATACTACTTCGCCCTTGGAAGCTGGCTTGGGCTGGATTACAAAATTCACCAAGGATTTTGTCAATTCAGAAAACCTCAAAAAGCAAAAAGAGAATGGTGTCAAGCGAAAATTGATCGGTTTTGAATTGAACGAACGCGGAATTCCGCGGCACGATTACGAAATAGCTGATAAAGATGGAAGCATTATTGGCATTGTAACCAGTGGCACGATGGCTCCTTCCCTAAGTAAAGCTATCGGGATGGGTTATGTAACCACGGAAAACAGTGCTGTAGGGACTGAAATTTTTATTCAGATAAGAAATAAGGCCATTTCCGCAACGGTTGTAAAACTCCCTTTCTATAAAGCCACGTAATGCAAGACTACCAAACTATTTTAGAAGAAATTCACAGTTCTCTGAAAAAGGTTGAAAACACTGGCGAAGTGGCCAGTTACATCCCTGAATTGGCGAATGTGGACAAAAATAAATTTGGCATCCATCTTCAAATGATAACGGGTGAAAATTATTCGGTGGGCGATGCTTCCGAAAAGTTTTCAATCCAGAGTATTTCAAAAGTACTTTCACTAGCAAAGGCTTTTCAGTTGTTTGGCAACGAACTGCTGGAACGAGTAGATGTAGAGCCCTCGGGAAACCCGTTCAACCACCTTTCACTTTTGGAACTTGAAAACGGCATTCCGAGAAATCCGCTTATAAATTCCGGAGCGATTGTAATTGCTGATATTTTAGTTACACATTTAAAGAATCCAAAGGAAGATTTTTTGAATTTTGTTAAAGAATTGACCCATGATGATAGCATTGAGTATAATGAAACAATAGCAGAATCTGAACGGCTTACCGGTTTTAACAATTACGCTGCTGCCAATTTATTGAAGTCTTACGACAACCTTCACAATGAAGTGGAAGAAGTTTTGGATTTTTATTTCCATCAATGTTCAATAATGATGGATTGCAGACAACTTACCAACGCTTTTTTCGTTTTTGCTAATAAGGGAAAATGCCTTAAAAATATTCAGCATTTAACCGCAAGCCAAGTAAAACGGATCAACTCCATTATGCTCACCTGCGGTTTTTACGATGAAGCGGGCGAGTTCGCATTTGAAGTGGGACTTCCCGGAAAAAGTGGTGTTGGAGGAGGCATCGTAGCATTATTGCCGCATTGCTTTACTATTGCCACTTGGGCACCAGCCCTCAACCCAAAGGGAAACTCCTATTTGGGAATGCAAGCGTTGGAACAATTTACCACCAAAACCAAATTATCCATATTCTAGGGTAGGAAAGGATTTTTAATGAAGAAGCAAGAAAGTAAGCATCGCATATTGATATTGGGTGGCAGTGGCTTTATTGGCAATGCGCTATATAGGGAGCTTCTCTCCTATTTTGAAATCCATGGCACCTACTGCCAACAGTATGGGGCTTTTTCCGAAAACCAGGTTTTTTATAATTACTGCGTGGAAAAGGATTCCATTTTTTTATTGTTGAACTCGTTAAGGCCAACAATAATAATTTCTGCTATAAATGGGGATTTTAAAAATCAGTTTGATGCACATCAGGAAATGGTAAACTACGCCCTGTTGAATAAAGACTGCTCCGTTTTATACCTTTCCTCTTCGGATGTTTTTGATGGAAAATTCAAACATCCTTCCTATGAAAACGATTCAACGGTTTCTCAAACCGCTTTGGGAAAATTCAAGATTTCTATTGAGAAATTATTGTTGGAAGCCATTCCCAAACAAACTGCCATTTTGAGGTTGCCCATGGTTCTTGGAATAAATTCGCCGCAGCTTGTTCATTTGCGCCAATGCATTCGCCATAGTGCCACTTTTGAAGTATTTCCAAACTTGGTAATTAGTACCACGACCATTAATAAGGTTTGCCAGCAAGTTCATTTTATAATCAACCAATCGCTGCACGGAATATATCATCTGGCCAGTAATGATATGGTCCACCACGAAGATCTTTTTAGGGAAATCACTTCAAAAATAGGCGATAAAATGCCTATCTTTAAAAGTGTTTTTAGCAGTAATGAAGATCGCTACCATGCCATTCTTCCCAAAGAAAACAAGTTGCCGAAACAACATCAAATAACTGTATCAGAGGTTATTGAGCAATGCAGTTTAAAGGATGAGATTATATCAATTAAATAAAAAATTATATACAGATGAAAGCTTTATCAGAAAAAGAAGTAAACGAAAAACTAAAGGAATTTGAAGGGTGGGATTTTCACGAGGGCGCCTTGCACACCGTTTTTGAATTCGAGGATTTTAAGGATGCCTTTTCGGCAATGACCCGCATTGCCTTTGAGGCCGAAAAGATGCAGCATCATCCAGAGTGGAGCAATATCTACAATTCATTGGAAATATATCTTTCTACCCACGATGCCGATGGCGTTACGGAAAAGGATTTTCAATTGGCAAAAATTATTGATGATTT
>JBBQQN010000056.1:0-22229 GCA_038215845.1 Flavobacteriales bacterium | reverse complement strand
CTATAATATTACAAAACGCCTAAACATTGGGCTTTTTGAATCGGTGATTTGGCAGAATGACAATGGGAGGGGTTTTGACGTCAATTATTTAAACCCCATTATTTTTTACCGTGCCATAGAATTTTCAACCGGCTCGCGGGCTGGAAACGCTTTGGTTGGGTTAAGTGCAAAATATAAAGTGAATGATCGAGTAAATTTATATTCGCAGTTTATTATTGATGAATTTTCTTCGAAAGATGTTTTTGGGGGAAATGGCAGTTACAAAAACAAGACCGGGTATCAGCTAGGCGCTAAATATTACAATGCTTTCGGGCTTCAAAACCTGTACTTGCAAGCGGAGTATAATCGCGTTCGTCCCTATACCTATTCCCATAATACTATTGTATTGAATTACGGCCATAACAATCAGTCCATGGCGCATACCTTGGGAGCCAATTTTTCAGAATTTATAGCCATTGCCCGTTATCAAAAAGGAAGAATTTTTGGAGATCTCAAATTAATTACTGCCAAGCGCGGGTTTGAATTTAATACTGAAGAAGATTCAAGTTTTTATGGAGCAAACATTTATGGAAACGAGGATGACCGAATTTCAACAGACAATAATGAAGTAGCTCAAGGAAATACCACCAATTTCTTTCACGCCGAATTGCAAGCCGGGTATCTTATAAATCCCGCCACCAACCTAAAGATATATGGCAGCTTTATTTTCAGGGATTTTAATCCGGAGCTAAATACTGAAACTGTGTTTGAAAATCAAACTACATGGATAAATTTTGGCCTACGTACTGATTTATTTAATTGGTACTATGACTTTTAAGTTTTATTGCTTCCCTTTTGCCGCTCTTTGCTTTTTGATTTGTTCAATTTTTTCAGCAGCTTTTCGGTTTTTTTCGTTGTTTGATTCCTTGCCTTCTTTTAATTGCGCAATATCTTTATAAATAGTCCTCAAAAAAGCTTCAGTTGTAATAAATCCATTTCCATATTCCTTAGCATCGTACTCAGCAGTTAGATCGGTCATTTTAGCAACTTCATCTTCTGTGTTTTTAGCAAGGTATTTACTCCATACTCTTTTATAGGTATTGGTAAGCATATTGATTGTGTATTTTAAATCTTCCATATTCCCCACATCACCATGTCCAGGGATTATTTGGGTGTCTTCATTGATCACATTAGCCAACTTGTTAAGAGCATCAATGCATCCTTGTACACTTCCCCCATTTTCCAAATCTATAAATGGATACTTTCCGTTAAAGAAAACATCACCTGTATGGATTACGTTACTATTTGTGAAATAGATCATGGCGTCGCCATCAGTATGCGCATTGTGAACATGAAATACAAAAATCTTCTCATTTTCGAAATAAAAGGTTAGGTCCTCTGAAAATGTAATTATGGGAAGCATTTTCTCGGAAACCTTCGTTTTTGAATTATCGATCATCTCCTGAAGTCGTGTACGTACATTTTCCTGTGCAAAAATAAGGGTTCCTGTTTCTGCAATGGCGGGATTTCCTCCCGTATGGTCAGCATGAAAATGAGTGTTGACCAAAAACTGCACTGGTTTTTTGCTTTTTTTTCTGATTTCTGTCTCAATATCTTTTAGGCCTTCCGCAAATTGATCGTCTATCATAAAAATTCCATCCCTTCCAAAATACAAGCCTATGTTGCCACCCTTTGCTTGGAGCATATAGACATTGTTTTTCACTTGCGATAGCTTGATGAACATTTTGTCGCCATTGTCGGTTTGGGAATAGCCGCAAAAAGCGGTAAAAAGAAATAAACTCAGAATAATTTTTTTGAATAACATAGATATGGTTTAAAGAGGGTTCAAAATAATAAAAATACCGAAATAATACGGTAAGATTGTGAAATATATATTGCGAAGAAAATACAGGAACTGTATCTTTGCGGTGCCTTAAAAAAAAGAGCTTGTCCATTACTCATTCACAGTCTGTTAGTCAATCCCTTATCCGTAATTTTACTGAGATTACTAAACTGCGCCTGTCCGTTAGCGTGGTGTTCTCATCGGTGGCGGGATACTTACTTGGGGCAGATACCATAGATTTTTATATACTATTTTTGTTGTGCGTTGGCGGATACTGTATGGTTGGGGCTTCAAACGTCTATAATCAAATTATAGAAAGAGACCTAGACGCCTTAATGGACCGGACCAAAAATAGGCCTTTGCCCGCTGGGCAAATGTCTGTCCAAACTGCATTTATACTTGCAAGTGTACTCACTATTTTAGGAATAGTTGTGCTGTACACTATCAATCCCATTACGGCTATGTTTGGGGCCATATCAATTTTCATGTACGTAAGTTTATATACGCCATTAAAAACCAAAACGCCACTTTCGGTTTTTGTGGGTGCTTTTCCGGGTGCTATCCCATTTATGCTCGGTTGGGTTGCTGCTACCAATAATTTTGGGATTGAACCGGGAACGCTTTTTATGATCCAGTTTTTTTGGCAGTTCCCACATTTCTGGGCCATAGGCTGGTTTCTTTTTGAAGACTATAAAAAAGGAGGCTTCTTTATGTTGCCTAATGGAAAACGGGACAAGGGAACGGCCGTTCAAGTAATTTTATATACTATTTGGACCGTACTTGCATCGCTTATACCTGTTATGGGAGTTACGGGAAAACTCTTTCTTACACCTGTTTCGGGTATCTTGATTGCGATTCTTGGGAGTGGCTTAATTTATTACGCCCTGCGATTGTACAAAGAAAAAACTTCAAAAGCTGCCAAGCAATTAATGCTCGCCAGCGTAAGCTATATTACACTATTGCAAATTATTTATGTTGCTGATAAATTTTTGAGGTAACACAAAATGATAGTAACAATTTAAAAAACACTAATTAATGCCAACAATGAACTTAACCGAAGGGACAGAACAGGAAAAAGTAAACCGCGCCAAAAAGAACATGCTTTGGTTTGGTATTATAAGCCTAACCATGAGTTTTGCAGGGCTTACAAGTGCATACGTGGTAAGCAAGGAGCGCCCGGACTGGCTAAGCGATTTTGAAATCCCGCAGGCTTTTTATATTAGTTTGGCGGTAATTATAGTGAGCAGTATCACGGTTCACTTTGCTAAAACTAGCATTTCAAAAAGCAAAAACTCTCAAGGATTGTTGCTGTTGGTGACTACCTTTATTCTGGGGATTATTTTTGTTGCTTTTCAATTTGTAGGATTTTCAGAAATAGTGGCCAATGGCTATTATTTTACCGGAAGTGAGAGCAGCATTACCACTTCATTTATCTATTTGGTGGTTTTATTGCACATGGCACATGTATTTGCGGGTTTGATCTCGCTTTTGGTTGTAATTTATAATCAATATAAACTGAAATATGAAAACGGGAAAACCCTTGGAATTGAACTGGCTGCAACTTTCTGGCATTTTGTGGATATAGTCTGGATTTACCTGTTTTTATTTTTATATTTCGTTAGATAAAAAATAAACGTATTTTTGAACCTTATTTAAACCAAATTCTTTTTATGGAAGCTACTGTTGTAAAAACAGGTACCGAAGGAAAAACCTGGGGTGGAGGAAACGATCCACTTAAGGCCAGTTACGGCAAAATGATGATGTGGTTTTTCATCGTTTCCGATGCCTTGACCTTTTCTGGATTTCTTGCCTCGTACGGATTCTCACGATTCAAATTTGTAGATGCTTGGCCTATTGCCGATCAAGTGTTTACTCACTTTCCCTTCCTTCACGGAGTGGACGCGCCCATGTACTATGTGGCATTTATGACCTTCATACTTATCTTTTCATCTGTTACAATGGTATTGGCAGTAGATGCTGGCCATAAAATGCAACAGAAAAAAGTGATAACGTATCTTTTCCTAACAATTATAGGAGGTTTGATTTTCTTAAGCTCACAGGCTTGGGAATGGGCAACCTTTATAAAAGGAGATTTTGGTGCCATAGAAACTAAAGGTGGGCAGATTATCCAGTTTTTGGATAAAGAAGGCGAACGGGTAGCCATTCGCGATTTTGCGGTTATGTTACCTACGGAACGCACCGAGCACATCAGGGAAAATGGAGTCTGGTTTGAAAAGGAAAGCGAAACAAAAACTGAATATTCCTACGAACAAGTAAAAGCTGGCTTTCTTGCGAATGAAAACTTATTGGTAAAACTCCAACACAAGGACGAAAACGGAAGGAATATTATATTATCCCGGGAAGAATCTATCGCCAAAGTTGTAAACGATGGCAGTATGGTTGTTGAAGGAGCCAATTTAAGGCATAATGAATATGGGCATCCCTTATTTGCAGACTTTTTCTTCTTTATTACCGGATTTCACGGATTTCACGTGTTCACCGGTGTATTGATAAACTGTATTATCTTTTTCAATGTTATCCTAGGAACTTACGAACGTCGGGGCCATTATGAAATGGTTGAGAAAGTGGGTCTGTACTGGCACTTTGTAGATTTGGTATGGGTATTTGTATTCACATTCTTTTATCTTGTATAAGTTTTATAATTTTTAATAATGGCACACGAACATAAATTAGCAATTTTTAGAGGGAATTTAAAATTTCGCTCAAACATTACCAAAATTTGGGGTGTATTTGTAATTCTTTCAATAGTTACAATCATTGAAGTTGCATTGGGTATTATCCGTCCAGACTTTCTGGTTGATCACCGCTTTCTTGCCCTTAAGTTGCTTAACTGGATATTCATCCTGCTTACGCTTTTCAAGGCATACTACATTACGTGGGATTTCATGCACATGCGCGATGAAACCACAGGTTTAAGGCGCGCCGTTATATGGACTGCCTTATTTTTGATCAGTTATTTAGTGGTCCTGTTATTGATTGAAGGCGATTATATCTACGAAGTCTACAAAGTTGGATTTATAAAATTCAATTTTTAATCCATATATAAATTATTAAAAAGCCCTTTATTAGGGCTTTTTTTATGCACCTTTAATTGGTAAAATTAACACCCCAAACATTGCCCAACCACCTTTTACCCTGTACTTTTGCAAAACCAAAAACTTTTGTAAAATGAAGAAATATTTAGTCCTTGGCATCCTTTTTATACTGCCTATTACGGCCTATATCTTTTTTGCTTCTGGTATAAATAATTTCGCCACTTTGCCAGTGTTAACGCCATCGATTCATGAACTTGATGAATTTAAAACACTGGAAGGTAAACCGGTAGAGCTTGAAAACCATATTACGGTATTGGGTTTCTTCGGAAACGATTTGGAAGTACACCGTGCCTATGCCTACAACCTAGCACATAAAATTTACACCAAGAACCACGAATTTCAGGAATTTCAGTTTGTTATATTGTTGCCGAATGGCACGGAGGAACAAGCAAAAAAAATTGAAGAAAAATTAAACGAAATAGCCGATACCAAAAGCTGGCTTTTCGCCTTCGGTACGCCCGAAGCCATTAACACGGTTTTCAATTCCCTAAAATCAAACATTTCATTGGACTCAAATTTGTCCACCCCCTATGTTTTTATAATTGATAAGGAACGTAGCTTACGCGGAAGAGATGATGACGAGGAAGAAGGGGTTATGTATGGGTTTGATTCCAGCGAAATTGCTGAAATAAACAACAAAATGAGCGACGATGTAAAGGTTCTATTGGCCGAATACAGACGCGCAATGAAAAAATATAATAAGAATCCTTAATTTTAGTCAAAAAATTTCCTCAACGTGAAAAAGAATTATTCATATATAGGTATTTCATTAATTATTTTAATTTTTGGAATCTGGGCGGTGCCCAAAATAGTTAAATCTTTTTCTGAACCTGACCTTGCTTTTATTGAAAAAGATGGAAAAAAGGGTCAAGTTCCATCATTTTCTTTTACCGACCAAAACGGGAAAACCATCACCAACAAAGATTATGATGGCATGGTGTACGTGGTCGAATTCTTCTTCACTACCTGTCCTTCCATTTGCCCAATAATGAATGAGAATATGGTGAAAATCCAAAATGATTTTGTGGGCAATCCAAAGCTGGGTATTGCATCCTTTACCATCGACCCTGAGCATGATACCCCCCAAGTGCTAAAGGAATATTCAGAAAACAAAGGGATGACCAAACCTCAATGGCATTTGCTCACCGGAGAAAAAGAGAAGATATTTGAATTAGCCAACAAAGGTTTCAACCTCTATGTCGGCGAGGCTCCTGAAGTTGAAGGTGGTTTTGAGCATTCAGGGTATTTTGCATTGATAGATCAGAATGGTAATATCCGGTCAAGAAAAGACGAAAGCGGAAACCCAATAATCTATTATGATGCCTTGGAAGACAAAGGCATACAAATGCTCAAGGAGGATATAAAAAAATTATTATAAACAGCAATGGAAACGATAATTGAAAACAAAAAAAAATACACCCTTTGGGTTTGGGTGCTGTCCATTGCTATTCCAATAGCGGTTGCGGTTTTGTTTACCGTGCGGATTCCTGGCGTGGAACGGTTGGGTTTTTTGCCTCCTATATATGCAACCATTAATGGTATTACAGCGCTGCTTTTGATAACCGCGGTGTATCAAATAAGAAAGGGAAATAGAAAAATCCATGAACGGCTCATGAAAACAGCAATTGGGTTTTCGGTACTTTTTCTGCTGATGTACATTGCTTACCATATGACTTCAGATTCAACCCCTTACGGAGGAGAAGGGGCAATAAAATATATATACTATTTTATTCTTTTAACGCATATTTTATTATCCATTATCGTTATTCCCTTTGTGCTCATAACCTATATACGCGCTATTTCAGGACAGTTCTACAAGCATCGTAAGATTGCACGTTTAACCTATCCCATTTGGTTATACGTTGCAATAACTGGTGTAATTGTTTACTTTATGATTTCACCCTATTATTGATTTTTAATGAAACTTAAAATCTTCGTAGTTTTAGTGTTATTATTGGCAGTAATCCCTGCCGAGGCCCAATGTGCTATGTGTCGCGCTGTTTTGGAAAGCGAAGAAGGTGGCCATGCTGCCAAGGGAATCAATAACGGAATAATTTATCTTATGATTTTCCCCTACCTACTTATTGGCGGAGTGGGTTATGCCATTTACCGCAGTCGCAAAAAAGCAAGGTCAAAAAATAATTCTTAAAGCATCCCTTTTTATATCTTTAAACTGTAACAATTAGGCCCCCTTTCAGTCTTATAAAAAACTTGGACCCATAGTAGAATTCAGTATTTCATAATTTTTTTCGCTTAAAAAGGAATTTTCCTTTTGCAATATAAACCAACGATTTCAACATGATCGAAATTAAAAATCTTCATAAATCCTATCACATGGGCAATAATTCGCTTCATGTGTTAAAGGGAATAAATTTTAATGTTGCTGAAGGCGAAATGGTTTCAATTATGGGTTCTTCTGGTTCAGGGAAATCAACCTTGCTTAATATCCTTGGAATCCTTGACGAAGCGGATGAAGGCACTTATGTTTTGGATAGTACGCTCATTAAAGACCTAAATGAAAAAATTGCCGCCCGCTACCGAAACAAGTTTTTAGGATTTATATTTCAATCCTTCAACCTCATCAATTATAAATCTGCCCTTGAAAATGTTTCCATGCCACTTTATTACCAAGGCATGAAAAGAAATATTAGGACCGAAAGGGCCATGCACTATCTTGAAAAAGTAGGGTTGGCAGATTGGGCTTCCCATTTGCCCAGTGAACTTTCCGGAGGTCAGAAACAACGGGTCGCAATTGCCCGCGCCTTGGCCAGCGATCCAAAAGTTTTACTTGCCGATGAGCCCACGGGCGCATTGGACTCCAAAACTTCCTATGAAGTTATGGAATTGATACAGGGTATAAACGATGAAGGAAAAACCATACTGATTGTTACCCATGAAAATGATATAGCGCACATGACCAAGCGCATAGTAAACCTGAAAGACGGTCTTATAATTGACGACTCTCTCGTCTCCCAAGTAAGTGCCAAAAAACAAGAGTATGTTTAATCTGGAACGCTGGCAGGAAATATTTGAGACCATTCGCAAAAATAAATTGCGAACGTTTCTTACTGGACTTTCTGTAGCATCCGGTATTTTTATTTTGGTGGTTTTATTGGCCATTGGCCAAGGAATGCAGAATGGAATTTCAAAGGAATTTGAAAATGATGCCACCAACCGGATTAGTGTTTGGACGGGAATCACTTCAGAAAGCTTTAAAGGCCTTAACCCCGGCCGGAATATAGAAATGGACAATAGGGATTATGAAATGGCCATCAACAAAAACCCAGAAAAAATTGAATATAAATCTGGCGTTTACAGTATTTGGGGCGGATTGACCACCTATAAAAATGAAAACGGCAGTTACCGAATTGAAGGTGTGCACGGTGATTATCAGTTTTTGGAAAATGAAACCCTTGTTGCGGGAAGATATATCAATCAAGGAGATCTTGAAACTTTCGAAAAAGTAGCCGTAATAGGAAACCGAGTATATCTTGATTTATTCAAAGATAAAAATGCAATTGGCGAATACATTGAAATAACGGGGATTAAATTTAAGGTAGTAGGTGTTTATTCCGATCCAGGGGGAGAAAGGGAGGAAACAAGGATTTTTATTCCCTTGACAACATCGCAAAGGGTTTTTAATGCCGGGGACAAATTGCGTTCGCTGGCATTTACTTTGGAAAAACATGACAAATTTGAGGATGCGCTAGCAGCTTCAGAAGCTTTTTCATCACAATTGGAGGCGGATCTAAAAGCAAGGCATACAATTTCACCAACTGATGAACGTGCCGTAAGCGTTAACAATACACTGGAAAACACCAAGAAATTCTATGATTTAAACAATATGATCCGCTGGTTTTTTTGGGGAGTTGGTATTTGTACAATTATAGCGGGCGTGGTGGGAGTAAGCAATATTATGCTAATTATAGTAAAGGAGCGCACCAAGGAAATTGGTATCCGAAAAGCCATAGGCGCAGAACCATGGTCCATTATCGGCATGATTCTTCATGAATCCATTTTTGTAACGGCCATTGCCGGTTTCATTGGGTTGGTATCCAGTTTGTTTTTATTGGAATTGGTCGGCCCCTTAATTGAGACCGATTATATCAGAAACCCATCAGTAGATTTTTCAGTAGCCATTACCACCGTTTTCATACTTATTGTGGCAGGCGCCATTGCTGGATTTTTCCCTGCCTACCGTGCCGCCAATATTAAACCTGTAGATGCTTTACGAGATGAGTAGATTATTTAGTAGAGATAGTTGGACAGAAATTATAGAAGCCCTGAGCAGTAACTGGTTTCGGACGGTGCTTACCGCTTTTGGTGTTTTATGGGGAATTTTCATTTTGGTCATTTTGTTGGCCGCCGGCAACGGACTTGAAAATGGTATAAAACAAGGTTTTGGGGGAATGGCGACCAATTCAATGTTTATGTGGACCCAAACTGCTTCAAAACCATATAAAGGACTTCCCAAAGGCCGTAGATACAATTTTAAGACAGATGATGTGGAAGCAATTAAACAAGAGGTGCCTGGGCTTCGCTTTGTTTCCCCAAGAAATCAATTGGGTGGCTTTCGCGGCGGTAATAATGTAGTTAGGGGACTTTTAACGGGTGCTTTTAATGTTTATGGAGATTATCCGGAAATTATTCAGCAACAACCCATGGATATTACTTCCGGGAGGTTTATTAGCTATTCAGATATAAATGAAAAAAGAAAGGTAGCCATCATTGGGAGCGGTGTAGTAAAAATCTTGTACGAGCCTGGGGAAGAAGTAATAGGTTCCTATATAAAAATTAATAGCGTTAATTTTATGGTCATTGGTACCTATAAAAAAAAGGGAAACAGCAATGGCGATCCTGAGGAACAACAAAAAGAAATTTACATTCCCTTTACCGCTTTTTCACAAGCGTTCAATATGGCAGATATTGTAGGATGGATGGCTATTACCGCTCAGGATGGCTGGACTATTACAGAGCTTAAGGATCAAATTTTTGATGTAATAAAATCACGCCACTCCATACATCCCGATGACGATAGGGCGGTTGGTAATTTTGATTTATATCAAGAATACAGTAAAATTAACGGCTTGTTTACCGCCCTTAATTTTGTAGCCTATTTTGTGGGAATTCTGGTATTACTGTCCGGGATTATAGGTATTAGCAATATTATGTTGATCGTGGTAAAGGAACGTACCAAAGAAATTGGAATACGCCGTGCCTTGGGCGCAACGCCTTGGGGCATACGGTCTCAGATTTTATTGGAGTCCATTTTTTTGACCATCATTTCCGGGATGGCGGGAATTATATTGGCTACTGCGGTATTGGCTCTGGTAAATTATAAACTCAGCGGAATGGACACCAGCCAAATGATGTTTGTCAATCCATCGGTAAATATCGGGGTAGTGGCTATTGCGTTGACCATTTTAATTGTTTCGGGTCTGTTGGCAGGATTAATTCCAGCACAAAATGCCATTAAAGTAAAACCCGTTGAAGCGTTAAGAATTGAATAACTAACAGAAATTGAATATTATAAACCAATGAAAAAAACAAAAACAATAGTAATCCTTATAGTGATAGTGGTATTTTTTACTGCTTCTATGCTTTGGCTCTATTCAAAAAATATTGAAGACCCAGTTGTCTATAATACAGAAACCCCCACTATGGGTTCAGTTGTAAAAAAGACTGTTGCTACGGGAAGCATTGTTCCCAAGGAAGAAGTGTTGATAAAACCCAATATTTCAGGAATTATTGATGAAATATTTGTAGAAGCTGGACAGATAATAAAAGCGGGAGACCTTATTGCCAAAGTAAAGGTAGTGCCAAATGTATCTTCTTTGAACAGTGCAAAAACCAATATAAACAGCGTGCGCACCCAAGTGGAAACTGCACGACTTGCTTTTGAAAACCAAAAAAATATTTACAATCGTCAAAAGCAATTATTTGAAAAAGGGGTAATTTCCGCCAATGAATTTGACAATGCCCAATTGGCATATGACCAAGCCCAACAAAGATTGAAACAAGAGCAAGTGGGCCTTAATGCGGCAAACCAGAATTACGACATTGTTAAAACAGGAACCACAAGCGGAATGGGCTCCTCGGCCAATACTGAAATTAGAGCAACTGTTTCAGGGATGGTGTTGGATGTCCCCGTAAAAACCGGTAACCAAGTAATTGAAGCAAATAACTTTAATGACGGTACTACCATTGCCACCTTGGCCAATGTGGAAAATATGATTTTTGAAGGAAAAGTTGATGAAAGTGAAGTAGGAAAAATAACCGAAAATCTTCCCCTTGAAATTACAGTGGGAGCAATCCAAAACAAAACCTTCGATGCTGTATTGGATTACATTGCCCCCAAAGGAATCAGTGAAAACGGCGCCATTCAGTTTGAAATAAAAGGAACCATGAAAAATCTTGATACTACTGACACTTTTATCAGGGCTGGTTTAAGTGCCAATGCGTCAATCATTTTAGCTAGGGCCGAAAATGTATTGACCATACGGGAAGCTTTGATACAATACGACTCAAAAACACAAAAACCCTTCGTGGAAGTAATGGTAGGCGATCAGCAGTTTGAACGCCGCGATGTAGAATTGGGCATAAGTGATGGGATAGACGTAGAGGTGAAAAGCGGCGTTTCCGAAAAGGATAAAATAAAAGTATGGAATCAGATAAAACCAGCCGTTTTGGAATCAGGAAGATAAGACAAATTGATTTTTTAACTGTTTTAAAAATGAATTCAAAAGAAATATCTATCAATTTAAAAACTATGAACAAGTTAATAACCTTAATCATTTTCCTAATAGCTGGAATCTCATTGACCGCCCAAAATAAAAAATGGACTTTAGAGGAAGCCGTTGCGCGTGCTTTGGAAGAAAACATTTCGGTAAAGCAAAGCGAACTGGATATTCAGCTGGCGGAGATCGATAAAATAGATGCCATCGGAAATTATTTGCCAACCTTCAATGTTTCTGCTTCTAATTCGTGGAACACGGGGCTAACCCAAAATATAACTACGGGAGTTTTACAGAATCAGGTCACCCGCAATTTTTCAGCAAATGCAACTCTGGGCGTTACCCTTTTCAATGGATTGAACAACCTCCGGCAGACACAACGCGCCAAACTTTCCAGATTGGCGGCTCAGTACAATCTTGAGCAAATAATGGATAACACCGCTTTAATAGTGGCGAATGCCTATTTGGAAATTTTATTCAACAAAGAAAACCTGAATGTTATAAAAGCGCAGCACCAAATAACCTTGGAACAACTGGATCGTTCCAATCAATTGGTAGATGCTGGGTCTATTCCGCGAGGCGATTTATTGGAAATTCAATCCACTTCGGCCAATGAAGATCAACGAATGGTTGTAGCAGAAAACAACATTCGCATTTCGCTTATTAATCTTGCCCAGATACTTAAAATAAAGGATTATGAGAACTTTGATATTGCTGAAAGTTCATATGATATTCCTTTAAGCGATATTACTGAAAAAAGCCCTGAAGAAATTATTGCCAAAGCCAAGGAAGAACGCCAAGAAATTAAAATTGCTGAAACCAATATAGAATTGGCGAAAAAAGATGTTCAGATTGCTAGAAGCAATTATTACCCAACTTTATCAGGGTTTTTAAATTACAATACCCGGGAATCCGGAGCAGATAGAATTCTGCAGGGCGGCGTAGACCCCGATCAACCTACCCAAGTAATAGGGCAGGTAGAATCCACTGGAGAGACGGTTGTAGCCCCCAATTTTGGATTGCTTACCAGCCCCCCTTTGCCATTTACCGAACAGTTATACCTTAATGATGGAATATCATATGGATTGCAATTAAATATTCCTATTCTAAATGGATTATCTGCAAGAAACGCCGTAAAGCGAAGTAAAATAAATATTAAGCGTGCTGAATTTGAAAAAGAACAGGCTGAACTCGATTTAGAATCAAACGTTTTTCAAGCGTATACAGATGTTATGGGCGCGCGCAAGGCTTATGAATCTGCTCTAGTGGCAGTGAATGCCCAAGAGCAGGCATACCAATACTCCACAGATCGTTTTGATGTGGGGTTATTAAATTCGTTTGATTTCAGTCAGGCAAAATTTAAATTGGAAAATGCACAAAGTGAAGCTTTAAGGGCGAAATATGACTACATTTTCAAATTAAAAGTATTAGAATTGTATTTTGGTATTCCCGCATCGGAGCTAAAGTTTTAACTATGAAGAAAAAAACACTAATCTGGATTGTATCAATAATTGTTTTGGTAATCCTGTTACTTATAATTGGAAAAAAAGCCGGCTGGTTTGGAAAGTCCGGTGATTATAAAGATGTGGAAGTAACCCAAACGGCTCCTCTCGATATTACCGAAAAAGTAGCTGCAACCGGAAAAATACAACCTGAAGTGGAGGTAGCCCTTTCATCTGAAGTTTCGGGGGAAATTATTGAACTTCCCGTTAAGGAAGGTCAAATAGTTGAAAAAGGTGATCTGCTGGTAAAAATAAATCCAGACCTTATTCAAGCTGCCGTAAGCCAATCTCAAGCAGGATTGCAGAATGTTCGTGCACAATTGGCACAAGCCGAGGCAAGTGAAAAGAACGCCCGCTTAAACTATGAGCGTAACAAGGCCCTTTTTGAAAAAGGAGTTATTTCAAAAGCTGAATGGGATAAATCTGTGGCAGATTACGACATGGCGCAGGCAAGCGTAAAAGCCACTTATTATAATGTGCAAAGTGCTTCGGCCAATGTAAAACAGTCTATGGACAACCTTTCCCGTACCACCATTTTTGCGCCCATGAGTGGGACTATTTCAAAACTTTCGGTGGAATTGGGGGAACGCGTAGTGGGAACGGCACAAATGGCCGGAACTGAAATTGTACGGGTGGCCAATCTTCAAAATATGGAAGTAGAAGTAGAGGTAAATGAAAACGATATTGTAAAAGTTTCTGTGGGAGACTCAACCCTTGTTGAGGTTGATGCCTATTTAAAAAGGGAATTCAAAGGAATTGTTACCGAAATAGCAAACAGTGCCGAAAGCGCATTGACTGCAGATCAAGTTACCAATTTCAAAGTAAAAGTGCGTATTCTTCCAGAATCGTATAAAGATCTCACCAAAGGAAAACCTGAAAGCTTTTCACCTTTTAGGCCGGGAATGACCGCCACGGTGGATATTATAACCAATAAAAAGAAAAATGTTATTGGGGTGCCCATTAGTTCAATTGTTATTAAATCGGACACCACAGATTCCAAAAAACCCTATTTAGCCCAAACGGCAAGTGCAACTACTGAAAAATTTGAAGCAGTGTACGTTAAGGAGGGTGAGTTGGCAAAATTAAGAATTGTGAAAACCGGAATCCAGGATGATTCCAATATTGAAATTATTTCTGGACTCAAAGAGGGGGAAACCGTAATTACCGGGCCTTATAATACGGTAACCAAGTCCTTAAAACAAGGAGATAAAGTCCAAATAGCTGAGCCTGAAAAAACTAAAAAAGAATAATGGCAACCTTATTATGCCTTGAAACCGCTACCACCAACTGTTCTGTGGCCATCGCCATAGACGGTGAAATAATAGCTATCCGCGAGGATAATAATAACAAATACTCCCATGCTGAAAAGCTCCATTCGTTTATAGAAGAAACATTAGCCGAGGCCAATATTTCTAAAAAACAATTGGAAGCAGTAGTGGTAGGGAAGGGCCCTGGCTCATACACGGGCTTGCGCATTGGGGTTTCTGCCGCAAAAGGATTGTGTTACGCCTTGGACATTCCTTTAATTTCTCTGCCCACATTGGAGATTTTGGCCCAACAGGTAAAGATTGAAGCTGGTTTTATTATTCCTATGCTCGATGCCCGCAGGATGGAGGTTTATTCATCGGTAATTTCTTCGGAAGGGGAAGAAATACGCAGTACCCAAGCTGAAATATTGACCGACAATTCCTTTATTGAATATTTAGATTTAAAGAAGACATATTTTATTGGGGATGGCGTGGCTAAGTTTAAAGCTTTGTGCAGCCATAAAAATGGCTTCTTTATTGAGAATGCAATGCCATCTGCGAAGGATATGGCTGTTTTGGCAGAAGCCAAATACAAAATAAGCGACACCGAAGATGTCGCTTATTTTGAACCCTATTATCTAAAGGATTTTATGATGAACAATTGATTTATAATAAAGAATCGAAATAGCTTACCAAGTTTGCAAGATCTTTTTCATCATTCAAGTTTAGATTATTTTCTTTTACATAATTTTTCACTTCTTTTTCCTTTTTGTCCATAACCTTAAGAATTTTCGATTGGCCTTTAGGTAGTTCATAAAGTGTCCCATTTTTCATTAAATAGTATGTGGCCTTTTTAGTAAAGAAAGCTTCCGTATCTCTGTCATAACTTGTGGCGGAAGTGGAGGGTTCGTGAAAAACGGCTTTTATTTTTTTATAAAGGTCATAGGTTTTTCCATCAGTAATTATGTTGAAATACCCTCCATTTTCATTGGATCCTTCATAGGGAATGAAGACATAAAGATCCTTAACCATTTTTACATAGATACTCGGATCCTTCATTAATGCTCCGTAATCCTCAGAATCATCAGAGATATTATTCTTTATTTCTATTTCATCGGCAAATGCATTATAGCGCATGGGAGCGTTTTTTTTGACAAGGTTTTCATCTTGATATATATTCCCTTGTACAAAAACCGGGTTTGCATATGCTTCATCAACTATGGCGGCATATTGGGCTTCGGTAAGATTAAATGCCAACGATTTTTGATTTAAATCAATGGTTCTTAAAAAAAAGTCAAAATTCATATTTGCTCCGCCGGATGCTCCTGTACCCTTTCCACTAGCAAATGTGGGCTGAGATAACCCTTGCCAAGAAAAGAGAATGCTTAATGCAAAAAAGATTATATTTTTCATAGTAAATTATTTAAAGTTTTACCTTTAAATATAGTGATTTATAGGAGATTATACAAAACAATGTATTTGGGCCTGCTATATAAAAAAAGCGACCCTATTCAGATCGCTTTTCTAATTTTATATAGCAAATGGCTTTTTACAATAGGGAATCGAAATAAATCACCAATTTGGTAAGATCGGTTTCTTTGTCAAGATCCAGATTGTTATCCGAAATGTAGTTTTTTATTTCCTTTTTCTTTTTATCCATCATTTTTAGGATTTTTGATTGGCGGTTGGGCATTTCAAAAAATGTACCGTTCTGCACCAAATAATATGTTGTGGTTTTTTCAAAGCTAGGAGGGGCATCCCGATCGTAAGAGGTTTTGGCTTTATGTGCTTCCCTAAAAATCGATTTGGTTTTTTTATAAAGATCATAGGTTTTTCCATCTGCAAGCACTTGGAAGTATCCACCTTGATCGTTAGAACCTTTATAGGGAACAAACACATATATATCCCTGAGTATTTTTACAAAAATATTGGGGTCTTTAATTAGGGCAGTATAATTCTCGCTAGTGGGATTTTTTTTAATTTCAATTTCATCCGCAAAGGTATTGTAGCGCATTAACACATTTTTTCTTGCCAATTTATCTCCTTGGTATATATTGCCCTCCAAAAAATTTGAGTTTGAATAAGCTTGGTCTTTAATGGTATTGAACTGGGCCTCAGTTAGACCAAACGCAAGAGATTTTTGGTTAATATCAATCGTTCGGGAATAAACATCATAACCACCATTATTGGCTTGTGAAAAAACCGAAATAGTCAAAAGAGCTGCAATTCCAAATATTAAAATTCTTTTCATATTTATTTTTTTTTGAAAAATGATTCTATAAATATAGTAATTTAAAAACGTTAAAGTTATTTTTTAAGCGTTTCCAGATTAAAATGATGCACATCCCGCTGTGGAAATGGTATTGTTATACCCGCAGCTTCCAATCTTCCCTTGCCTTCTTCCAAAACTATCCAGCGCAGGTTCCAAAAATCTTCGTTTTTTGCCCAATATCTTACCGAGAGATTTACTGAACTATCGCCCAACTCGGCCACGACCACCATAGGCATTTTGTCCTCCAACTTTAAAACAGTTTCCTGTTCAGAAACAAGATCGAGCAAAATTTGTTTGGCTTTCTTTATATCATCATCATACCCTATTCCAATAGACAGGTTTTCGCGTCTTATGCCTTCTTCGGTGTAGTTTATAATGTTATCATTGCTCAATTTCCCATTGGGAAGAATGGCCAATTGGTTGCCAAAAGTAATAACCCTGGTATTGAAAATAGATATATCCTTTACTGTCCCGTCTATGCCTTGAGCACTTATAAAATCGCCTACTTTAAAAGGTTTTAACAATAATATTAAAACCCCACCAGCGAAATTGGATAATGAACCTTGTAATGCTAAACCTATGGCAAGTCCCGCGGCCCCAATAACTGTAATAAGGGAAGCAGATTCTACCCCCAATTGGGTAATTACTAGAACAAATAATATGATTTTTAACCCCCAATTTATAAGGCTTGCAATAAAATTTTCAAGTGTGGGGTCGTATTCTTGTCTGTCAAAAAATTTCTTTATAAAACGATTTACAATTTTTATTAGCCATAGACCAACAAATAACATTATTGCCGCGCCAATAACGCTCGGTAAAAAGTCGATCAATTTTTGTCCATACTTTTCAATGTAGACATCATAATTTCTAAATTTTTCCATAAAATTCTATTCTTGTTTTTTTAATGATTCTATTGCGCTTTTTGTTTTTGCTACGGGAAGCTGGCAGGCGTTGTTTACACAGACGTAAATTAAGGTTTCCCCTTCCACATAGCGGTTTTCAAATAACGGGCCTTCCTTTTCACCACTGCTCCCGGCTATAATTATATTGGGAAGGTAAGTCTTGTTTAATTCTTTTATTTTTTCTGAAGCGTCCTTTCCCACTACCACCACTTCATAAAAGTTGTTTTGATAATTGGCAAGCAAATCTAACCAATTTGAAAAACCACTGGGGTATTGTTCCATTTCAGGGGATACATTTTTCAGCATTTGGTGCGAAATTTCACCAAAGCCAGTATTTTCAAAATATTTTGAAAGCACAAAAAAGTTCTTCGCCATTACCGAATTTGAAGCTGGAATTACGTTATCGCGATATTCAAAATTTCTTGTAACTATTACGGGGTCTTGTTTTGAAGTGAAATAGAACATCTGCTTTTCAGTATCAAAAAAGTTCTGCACGCTATAATCCGCCATTTTTTTTGAAAGGTTTAGCCATTTTTGATCAAGTGTAATCTGATACAGGCCCGTAAATGCTTCAATCGTCAACGCATAATCTTCCAAATAACCGTTGATGTTACTTTTTTCGTTTTTGTAATTATGAAAAAGCTGCCCATTTTGCTGTAATTGTCTTTCCGAAATAAAGGCTGCGCTTTTTAGGGCGGCGTCTAAATATTCCTTTTTTTGGAATGCTTTATAGGCATCTACATAGCCTTTTAGCATAAGTGCATTCCAAGAGGTAAGGGTTTTGTCGTCCAATCTGGGTTTTGGTCTCTTGTTCCTGAAATCCAACAATATTTTTTTCCACTCTTTCTTTTTTTGCTGAAGTGTTTCAGAGGAAAGATTGAATTCTTTTTCAATGGAAGCATCATCACTTTTACGAATTAAAACGTAATGCTCATTTTCCCATTTTCCATAGCTGTTTACGTTATAATATTCCTTAAAAATATTGAAGTCGTTATTTAACAACTGTTCCAATTCTTTTTTGGTGAAAACATAAAAGGCGCCTTCTTCCAGTTTTCCAGCTTCATTGTTACTGTCGGCATCCAGCGAGGAATAAAATCCTCCTTGTTCATTGGTCATTTCCCGGGAAATAAAATCCAAGGTTTTTGCAACCACTTCTTTGTATAATGGATTTTTGGTAACCAAATACGCCTTGCTGTAAAGGCTTACCAATTGCGCATTGTCATAAAGCATCTTTTCAAAATGGGGAATGTGCCATTTTTCATCGGTGCTATACCTAGCAAAGCCACCGCCTACGTGGTCATAAAGACCTCCGTAAGCCATTTTATCCAAGGTAAGGGTAACATAATTTAAAATTTCCTTATTGTTTTCTTGAACAGCATAGCGCAATAAATAATCATAATTATTAGGCATCATGAATTTGGGAGCGCTTTTGTAACCTCCGTTTAAAACGTCAAAATTTTGACTCCATTTTTTAATAATATTTTCGGTGGGGAAGGTTTTAAAATTGACATCTGCAGTGTTCAAATGAACCAGATCCATTCCTTTCAATCCTTTTTCCAGTCTGTCTGCATATTCCTCCAGCTTCCCGGGGTCGGTTGTGTAAACTTTCTGGATTTGTTCCAGCGCTTCAATCCAATTTTCTTTTTTGAAATAGGTTCCTCCCCAAACAGGCCTTCCATCTGGCAAGGTTACTACATTTAGCGGCCAGCCAGCACTGCCGGTCATTAGTTGTACTGCATTTATATAGGTTTGGTCCACATCCGGCCTTTCTTCCCGATCAACCTTTACCGGAATATAGTTTTTGTTCATCACGGCAGCCACAGTGCTATCCTCAAAGCTTTCGTGCTCCATTACGTGGCACCAATGGCAAGCTGCATAACCAATGCTTACAATCATCAGTTTCCCTTCTTTTTTAGCCCTTTGTAAAGTGGTTTCGTTCCAAGCGTTCCAGTTTACTGGGTTGTGCGCATGCTGTAACAGGTAGGGGCTTGTTTCGGTAATAAGGTTATTTGTGTAGAGAGGTGTTTCCAAAGTTTCTTTTTTTGAAGAATTGCAGCCTAAAAAAAAGGCGCATAACAAAATAATAAAGGACCATCGCATGCTAAAAAATCTAAAAGCAAAAATACGCTTTTGAATTTTCAAAAGCGTATTTTTAAAAAATGCATCGTGAATTTTAATTCACTTCAAAAGTTATTTTTACGTTTACCCGAAAATGGGTCAGCTCGTTGTTGTCCACAACACAACTATGCTCCCGAACATATACGGAGCGAATGTTTTTAACGCTTTTTGAAGCTTCCTTTACCGCATTTCGCGTGGCGTCTTCCCAGCTTTCCTTTGAGCTTGAAAGAATTTCGATTACTTTTAATACTCCCATAAGTTTAGTTTTTTTGGTTAATTTTTAAGAAAACTAAAGTTACCATTTATAAAAGCGAATATTCTGAAAATTACGTTAAAAGAGGTTTCTTTAAGAATATAATAATTTGGTAATCAATTGATTAATAAACAATAAACAGGAATTTCTTATCCGTTGACTGCTTCAACCGTTTGTACCTTTCCGTTCAGCATATCAACGAGCATGGTTTCAATTCCATTTTTTAAGGTTACGGTTGAGGAAGGACAGCCACTGCAAGCTCCCTGCAAGACCACACGGACGGTTTTTGTTTCCTCATTGAAAGATTCAAAATGAATGTGTCCGCCATCACTTGCTACGGCAGGTTTTACATATTCGTCAAGAATGGAAATAATTTCCTTTTCAAATTCGGTATAGCTTTTTTCGCTCTTTCCTTGAGTTTCGCTCCCTTCTTTCGAAGAAGACTCAACAGAAGTATTTTCTTTTAAAATTTCATCATTCAAAATGGCTTTTCCGCTTTCAATGAATTTTCTGATGAACTCGCGGATTTCCATTGAAATTTCCTGCCATTCGGCCACGTTGTATTTCATCACCGAAACATAATTGGCGCTGATAAAAACTTCCTTTACAAAAGGGAAACTGAACAAGGCTTGTGCCAAGGGAGCATGTAGGGCTTCATCAATATTTTTGAATTCAAAAGTACCATTTGCCAAAGATTTATTGGCAACAAACTTCATAACGGTAGGGTTGGGGGTACTTTCTGCATAAATGGTAACCGGTATTTTTTTTGGGCCTGTGGTTTCAGTAATTACGGCTTTTCCGCTTTCCAGATATTCGGATATTGAAGTTGCCACTTCGTCCTGAACTTCCTCCCATTCTATAATATTGTATTTTTCAATGGCGATAAAGTTTTGCGATATATAAACCGTTTTCACAAAAGGAAGATAGAAAAGTTGTTGTGCCAACGGGCTAGGCTTGGCTTCTTCAATATTTTTGAACTCAAAGCTATTTGCCTGGGTTAAAAATGAATCTGTCACAAATTTGACAATACTTTTATTGGAAGTAGGTTCTATAGATATATTAAAAAGAGACATGTATATTTTTTTTGCAAAAGTATAAAAAGAAAAAGCAACTGAGGTGATTATATAAATATAATAGCCAAACAGGGATTAAATCTGTTGGATTTTTTTTAGATTTAGGAAAGTTTATTCTCACCTTGCGAAGTGTCCAATTAGCATTTTAAAAATGAAAGCGGAGCATGTGCTTCTCTTTCAAAAAATATAAATTATGATAATAAAACCCGTAAACGGAAAATCCCCACAAATACCCGAAGATTGCTTTATAGCCGAAAATGCCACTATTGTTGGCGATGTGGTAATGGGAATGGAATGCAGTGTTTGGTTTAATGCGGTTATCCGGGGCGATGTCAATTTTATTAAAATTGGGAATAAAGTAAATGTGCAGGATGGTGCCGTAATTCACGCAACCTATAAAACTTCCCCAACCACTATTGGCAACAATGTTTCCATTGGCCATAATGCCATCGTTCACGGCTGCACCATTCACGACAATGTTTTAATTGGCATGGGAAGCATCGTAATGGACGATTGCATAGTGGAAAGTAATTCAATTATTGCCGCTGGCGCAGTGGTCAGCAAAAATACCATTGTTGAAAGCGGAAGTATTTATGCGGGAATTCCTGCCAAAAAAATAAAGGATATTAGTCCAGAGCTCACAAAAGGCGAAATAGAAAGGATTGCCAATAATTATGTGATGTATTCCAGTTGGTTTAAGGAGTAATTGAAAACTCTAAAAATCTTTCTTTTCCACCGAAATATTTTCAGAATACTCTCTCAATAAAAAAGTTAAGGTATCGGTTTGGGCATTGGTGAAAAACTGCAGTGAAGGTTTTGTGTTTTCTTCGCGAAGCAAATCTAAGCTTTGGAGAACTGTTTTTGTCTGCCTAGCCACAGCTTCCCCTGAATCAATTATTTTTACGTTTGCCGGAAGTATTTTTTTCAATTGTGGAATTAGATATGGATAGTGGCTACAGCCCAATACCAAATAATCAATATTTGCATCGATCATTGGTTTGGTATGTTTTTCTAATAACCGAATCATTTCCGGACTGTCAAACTTTCCTGCTTCAATAAGCGTTACAAGACCTTCCCCTATTATTTCAACAACACTAATGTCCTTGGTGAATTCTTTGTTGGTTGCACTGAATAAAGCACTGCTCAAGGTGCCTCTGGTGGCCAAAATCCCAATACTTTTTGAAGTGGTC
>JBBQQN010000055.1:0-22308 GCA_038215845.1 Flavobacteriales bacterium | reverse complement strand
AAAAAATTCTGTGGATTAATGCCAAGTCCGGAAACTTTTTTATTTACAAAGCGCACTGCCATATCATAAAATAAAGGGACCACCGGAGCTTCTTCCACAATAACAGAATCCATTTTGGTATAAAGAAGCTTACGCTCTTCAATATTTGAGATGGTAAGCGATTTTACGTAAAGACTATCAAAAACTTCATTTTTAAAGTGCATATAATTTGGGCCATTGGGTGCGAAGTTTGGACTGTAAAAAAGGGAAAGATAATTTTCGGCATCGGGATAATCGGCAATCCAACTGGCGCGAAAGATATCCAGTTCGCCACTACTTTTCATTTGCCGAAGTGTGGAAGGCGGCATTACATCTATGGTAACATTTACTCCAAGTTTCTCAAGTTCGCGTTGAACATATTCACATAAATCCAAATACTGGCTGTTGGTGCCAATGGTTATTTCCGGATTTTCATCACCCGTTTCGGCCTTATATTGGTCAATTAATTGCTTTGCCTTTTCGGGTTGATAGTCATATCCGTCAATTTCGGCATAGCCCGGCAATCCCTTTGGGATAAATCCGTGAACGGCGGGGATACCCATTCCGTTGCGCAGGTAGGTTACCATTTTTTGACGGTCGAAACCATAATTGATGGCTTGCCGAAGGGTTTTACTTTTTATTTCCGGTGTGGCTGCTTCGAGAAAAAAACCGAGGTATTCCGTGTTTAAATAGGGTCCGGTGATCATATAAGCCAAATCAGTGTAATTAGGCTGAAGCTTTCCGTGGGTCGTCAACAGTTCATCTTTGTAACTGCTATCCAAACCCGAAATAAAATCCAACTTGCCTTGGGCAAACTGTAAAAATTCCCCTTGTTTATCGGGCAAAAAAGTAATGGCTACCGCCTCCAAATACGGCAGTTGAATTCCGTTTTTATCTCTTTCAAAGTAAAGCGGATTTTTTCTAAAAACGAGCTTCACATTTTCTTCCCACATTTTAAACTGAAAAGGGCCCGTACCCACCGGATTTCTTCTGAATTCATTTCCGTAAAAATCCACGGCCTCTTTTGGCACTACTGAACAGTAGCGCATAGTAAGTAAGCCCAAAAAAGCGGGAAAAGGCTGTTTTAGTTGAATAACCAAAGTGGTATCGTTTTCTGCCTTATAGCTTTCCACATAATTCATTACCCAACTGCCAGAGGAAGCTACTTTCTCATCGGTAAGCCTATCGAAACTGTAAACAAAATCTGATGCCTTAACGGTGCGCGTAGAATCTTTTCCAAAAACTTTGTTTTTATGAAAATAAACATCGTTTCGCAGAAAAAAAGTATAGGTATAAGTTGAGTCATTTATCACCCAATTTTTTGCGATATCCGGTTCAATATTTAAGGAATCATCCAATTGCACCAAACCATTATAAAGTTGGTTATCGGGCCAGATTGCTTGCGGATTTCGAGCAAAAGCAGGGTCGAGGGTCGGGATGTTTCCGTGCTCGTTGTAGCGGAAAACAAGATGGTCTTTTTCTGATTCTACATTATCTCCACAAGAAAACAAAATAAGGGTGGCACAACATATTGAAATTCTTTGGATTAGTTTTTTTAAAGGCTCTTGCATGCGTTTTTGGGAACCGAATTTAGTTTGTATTTTTGTGCCCTCGTTTGCCAAAAATACAATAAATGGACACACCAAAAAAAGTCGCTTTCTACACTTTGGGTTGTAAACTCAACTTCAGCGAAACTTCCACAATAGCCAGAAATTTTGAGGGAGAAGGCTTTCAGCGTGTTGATTTTTCTGAAAAAGCTGATATTTATGTAATAAATACATGCAGCGTTACCGAAAATGCCGACAAGCGTTTTAAAACTATTGTAAAGCATGCGCAAAAAGCAAATCCCGAGGCGTTTGTAGCAGCGGTGGGTTGTTATGCCCAGTTAAAACCACAGGAATTGGCAGATGTGGACGGCGTGGATTTGGTACTTGGAGCTACTGAGAAATTTAAAATCACGGATTATCTAAACAATCTTTCGAAAAATGATTTCGGGGAAGTACACTCCTGTGAAATTGAAGAAGCCGATTTTTATGTAGGTTCCTATTCCATTGGGGATAGAACCCGCGCTTTTTTGAAAGTGCAGGACGGTTGCGACTATAAATGTACTTATTGTACCATTCCCTTGGCGCGCGGCATTTCGCGAAGCGATACTTTGGAAAATGTTTTACAGAACGCTTTTGATATTTCCCAAAAAGGAATAAAGGAAATTGTGTTGACCGGCGTAAATATCGGCGATTACGGAAAAGGGGAGTTCGGGAACAAAAAACACGAGCATACTTTTCTAGAATTAGTTAAAGCTTTGGATGAAGTGGAAGGCATTGAAAGACTTCGTATTTCTTCGATAGAACCAAATCTTCTTAAAAACGAAACCATTGATTTTGTTTCAAAATCGAAAACTTTTGTGCCGCATTTTCACATTCCATTGCAAAGTGGGAGCAATGAGATTCTGAAATTGATGCGCCGTCGCTATATGCGCGAATTATATGCCGAAAGAGTTGATAAAATTCGCCAAGTTATGCCCCATGCCTGTATTGGAGTGGATGTTATCGTTGGCTTTCCGGGGGAAACCGAAGAACGCTTTCTGGAAACCTATCATTTTTTAAATGAGATGGATATTTCTTATTTACACGTTTTTACATATTCAGAAAGAGATAATACACCTGCCGCAGAAATGGAAGGGGTAGTGTCCAAGAAAGTTAGAAACAAACGAAGCAAAATGCTGCGGGGTCTTTCAGTGAAAAAGCGCAGAGCTTTTTATGAAAGCCAGTTGGGTTCTGAAAGAACGGTTCTTTTTGAAGGGGAAAACAAAGAAGGCTATATTCACGGGTTTACTGAAAATTATGTGAAGGTAAAAACTCCCTGGAATCCTGAATTGGTAAATACGTTGCAGCAAATTACCCTCTCTGAAATAGGTGACGATGGATTGGTTAGATTTGAAATTGCGGCCCCTGTATTACAATAGTCCTTCTAAATATTAATTCCTACGGGAAGCAATTCTTTATATTTTCTACGATTTTTCCGCATAAAACCTGCAATTTCTGGGCTGGTGGGTACTAGACTGATGCCTCGGTTTTTTACTTCTTCAAAAACAGCCTTAATAAAAATATCCCTAAATCCTTGCTCTTCCAGATCGTCGGGCATTTCGTACTTAGTAAGGAAAATTTTCCGGTCTTGTAGCGCATATTCAATACGCGCCATATTTTCGCCAATTTCCAGTTCAAACTGTCTTAAAAATTCGTTGTCGGTAATTTCTACATCTTCAATCATTTGGGAGTTGTTTTAATTTTTATTGGGTTTTATAAATCCTTTAATAAAATAACTGCCTTGGGAAGGAGTCCAAAGGATTGGTTTTAAATAGATTGTTTTGGAAGGGTAGTTGTCTATCCTGAAAATTAATTTCGTTCTGTTATTATTCAAAATAAAATTCTGAAGACTGTATTTTAATAATATATTCACGTTTATACCAGTAAAATTGATATTTTAATCACCACTTATTATAGTTGAAACATTTTTAACTTTGATTCAAAAATAAAAAAGAGCGGTATTTTGTATATTGGAACAATCAAGTTTGGTGAAATTCCTCTGTACGGGATTATAAATATATATTTGTCCAGTAAATTTACGAATAATCTTTGGGCTACACCATTTTCTGAACAAAAGACTTATGAACCTTAAGAAAACTCACATATATTTTGTTCCAGGATTGGCCGCGGGCGGAGAAATTTTCAGGAATATTAATCTCCCAAGCGAAAAATACGAAATTCATATTCTAAAATGGCTTATCCCCGAGAAAGAAGAAGGTTTGATGGATTATGCCAAGCGGATGGCAGAGCGGGTAAAAGAGCCCAATGCAATTTTGCTGGGTGTTTCCTTTGGAGGAGTAGTGGTACAGGAGATGAACTCATATTTGAAATTGAAGAAGCTTGTAATTATATCCAGTGTGAAAACTAGAGATGAACTTCCCAATCGTATGAAACTGGCAAGCTTTACCAAAGCTTACAAGCTTATTCCAACCGGTTTGGTATTGAGCGCCCCGGACTTAACTAAATTTGCAATTGGCCCGAAAACAAAGAAAAGATTGGCTATTTACCAAGAATATCTTCACGTAAGGGATAAGCAGTACCTAGATTGGGCCATTGAAAAAATGGTGAGTTGGAGCCGAACCAAGGAAGTAACAGGAGTAAAGCATATTCATGGCGATAAAGATCCCGTTTTTCCCATAAAATATATTAAGGACTGTTCGGTTATCCATAATGGGACACATATAATGATAATTACAAAAGGAAAGGAAATTTCAGAGAAACTGCTCCAACTGATTGAGGAATAATTTGGCATTGGTTAATTTTACTGAAAGGGGTTTATTATTTATCTTTATTGAAAATTTTGAGTTATGAATACGATAGGAAAAGTAGGTTTGGGAGTGGGAGTTTTTATAGTTTCGGCTATAAGCATAAATGCTGTGCAGGATGCGCCTTCCGATGAAAACCTGGAGCAAAGGATTATAAATGATTACAATGTGTATGCTTTGCCACTTCCTGAAAAAATGGATTTTGCGGGGGAATCGGTGCCATTGCAAAACCCTGATATTCGCGAAAGAATGGACAGGGAATTATTGGTAAACACCTATTGGCAGTCAAATGGGCTGTTGCTATTTAAAAGAGCAAACAGATATTTTCCACAGATAGAGCCTTTACTTAAAAAATACGGCCTTCCCGATGATTTTAAATACCTCGCTGTTGCCGAAAGCGGCTTGGAATATACTAGTTCTCCGGCCGGAGCATCGGGCATTTGGCACTTTATGAAAGGTACCGGTCTGGAATATGGTTTAGAAATAAACGATTATGTAGATGAACGTTATAATCTTGACAAGGCTACGATGGTAGCCGCAGCATACCTTAAAAACGCCAAAAGTAAATTTGGAAGCTGGACAATGGCCGCCGCCGCTTATAATGCAGGCGTGGCCGGAATGAATAAACAAATTGATAGGCAAAAAGAAACCAATTATTACGATCTACTCTTAAATGATGAAACTAGCCGCTACGTCTTCCGGATTTTGGCTTTAAAGGAAATAATGAATAATCCTAAAAAATATGGTTTCAATTTTAGGGAACAGGATTTATATAAAAATATTCCAACATACACAGTGAAAGTGAACACCCCAGTTGAAGATTGGGCGGCATGGGTAAAACCCTATGGAATCAACTACAAGATTTTGAAACTCCACAATCCATGGCTTCGGGATACCTTTTTGAAAAATTCCACTGGTAAGGAATATTTGGTGGAAATTCCCGAAAAAGGATATTATCAATAAGAAAAAATTTATCAGAAAATTATTAAGGCCGTAAACGAAGAATCTGTTTACGGCTTTTCTTTTGCATAACTTACATCTGAATTATCCGCGCCCAGGTTTTTAAGCAACGATATTCCATTTTTAAAGTATGCGTAGTTCATGTCAAAGGAAACAGTGTATTTTTCGTTGTAGGGATGTAGCACAGAGCGTCTCACATCTACTATTTTTTTATTTTCGTCTATGAAAAAAGAAGTGGGAAAACCAAGACTGTGCTTCATGGTTTCTATAACATGGTCGTGTCTATTATCCTTCTCGTCCACGTAAAGTATGGTTATTTTACTGGAATAGTCCCGTACTGATTTTTTTACTTCATTTTTTGAATCCCAAAATAAGATTACAAAATCTATTTCATTATGATATTTTTCAACAATTTTATTGAGTGCGGGTATTTCCCCAATTCCTGGAGTGCACCACGAAGCATATGTCATTAAAAAGACTGGCTTTTCAAAATCGTAGAGTTCAGCTTTTTTTCCGGAAAGTTTTTTTACTTTGAAATTATCAAGATAGCTTCCATTGATTACATTATTGATAAGTGAATCAAATAAAAATCCGGCTCTTTCATAATCCTCATCAATATAAGCCTGTTGAGATTTATGGGTATAGGTTTTAATGTTTCTGCCAATAACATCGGAGAATAAGGATTTAGGCTCAATGGTCTGTGATTGTGCAAAAAAGGAAACCAATAAAGTGAGATAAAGTAGTTTTCTACCCATAAGCCTTAGCTTTGGGGTAAATGTAATAGAGATTTAACCTTTAAACTTAATTATTCGATGAGGGTGATTTATACTCGTTGAAATGCAATTAAAATTACAATGCGGAAAAAATTTTCTAAAATTGCCTGCCGCCACGGCCGCCTCGACCAAATTGTTGTTTGGGCTGACCCATTTTTTTCATTTGCTGCTTCATCATTTTTATCTGTTCATCCAGCATATTGTGTTTATCAAGTTTTTTCGCCTCAATCAACAATTGTTCGGCTTCACGTTTGCGGTTTTTTGTCATGGCGATGCCAGCTAGGTTCAGTTTGGTCATGGCCATGTCCGCAGTCATATTCAGACCAAGTTTTTCGGCTTTCTTGAAATATTTTTCGGCTTCGTTCATATTGGTTTGCGAAATCATCAGACCGTTTAGGTAGTTATAGTACCCTAGTTGTTTGGTAACCAATGCTGTTTCCGGATTACGAATTTTATCGAGCCATTTTTTGGCGCCAGGAAAATCCTGTTTCCGAAGCCGCAGGAATGCCATCAAGATCATTTCATTTTTAAAATAAAGGAAAACGAAAATCAGGGAGAGCAAAATAAGCATAATACCATTGCCTATGTTGGTTTCGGTGAATTGCCAAACAGCAACAGCAAGAACCAATGCGGCCAAAACAAATTTTATATTTTTATTGAACATTTGTAGTTTTTAAATTGGCCTGCAAAGGTATAAAAACTAAATCCGTTTTGGAAGTTTTTGTAATTTTGTGGGCTAATTATTTGTATTGAATCTTTTGTGAGCCTTCAAAATTTTAAAGGAAAATTTCAAAGTAAATTAAGAAGAACAAAGTTTGCTGATTTTTTTTCAAAAAAGGTTTGTCTAAGTAAAAACTTGTTGTATTTTTGCACCCGACTTTTGAGGTAGTACCTTAAGGGTCTTGAACAGAGAAAGTACAGAAGTTAAAGAATACTATAATGAGCAAAAGAACATTTCAGCCATCAAAAAGAAAAAGAAGAAACAAACATGGTTTTAGAGAGCGTATGGCTTCTGTAAGCGGAAGAAAAGTGCTAGCTGCCCGCAGAGCGAAAGGCAGAAGAAAACTATCTGTGTCAACGGAATCCCGTCACAAAAAGTAATGTTGATAAATTATATATAAAAGGTGTTGTTTCCTAAGCAACACCTTTTTTTTATACCCTGTAGCGTCGTAATTTTACCCTTAGAAAAAGTAACTAAAAATGCCTAAAAATCCTTCAATTAAATCAGTTCTAATTATTGGCTCTGGGCCTATTGTTATTGGCCAAGCATGTGAGTTTGACTATTCCGGTTCCCAAGCGCTCCGTTCTTTGCGCGAGGATGGTATTGAAACCATTTTGATAAACAGCAATCCGGCAACCATCATGACCGACCCATCTATGGCCGATCATATTTATTTGTTGCCGCTTACTACAAAATCACTCGTTCAAATATTAAAAGAGCACCCGCAGATTGATGCAGTTCTACCTACAATGGGCGGACAAACAGCCCTTAATTTGTGTATTGAAGCTGACGAAAAGGGAATTTGGAAAGATTTTGGCGTAAAATTAATCGGGGTAGATATCGATGCCATAAATATTACCGAAGACCGAGAAAAGTTTAGGGAACTGATGGAAAAGATTGGCGTGCCAATGGCGCCACAAGCTACTGCAAATTCTTATCTGCAAGGAAAGGAAATAGCACAGGAATTTGGCTTTCCCTTGGTAATTAGGGCTTCCTATACTTTGGGAGGTGCCGGCGCTTCTATTGTTTACAAAGAAGAGGATTTTGATGAACTTCTTTCCCACGGACTGGAAATTTCTCCAATCCACGAAGTGATGATAGATAAGGCAATGATGGGCTGGAAGGAGTACGAACTTGAATTGCTTCGAGACAACAATGATAACGTGGTTATTATCTGTACCATTGAAAATATGGATCCCATGGGCATCCACACGGGAGATTCCATTACTGTAGCACCAGCTATGACGCTTAATGACCGCACCTTCCAAAAAATGCGCGATATGGCAATCCATATGATGCGTAGTATCGGGGACTTTGCAGGCGGTTGTAATGTACAGTTTGCGGTAAGCCCAGATGAAAATGAAGAAATTATTGCTATCGAAATAAACCCGCGTGTTTCGCGTTCCTCTGCTTTGGCTTCAAAAGCAACGGGCTATCCAATTGCAAAAATTGCCACTAAATTGGCTATCGGATACAGACTTGATGAATTGAAAAATCAAATAACAAAGTCTACTTCCGCTTTATTTGAACCGACTTTGGATTATGTAATCGTGAAAATTCCACGTTGGAATTTTGATAAGTTTGAAGGCTCAGACCGAACTTTAGGTCTTCAAATGAAATCGGTGGGGGAAGTAATGGGCATTGGGCGTTCTTTTCAGGAAGCGCTTCACAAAGCCACACAATCCCTTGAAATTAAAAGAAACGGAATAGGCGCTGATGGAAAAAGTTATACCAATTACGAGCAAATTCTCGACAAGCTTAAAAATGCCAGTTGGGACAGGGTTTTCGTAATTTATGATGCCATACAGATTGGAATTCCTTTAAGTAGAATACACGAAATCACAAGGATTGATATGTGGTTCCTTAAACAATATGAGGAATTGTATTTGCTCGAGAAGGAAATTTCAAAATATACTTTGGAAACACTTCCGAGGGAATTGTTGCTGGAAGCTAAACAAAAAGGTTATGGAGACAGACAGATTGCCCATATGTTGAAATGTTTGGAAAGCCAAGTTTACAACAAGCGTGACGAATTGAACATTCAGCGAGTTTATAAATTGGTAGACACCTGTGCTGCCGAATTTAAGGCCGAGACTCCTTATTATTATTCTACTTTTGAAAATGAAATGCAGCTTGAAGGCGAAAAGCCTTATGCCGAGAACGATAGCATTGTTACTGACAAAAAGAAAATTATCGTTCTGGGTTCCGGTCCAAACCGAATAGGGCAGGGCATTGAATTTGATTATTGCTGTGTTCACGGAGTTCTTGCCGCTGCCGAATGCGGTTACGAAACCATAATGATAAATTGTAACCCGGAAACTGTTTCCACGGATTTTGATGTTGCGGACAAGCTCTATTTTGAACCGGTTTTCTGGGAACATATTTACGACATTATACGTCATGAAAAACCCGAAGGTGTTATTGTACAACTTGGAGGCCAAACTGCTCTGAAACTAGCTGAAAAGCTGGACAGGTACGGGATAAAGATTATGGGTACTACATACCAATCTTTGGATCTTGCGGAAGATCGGGGAAGTTTTTCTACGCTGCTCAAAGAAAACAATATCCCTTATCCTGAATTTGGTGTTGCCGAAACCACCGATGAAGCGCTGGCGCTGGCAGACATATTAGATTTTCCTTTGTTGATTCGTCCATCTTATGTTTTGGGAGGGCAAGGAATGAAGATTGTTATAAATAAAAAGGAACTGGAGGAGCATGTTGTGGATCTTCTTAGAAAAATTCCGAATAATAAATTATTGCTGGACCATTATCTCGACGGAGCTATTGAAGCTGAAGCGGATGCCATTTGCGATGGCGAAAATATTTACATCATTGGTATTATGGAACACATTGAACCTTGCGGAATACATTCGGGAGATTCAAACGCTACGTTGCCGCCCTTTAATTTAGGGGAGTTTGTGATGCAGCAGATTAAAGATCATACGTTAAAAATTGCAAGAGCTCTTAAAACGGTTGGGCTTATAAATATCCAGTTTGCCATAAAAGACGATATGGTTTATATTATTGAAGCCAATCCTAGAGCATCGCGGACAGTACCGTTTATTGCTAAAGCTTATGGCGAACCGTATGTAAACTACGCTACAAAGGTTATGATTGGACAAAATAAGGTTACAGATTTCACATTTAACCCCAAATTGGAAGGTTTTGCAATCAAACAACCGGTATTTAGTTTTAATAAATTCCCGAATGTGAATAAGCAATTGGGCCCCGAAATGAAGAGTACCGGCGAGAGCATTCTCTTTATCGAAAGCTTAAAGGATGATGCTTTTTATGATTTATATGCACGAAGAAAAATGTATTTAAGTAAGTAAAGTATAATTGAGTTGTATTATATTTTTCGTAAATTTAATAATTGACCTACAAAACCCTTCCTTTTTATGAATAAAATTACTTTTTTGATATTTTTTTTTCTAATTAACACCATTTCTGCCCAAAATGTGGTGCAAATTAAATGGGATACAGGTGTTAATCCTTCCGTGGCAAGCCCAACTATTGAGGTGGGGGATACGGTAAGGTGGATCTGGGCAGACGTTTCTTCAAAAAGTGTTACCAGTCTGCCGGAAAGTAAGGAAATGTTTGATAGCGAAGTTATTAATGGTCCCAATAAATTTTCGCATGTTTTCACCCAGCCAGGAACCAATGAATATCAAAATTATTTAAACCCAACCATGAAGGGAACAGTCACTGTAGTTCAAAAACTGAGTGTCGAGGATAAATTTTTAAAGAACCTTAGTTTTTATCCCAATCCTGTCAAAAACGATCTTACTTTATTTTCGCTCTATGATTTAGATGAATATAAAATTTTTAATGTATTGGGATCATTGGTAGCAGAAGGGAAAGGTACCGGAAACTACACTCAGATTGATATGAGCAGAATGAACAGTGGGATGTATTTTGTACAGGTTAGCTCTAAAAACCTACAGGCCACACTTAAAATTGCAAAGAAATAGATTTAAGAGGAAGCTTTCCTTTTCGTTTATTTCCTATTAAAATGAGGTGAATTTTCTTCCTCTACGTTTGTAATAAAATATTTAGTATCTCCCCAGATTGCAAAACTAGCATACCGTTCAATATAGGTTACTTTTACATAGCTTCCTTGGTATTGCTTTAATTTTTCGATTACTTCTTCATCTTTGTCTAGCACTGAAAAGGTAAATATCTGCGCCCCACTTATACCTTGGCTTATCTCGCCTTCCCATGTTTTGATAATAACCCCACGATGACTGAATTTAATCAGTTCTCCTGCACGTGTGCCCTCGCTATAGGGTACAAAGTATACAAAAGCAAAATATAGCAGATAAAGTGCTAATAGACTCCCAAGAATAATAAAGAGGACTTTTTTCATTTATTAAATGTACGGAAAATTAATTCTCTTAAAAAAGTGAATATCCTAATATAAGTGAAAAGGAGGTATAGGAAGAACTTATAAGATTGTACTCAAAAATTTGACGTGAGGGCGAAACATTGGCCTCTAATGAAAATTTGTTTTGGAACTTGTAACCCAGACCAAAGCTAAAGCCAAGTTCAGCATTTCCTTCCAGATCACTTTCGTTGGTTTTATTGTAATCAAACTTATTTTCATTGGTGGAATTCACTTCCTGCTTTAAAACTGCATCTACCACAATGCCTCCATTGATAAATATTTTTGATTGGTCATTAAGGAAAAAATAGTGGCGTAATCCAATAGGAAATGCAATGGAAGTATGGGTTACCTCTATATTGGTGAATTTTTTTATTGTCAAAAAGTCCACGTATTGAATTTCTTTTTCAGCTGAATAAGTTCTATAGGTGGGCTCTATTATAAATGCCCATTTATCATTATTGAAGGGGAGTAAAAATTCCATTTCTACACCCAGTCTTAAACCTGTGTTTTGTCCAAAATCAACATCCTCGTCCCCATAAGGATTTGAAAGTTGAAGGGAGGAAAAACTAACGCCAGGTCGAACACTCAGATTAAACCAATGTTCTTTTTCCTTTTTGTTATATTGTACCGATTGGGAATTTTGGCATTTATTGTAATCTTTTATAAGTTTTACTAAATATGACTTCTTGTATTCAAGTTTCTCAAAATTGGTTTTCTTTAAACTACTACACGTTAAATTAAGGGCGAGCTGTTGCTTATATCGTTCGTTTTTGCCCATTTTTGATGGGGTAACCATATATCTTTTATAAATAAGCTGCTCTATATCTCCATCATCCAATTTATAAAAATAGCGCTTAATGTTTTGCCTGTCGGAAAAATAAAGTGAAGCTTTTCCCTCAACCAAGGTTTTTAAAAAAAGAATTTCTTCCTTCATTTCGGGATTGCGATCATCAGTAAGGTTGTTAACCACATCAGTAGATTGGTCCACAGCAACCGTAGTACGAATATATTTGAAAGATTCTCCAGCGCCAAATTCCTTTATATTTGATATATCGCCCACTTTTACCTCCCCATTTTCCTCAAGCTTGTATTCAAAGTTTTTTGGACTTCCAATCCAATCTTCATTTTTGATCAAACACTCTACTTTGTTGCCATTGTTTTGTATGAGGAATCCAGACTCAAAGTCTGTTTGGGAAATTGCTGAAAAGCTAATTAGGAAAATGGTAATAAGGAGTAGTTTTGATTTCATAATTTGGGGTTAGATTCTTAATAATGGAAGGCAAATATAGAATTTTACAGGAGAGAAAAAAATGCCATAATCTTATAAAGAGTATGGCTCTGAGTTGAAGAAAAAGCTAAAATATTTTATTCAGACTCATTATCAGCACGTTTCAATAATTTTTCCTCAATATGTTTATTGGTTTTGGCGCCGAGTTTTTTTAATTTTTCCACTCGGGTTACAAGATTTCCTTGCCCAGTGAGCTTTTTCATCGCTCCATCATAACTTCCCTTTACTGTATTTAGTTGGCTGCCCACTTTTAATAGATCATTGGTAAGGTTAACAAATGAATCGTAAAGCCTGCCTGCTTGCGTAGCTATTTCAACGGCATTCTGTTGTTGTTTTTCATTGGTCCACATACTGTCCACGGTACGCAAAGTTGCCAATAAGGTAGAAGGAGTTACAATAACTATGTTTTTTTCAAAAGCCCAATTATAAAGATTGTTATCGTGATTTATTGCTACGGCAAAGGCGGGTTCAATGGGAACAAAAAGCAACACAAAATCCGGGCTTTCAATTTCATATAAAGAATGGTAATTTTTAGCTCCCAATTGTTCAATGTGCTTTTTTAATGAGGAAACGTGCTCCTTTAAAAATCGCAATCTTTGGTCTTCGTCTTCCTCGTTTACAAATCGCTCATAAGCAACCAAGGACACCTTTGAATCGATGATCATTTTTTTTTGGTCGGGAAGGTGGAGCACAACATCGGGGAGCACTCTTCGGCCTTCCTCGGTTGTAAAACTATTTTGAACAAAATATTCTCTATCCTTTTCCAGCCCACTTTTTTCCAACACGCGTTCCAAAACCAATTCGCCCCAATTTCCCTGAATTTTGCTATCGCCTTTCAAAGCTTTTGTGAGGTTTGTGGCCTCTTTGCTCATCTGCTCATTGAGTTCCTTTAATCCGATAATTTGTTGGCGAAGTGCCGCGTGACCAACAATACTTTCTTTATGGGTGTCTTCCACGCGTTTTTCAAAATTCTTTATTTTCTCCTGTAAAGGGTTTAAAATTGTGGCGAGGTTTTCTTTATTTTGAACGGTAAACTTGCTTGAGTTTTCAAAAAGGATTTTATTGGCAAGGTTTTCAAATTTATCGTTAAAATCCTTTTCGAAATTTTTGAAGTGTTCTTTTTCCTTTTGAAGTTCCGCTGCTAAAGAATCGTATTCAGCACTTTGTCGGGAAAGCTGAATATTTGCTTGTTCTCTTTCCGCCCGTATTTTTTCTTTTTCACTTTCTAAAATGCTGTTGCGTTCATTTAGTTTTTCTTCCTGCAGAAGCATATTTTGGAGTCGCTCTTCCAGTTTGCTGGTTTCGGTTTTGTTTTTTAATCGTGCAATAAGATTGCCCACAAATGCTCCAATTAAAAGGCAAATGGCTGCGAGTAATAGAAAAAGAAAGGTTTCGCTCATTGTATCGATATTTAATTAAATGTAATTAATTCTTTATTGTAAACCTGCCGGTCTTTGAGTCAAAATGAATGGTCTCTTTCGGAAAAAGCGCATCAAATCTTCCCGTTTCAATCAACTTGCAAGGTTCATCAAAATAAATTTCCTTTCCTGTCATCACAAGCATTTTATCCGTAAGTTGAATTGCCAAATCAATTTCGTGGGTAGAAAAGAAGATGGTTTTTCCGGTTTCCAAAGCAAGATTTTTTAGAAGTTTCAAAATATATGCCCGGTGATATATATCGAGATGGGTTGTGGGCTCATCGAGAATTATTAGCGGTGTATCCTGTGCCAACGCCCTTGCTATTGCTACGCGTTGCAACTGTCCGTCACTGAGCTCAAAACATTTTCGGTGGGCGAGGGCCTTTGTTTCCGTAGATTCCATTGCAAAATTCACCGCTTTTTTATCTTTTTCGGAAAGGGCGCCGAGCCAATTGGTATAGGGTTGTCTTCCCAAGGAAATCATTTCAATAACCGAAAGATTTTTAGAAGCGGGCGCTTCCGTTAAAACCACGCTCAAATGTGTCGCGAGCTTAAAGGACGAATATTCCTTCAAATCGTTTCCTTTCACAAAAACGTTTCCTTTCAAAATATTTTGCATTCCAGTCAAGGTTCGCAAAAGTGTGGATTTCCCGATGCCATTTGCACCTACGAGGCCCACCAATTCTCCTTTCGCAATAGAAAAATTAATATCTTCAGCAATTACTGAATCACTTTTTTTGTTCGAATAACCAATTGTTAGGTTCCGAGCTTCCAAGATGATATGTTCTTTTTCAGAATTCATTAAAAGAAGAGTTTTCGTTTTCGGACCAATAACCAAATTACCACTGGAGCACCTATCAAAGATGTGATTGCGTTTATTGGCAATGTAAACTCACTAAAAGGTAATTGGGCCACCGTGTCGCAAATTAGCATCAATAAACTACCGCAAAGCAAAACCGCAGGCAACAGAATTATATGGTTGGAGGTTTTGTAAAATTGCCGAACCAAATGCGGAACCGCAAGTCCCACAAAAGCAATTGGACCCACAAAGGCCGTAATACTCCCGGCTAGAATACTCGTTGCCAATATAATTATGAAGGTTGTTTTTTTAATGTGAAGTCCCATGCTTTTCGCATAATTTTCACCTAAGAGCAAAGCATTCAAAGATTTACTGCTGAAAATACTCAAAAGTAAACCCACCAAAAAGCAACTACCAAGAATTAAAACACCTTGCCACGATTGGTTTCCCAAACTTCCAAAAGACCAGAAAATATATTGTTGAAGTTGTTCGGCATTACTAAAATATGATAGTACCGCGACTACCGCTGCGGTTACGCTTCCAAACATTAACCCAATGATTAAAATTGCCATAGTATCCTTTATTCTGAAAGTAATGGCCAAGACTGCCAAAAGGACCAAAAAACTTCCCAAGGCGGAAGCAATAACCAAACTCCATTGGCTTAACAGCATACTTCCGAAAAACCCTCCAAAAGCGCTTGCGCCCAAAATTAAAATGGCAACTCCCAAACTGGCCCCACTGCTAAGGCCCAAAACAAAAGGTCCCGCCAAAGGATTTCTAAATAAAGTTTGCATTAATAATCCAGAAATAGCCAATCCACCGCCAGCAAGCATAGCAGTAATGGCTTTGGGAAGGCGATAATCCAATAAAATATAATGCCATGTTTCTTTAGAGGCGCCATTTCCCAAAAAAACCGAAACAATTTCACCCAAAGGAATAGTGACGGAGCCGATGCTTAAATTCACTAAAAAAGCAAGGAGCAGTACAAAAAAAAGTACTACAAAATGCATTCGATATGTTTGTGCGGTCTGCATTATTGAAGCTTTTCGAAAAAATAAAAATCATGCGCCATTAAAAGTTCAGGATGTAACATTTTTATGATATCCTTTAAAACCAAATCCGGCCTGTTTGGTGCCAATTCATAATACAGTAAACCTCCTGTTTCTCCTTTTTTCATACTGTACGAATAGACTTCCCCAGTTTTAAAAGCTTTAAATTGTGTATATACTTGGCTTGCATTTTTAATTTCATCCAAACTTGTAAATTGTCCTGGACCAATCCAAACATCAGCATTGTGCCCTTTTTCCAAAACTGATTCCATGTTTAAGGACAGGCTTCCCGTGCCTTTTGAATCTTTCCAAAGATAATCTCCATTGGCATCAGTTATAAACTGTGCGCCCCAACTGTCGCCCTGCGGCATGTACCAAACATCTTTATACATTGCGCCGGCAATAACAGTGGGGGTTTCTTTAGCTTCGGCAGCAATTTTTTTAGCCGAAAGATATGCTGTTTCAATATTATTGAAAATACTGTCAGCTTCTTTTTCCTTGTTGAAAAGCACTCCGAAAAACTTAATCCATTCGGCTTTTCCCAAAGGGGAGGTTTCTGTCCAATCTGAATTATAAAGCACCGGAATTCCAGTTTTTTCAATGGTAGCAAAGGTTGAATTATTTCCGTCCACAGCAAAACCAATCACGGCATCGGGCGCTAAATCTATAAGTATTTCGGTATTTATATCTTCGTTTCTACCGAGTTCGGTAATTTTCCCTTCAGAAATCCGTTTCCGCGTTTTTTCCGAAGAAATAAAATCGAGGCTGGGAAAGCCTACCAAGGCATCGGAAACGCCCAACATTTCCAAAGAGGGAATGTGAGTGGTTGAAGTAACTACAATTCTTTTTATCGGCATTTCAACAATGGCATCATAATTTTCGGCGTTTGGCAAAGATTTTCCTTTTTCCACCAATGCATATTTAAATGTTTTTTCGGTTCCCGGCCACGGATTTTTTAGTGTGATGGTTTTGTAGCCATCAAAGGCTTTTATTTCGAATCCTTTTGCATAATTTATTTCCAACGCTTCTTTTTCAATACTAGCAGTTTCTTCAGGTTTATTGGGATTATTGTTTTTGCAGGAAGCTAAAACTAAGAGAAAGCAGAAGGTGTAAAGAATTTTTTGCATTTTCAAAAATAGTGGTTTTGTTTGGGTGAACTATTATTTAAAACCTATTTTTGCAATGAATTTTGGTGAGTGGTTTTCATCCCGAAGGGTCGGGACTGAAAACGCTCTTAAAAGGGAATTCGGTTTAAAACCGAAGCTGTTCCCGCAACTGTAAGTCGTTCCGAAATATTTTCGGAAGTGCATTCTTCAAAACCACTGTCATTCTTGATGGGAAGGTGGCACAAGAGACAAGCCAGGAGACCTGCCAGATTTCTAATTTAAAATTATCAAACTTTCGGGATAAAGGTTGAATTATGAAACTGAACTGTTACCATATTCTTTGGATTATTTTCCTGTGCACCGCTTCTGCGTCTGCGCAATTGGATAGTATTCAGCAATTGCCGGAAGTGCAGTTGACGGATGCTAAACTCCTGCATTTCTCAAAAGGTTTTAAGCTTGAAAAACTGACCGACTCGATAGTCAGTAGAAATGCTACTTCCTTGACCGAAACACTTCGCTACAATTCTTCAATATATTTTAAGGAAAATGGATTCGGAATGGTTTCCTCGCCTTCTTTCCGAGGTACGAATGCTGCGCAAACGGCGGTTATTTGGAATGGAATAAATATCAATTCTGTTTTTACGGGGCAAACGGATTTCAATACTATTTCACCTTTAGGGTATGATGAAATTTCAATACGAAGTGGGGGCGGAGGCGTTCAGTACGGAAGCGGAGCCGTGGGTGGAAGTGTTCATTTGAACAACACCTATTCTTTTGAAAAAATTGACACTTCTAAAATCGGACTTCGATATGGAAGTTTTGAAACGGTGGGCGGAAATTTCAGTGCTACGAAAACTTGGGGTGATCATTATTTAAATGTGGGAACGGATTTTATCAGTTCGGAAAACAATTATGATTATGTGGGGAAAAATAAGAATAACGAACACGGCCAATTTTTACGATTCAGTGCCCATGTAAACGAGGCCCGAAAGCTTTCAAACGGCGTGGCTACTTGGAATTCTGAATACACATACAACGATCGAAATTTTTCCGGTAGTTTAAACACTTTGGGAAAAGATGGCTATAAAGATGTAGCAACCCGAAACCTTTGGCAATTGCGACAAACCACGGGTATTTTTAATACAACGGCGAGTGCAGCGCATCTTTTTGAACAGTACCAATATTATCCAGATACGGAAAAACCTTTTTTTGATGAAGGAAAAGCAAACACCTTTATTGGTGCGCTTCAATCGGAAGTTTTGTTGAACAAAAAATTTCGAATTAACGGAAAGTTGGAATACACGTATGTGGTTGCCGAAGGAGACAATGTGGGAGAAAATTCCCGAAAAACCTTGGCTGCGGTTCTTTTAATAAACCATAAACTTTCTGAGGACTTCAATTATGGTCTAAATATTCGGAAGGAATTTTTAAATGATTTTGACAATCCATGGCTTTTTTCTGCAGATGCGAAATATACTGTTTCAAAAAACTATGCGCTTCGCATAAATGGTTCAAAAAATTACCGAGTCCCAACGTTTAATGATTTGTATTGGTACGCTGGCGGAAATGTTGATTTGCAGCCGGAAACTTCCTATCAGGCAGAGTTTGGGCAGGAACTGCATTTCAAAAACCTAAAAGTTGACGTTGCTGGCTATTATATTTCTTCAAAGCATTTAATAAAATGGATTCCCGGAAACGGCGGTATTTGGCAACCTGTGAATTTTAATAAAACGCGCAATTATGGAGCGGAGGTAAGTATTGATTATTCGGTTAAATTCAAAAATGAACAAATTTTAAGCTTTAACGGAAATTATTCGTACACCAAAGCAGAGGATTTGGAAAAGGAAAAACAGCTTATTTATGTTCCTTTTCACAAAGCCACAGGAACCGTACAATACAATTTTAAGCAGCTGTTGATTTATGGGCAAACTGTTTATAACGGGGTAGCATTTACAACCACAGACAATATTTATAAGGTTGAAGCGTATACAATATTTAATGTGGGCGCTGAATATTCATTGCCTTCACAACCAATGATAACTTTTGGGGGGCGGTTAAAAAATGTATTCAACGTATATTATGAAAACGTTGCGTACCGGCCAATGCCTTCCCAAAACTTCGAAATATTTTTAAACTTTAATATTTAATCTCAAAATGAAAATTATGAAAAAACTCTTATTTCTAGCTTGCACCGTCTTATTCCTTTTTTCCTGCAGCAGTGAAGATGATTCCCCTGCAACTGAAGTTCCCTCCGAAGCTTATGAAAAGGGAATCTTTATTACCAATGAAGGTCCTTTTGGAACTGGAAGTGGGACAGTTTCATTTGTTTCAGAAGATTTTACAACCGTAGAGCAAAATATCTTTAAAACCGTAAATGGAGTTAATTTGGGTAACATTGTTCAATCAATGGGCTTTCAGGATGACAATGCTTATATAGTGGTAAACAATTCCCAAAAAATTGAAGTGGTAAATCGATATACTTTTAAAAGCCTTGATTCCATAAAAAATGGACTGGAAAATCCCAGGTATTTTATTGGGGACAAAGGTAATAAGGGGTATGTAACGAATTGGGGTGATCCAAATGACAACAGTGATGATTTTGTGGCTGTAGTAGATTTAAGAAATAACAATGTATCGGCAACTATTCCAGTTTCTTTTGGTCCCGAAAAAATGGTCTTTAATGATGGTAATATTTATGTAGCGCACCAAGGCGGTTATGGGCAGAACAATCTTATTTCAGTAATTTTCGGTAACAGTCTTCAAAAAACCATAACTGTTGGTGATGCGCCAAATTCCATGGTTATAGCCGATAATGTTTTATACGTTTTATGTGGCGGAAATCCCGACTATACAGGAAACGAAACTGCAGGCTCTTTGGTAAAAATAGATTTATCAACCGATCAAGTAAGCGAAACAATTTCCTTTGATGTGGTTCAACATCCAAGTGGATTAACCGCTGATGGAAATAACTTATATTACAATTTGGATGGAAAGGTTTACAAAACGGCTACCTCCTCCATAAACTTACCGGGAACTGATATTATTGATGGTTTTTTCTACGCCATGGAAGCTCATAATGGGAAACTGTATGTTACGGATCCAGGGGATTTTTCTAGTAATGGAAAATTGATAGTTTACGACCTAACTACCAACCAGCACATTACCGAAACCAAAACAGGGCTTGTTCCGGGAGGAATTTATTTTAATGAATAATCTTTAATAAGAATCGGTATTTACTATTCAGAAGTTTTAAAAAAAATTCACGAGTAACTAATTGTTGTTACTCGTGAATTTATTTTTTACCGATAACCGACAACTGTTTATTAATTTCCTATCATAATTCCATATAAGGGCGAATTGGAGTTGCTATCTGAAATTTCTTTTAAAGGTTTGAAGTATTTTTTTTGTGATCTTGGAGCAGGGAAAATTTCATTGAGGGCCGCTGCAAGCAAAGGCTCGTTAGGATCTCCCAACTGGCCTAGGTCGAAATAATTTTCCCTTAAAGCTATTTCAGGAAACAATCCATTAGTGTAATCTGTGGTTCCCGCAGCATTGGCTGTTTTGAAAACCAACGGCAACATAGCGTAGGTATGAGTGGGATTGGCTTTGCTTCGGCTAAATTCTGGAGCTGGCGCATCATATAACAAAAATGAGGCCTGAAATTTACCCGTTGTGGTATCGCCCACCTGTACTGCATCAATATAGGGCTTTAGTCCATTTATCACCAGTTCACTGGCCGAAGCCGTTCTTCGAGATGTAAGAATATAAACACTACTTAAATTTAAGCTGTTTGTGGAACTGCCATTACTTATTGTATTGTCGAAAACACCATCATTGGCATAATCAGCTTGCCTGTCTTCATTCCAGAATTCCTTATAAAAAATCTGTCCATTGAATTGGCCTGTAATCATGCTTGCCAGATCAGTTGCTGTTTCCACTGCACCACCGCCATTATACCTCAAGTCCAAAACAAGGTTGTTGACACCCTCTGCTTTAAATTGTGAAAAAGCATTGTTCAAATCAGAATCATAGCTGCGGGTAAAAGCATTGTACATTATATAACCTACTTTTTGCCCATTAATGTCCAGCGTTTTGGTCAAGTATACAGGATTTTCATTGTACTGGGTTTTGCTTAGCATTGCAGTTTCTCCAGTAAGGGAAAAGCTTGTTCCATCATAAGTAGCAAGTTCTATGGAATAGCTGTCCAAGGTTAAGAGATCATTATAGTTATTTTCATTAAGTTGTTGTCCATTTACAGAGGTAAATAAAACACCTCGCTGCAGGCCAGCATCCGATGCAGATGTATTGGGTAGCACATAACGCACATATCCAAAAACATTTCCGCTTTCATCTGGATAAAAAACCAAGCCAAACTCCATTCCATTGCTCAAGCTAATACCATTGAGTGCATTTTCAATTAAGGTATAATCACTGTAAAGATTGCTGAACCTATCCTGTGGGGATTTTAGATAATCAAATAAAGTTTCAGGAGAATCAAAGGTTTTTAAGAAATTGTTCCGTTCCGTATCATTGGCAAAGGCATCATTTGCAAGCTCTGGCGCATCGGCTTTGTAGAGATAGAAAAAGTTGAGACCGCGATAAATAAAATTTTGAATATTAAGCGTAGAAGCAACTTGAACGTTATCGTCCAGATCTTCAAAACACGAAACAAAAAGGACAGAAATAACTAAAAGGGGAATGAAAATTTTTCTTTTCATAGGAAGGATTATTAGGTATAGTATTAAAACAGGTAAATTAGGGATATTATTGCAATGGTAAAAATATGTTTTTTAGTCGAAATTAATCTGTAACTTTTCATCTGTATAAAATATTTTGATAAAACGGAAGATGGAATGCCCCAGTCAATCATCTTCGGTTTGGGGGCATTTCATTTAAATATTTTTGCTATTAATTATGCTGTTGCATTTTCTTTGTAACAAAAATCTTCACCATTCGTCATTTCAATAGACCACCAACCAAACCAAGATGGACAAAAAGGAATTCACCGCATTAGTAATGCCTTTCAAAGATAAGCTCTATAGAATGGCAAAGCGCATATTGATTTCCAAGGATGAGGCGGAAGATGCTGTACAGGAGGTTTTTTTGAAATTATGGAAAGGAAAGCAAAATATCAAAAACTATAGAAATCCTGAAGCCTTTGCCATTACAATGACAAAGAATTATTGTCTGGATCGGTTAAAGTCCAAACAGGCATCAAATTTGAAGATTGTGCATTCCAATTATCCAACTTCAGAAAATGTTGAGAAAAATATTGAAAATAATGATGGTGTGGAATTGGTTTTCAAAGTAATGGAAACTCTGCCCGAACAACAAAAAATCATCCTTCAATTACGGGATGTAGAACAGTTTGAATTTTCAGAAATAGCAAAAATGCTGGACAGTAACGAGACGGCAATACGGGTGGCACTTTCCCGGGCAAG
>JBBQQN010000054.1:0-22588 GCA_038215845.1 Flavobacteriales bacterium | reverse complement strand
ACCCAGTCCTATAGTTGGTGGTCCCGCTTATGCCGAGACCACGACGGTGCCAGGCTCGGACTTTCCAGTGGCCGTAGATGTGTCCAACGGGGGTTGGGCCGTCAATTCATTTGGTTTTCAATCTGCTATTTTTACAGTAAGCGGACAATGTGAATCTACTGGCGGTGGAGTTACCTGTATAAGCACTACTTATGACTCTACCTCAGTTCCATTTGATATTGATGGAGCAGGAAACGTTACAGCCGACTGTGTAAATGCGCCTAATTTAATACCGGTTACAGTTGGTGATTCCGGAACTATTGGTGGCGATGCAAATATTGAAAATGTTACCATAGACCTTACCCATACATTTGACGGTGATCTTATCATTTCACTTGTTTCGCCCAATGGTACCGAGCTGGTTTTAAGTAACCGAAATGGAGGCTCTGGCGATAATTATACAAACACTATATTTATGGACGGAGGAGCTGATATTACTGCTGGTGCTCCACCATATACTGGAACTTTTGCACCTGAAGGGGGTAGCTTTGCTGCAGCTTTTGATGGGGAGGCTATAACGGGAGATTGGAATTTGAAAATATGTGATGCTGCCGGTGGAGATACTGGTCAGGTTTTGGCATTTTCGATGTCCATTTGTATACCTCCAGATAACGATACCTGTGAATTTGCCAAGGAATTTGCTTGTGGTGATACTGTAACAGGAGATACATCAAACAATACAAATCAAGGTGGATTTAATACTTCCCCTGATGAGTGGTTTAAGTATACCGGTACTGGAGATGTAGAAGTGGTTACCCTTTCACTTTGCGGAGGGGCAACTTTTGATACTGTCTTAACTGTATATGACTCCTGTGGTGGCGCCATAATTACAAATAATGATGATTTCTGCGGCCTGCAGTCACAGCTTAGTTTTTTATCTGATGGTACTTCAACATATTATGTTGCTGTAGAGGGTTTTGGAGCATCGACTGGTCCATTCAGTATGGATGTTATTTGTGCAACTCCTCCGGCTAACGATCTTTGTTCAAATGCCATAGCCGTAAGCTGCGGCGATTCTGTATCGGGAACAACAATAAATGCATCGGAAGATAGCGGCGTTGCACCCGAATGCGGAACAACTGTAAACAGTCCCGGGGTATGGTATAGCCTGGCTGACAATAGTGGCCTTGCCGGTAATATTACACTTTCGTTGTGCACCGGAACAGCTTATGATTCAAAAATATCCGTTTATACCGGTGATTGTGGTGCGCCACCTTTAACCTGTGTAGCTGGTAATGATGATTCGTGCGGTCTGCAGTCTGAGGTTACCTTTCCGACCAATGGCAACACTACTTTCCTTGTTTTAGTGCACGGTTTTAATGGAGCTACTGGAGACTTTGTATTGGATGTGTCCTGTCTTCCTACCCCACCACCAAACGATATGATAGCTAATTCCATCGATGTAGATGAAATAGGTTTCCCTTATACAGATCCTTCCGTGGCAATGCCTGCGGCGACTACGGAAAATGGCAATCCTTCGGGATGCGACCTAACAGGAGCCAATGGAGTTTGGTATAATTTTGTTCCCGAAGGGGATGGTACTGCCATAGCAAGTATCACTACTCCCGGTGGAGCTAGCTCGGTCACTTTCTATACAGCGCCTGATGAAAGCTCGGTTGAGACCGACCTAGTTTTGGTACCGCAGAATACAAACCAATGCGTGCCCGGTACTTCATCCTCCATCAATACCGTTGCTGGACAAGCATATTATGTGTTTGTGCTGAACACAGGTTCGATTACGGATATCGTTATAGATGGTACCAACCTTGGCACTTCAGAAAATTCGATTGTTGGATTCTCATTCTATCCTAACCCTTCAACTAATACTATAAACTTGAAGGCGGCAGATACAATTGATTATGTATCTATATATAACCTTTTGGGCCAGCGTGTAATCGACACCCGTGTTGAGGCCACGACCTCTCAAGTAGATGTTTCTGCCTTAAGTGTCGGTACCTACATTATGAAGGTATCTGTAAACGGACAGATCGGAACTTATAAGGTTCTTAAAAAATAATAATCTATAATTATGAATTACTAAGCCATTTCGCTAATTATGTGAGATGGCTTTTTGTTTATGGGAAAATTATTATCAGATATTAGTTTTTTAAGTAAATGTTTTGATATATCCTTTTTTTACAATAGCTTTATTCCACTTTAACTAAAAACTTAGAATCATGAAAAAAATTACTTTATTGATTACGCTATTTGTTTGTGCTATTGGATTTAGCCAACAAGAAACTAACTTGTCCGATTTGGGGGTTTCTTCAGACCCATACTTTAATTCAGACTACACTCCACCTTCCGTACAGGCACCCTGTGATCTCTCAGGCCCGGGTAATGCTTTTGAAAATGGAAAAAGTTTTACTATGAATCTTGGACGTATAGTGGCACATGATATTACTGTAAATGCTGACGAGAATTTAATGTTACAAACTATCAACCTAAACGCTTTTATTGGTGCCACTGGTTCTGGTGTGAATGCTGCCGCGGTAGACGTATATATATATGCGAATGCAGCCGGTTCTCCTGGTGCAGTAATAACCTCCCAGCTTGGAATGGTGCCTACATCACAAACTGTAGTTGGCAACAATTTTGGATTTGATGTTTGGGACGTAGCATTGGATATTGCAGACGTAGCGTTAGCTGGTCAGGCAGGTGTCCCCACTACTTATTGGATTGGTGTTTCTTTAGAGCCTACCGATGGCTCCAATACTTTTTGGGAAAACTCAACTGCTGGTTTAATTGGATTTGGCGAAGCTTATGATGATGGACTTGGTGGGGGTTACGTAATTGATAGTACTTTAGAAGGTGTTTACACTTTTTCTGGAGATTGTACCCCATTAGGTGGCGGCGGAACTCCTTGTGAAACTGTAGGGCCCGGTAATGCTTTCGAAAACGGAAAAAGTTTTACCATGAATCTTGGACGCATAGTGGCACACGATGTTACAGTAAACGCCGATGAGGATTTCACACTTGAGATGATTAACCTTAATGCATTTATTGGAGCAACTGGTTCTGGTGTGAACGCAGCAGCAGTAGATGTATATATATATGATGATGCAGTTGGTTCTCCTGGTGCTGTAATAGCCTCCGAACTTGGAATTGTACCTACATCCCAAACTGTGGTTGGAAATAATTTTGGATTTGATGTTTGGGACGTGGAATTGGATATTACCGATGTTCTTCTTCCTTCTTCGGTTGGACTTCCTACTACATATTGGATAGGTGTTTCTTTGGAGCCAACTGATGGTAGTAACACCTTCTGGGAAAACTCCACAGCTGGTCTAGTAGGCTTGGGCGAAGCTTATGACGATGGTCTTGGCGGTGGTTTTGTAGTAGATAGCACTCTTGAAGGCGTTTATACATTCGCTGGAACTTGCGGTGGTACTGCTGGTGTTTCTGAAAATTCTTTAGACGGATTTGCTTTCTATCCAAACCCAACTTCTCAAACTCTTTCCTTGAGATCTGTAGAGAATATCGATTCTGTATCTTTATATAACCTATTAGGACAAAAAGTTCTTGAGACTAATGTAAATGCTACAACTTCTGATGTTAACGTGTCAGAATTGAGCACTGGAACTTATATTATGAAAGTTACTGTTAATGGTCAAGTAGGTACTTACAAGGTATTGAAGAACTAAAATACACTCCAATTAATGAAATGCCACCCGTTTTTAAACGGGTGGTTTTTTTTTGATTAACTTTGGCCGATGAAGCTTTTCTATTCTTTTATAATTCCCGTTTATAACAGGCCGCAGGAGATTAAGGAGCTATTGGAAAGTTTTGTTTCCTTAAATTATTCCGAAGAATATGAGATTGTTATTGTAGAGGATGGCTCCACAGAAACTTCAGAATCTATAGTAAATGATTTTTCAAAAAAACTTTCTATATCCTATTATTTTAAACAAAACACTGGTCCCGGCGCTTCCAGAAATTTTGGGATGGAACGGGCCAAAGGCAATTATTTTATCATTTTAGATTCAGACTGTTTGTTGCCTCCACACTATTTGACTACCGTAAATGAATTTCTTGCCAAAAATTTTTATAATTGCTTTGGAGGGGCAGATGCCGCACATACCAGTTTTACTGCTTTGCAAAAGGCAATCAATTATACTATGACCTCTTTTTTTACAACCGGTGGGATACGTGGAAGTAAAAAAAGCGTAACTAATTTTGAACCTCGTAGCTTTAATATGGGAATATCAAAAGAGGCATTTATAAAGACGAGCGGTTTTGCCAAAATACATCCTGGAGAAGATCCTGACCTTTCGCACCGTATTTTAGAGGCTGGCTTCCAAACTGCTTTTATACCCAATGCTTTTGTTTATCACAAGCGTCGTATTTCTTGGAAAAACTTTTATACGCAAGTCAAAAAGTTTGGAATGGTTCGGCCTATCCTGAGCGTATGGCACCCTCATTCCGCAAAAATTACATTTTGGTTTCCTACCTTATTTGTTTTTTTTGTTCTGTGTTCCATTTTGCTTTCAATATGGGTAAGCCCATTTATAATGATTCCGCTTGTGGTTTATATAATGGTGATTTTCGTTGATTCGAGCTATAGAAATAAGAGTATTTATATTGGCTTGCTATCGGTTATTGCGTTATTTGTTCAATTTTTTGGGTATGGAATGGGATTCTTGAAATCAAATTATTATATCAATGTGCTGAAGAAAGAACCGGAGAAGCAATTTCCCTTCTTATTTTTTAAGTAATTTTATTGATCGCAAATAAAAAGATATGCCTAAAGGATTTCTGAAAAATTATAAAAGCTCGAAAATAAAACTTTTCCTGTTTTTTTTATTTATAGCCATGATTTTTTGGGTGTTGACAAAATTCAGCAGAGAATTCACGTCAACAATGAGTGCCAAAGTTAATTATGAAAATGTTCCCAAAACGGCTGTACTTTCAGAAAACAATGTCAGAAAAATAACTTTTGACCTTACTGCCAACGGATTCGAAATTCTCTTCTACAAATTTAAAAAACCTTCATTAAATATTCAGGTAGGCAAATATTATTCAACTGATAACAACGACTTCACCATTTCAAAAAGCGAACTAATGCGGTTGGTAACATCCAGTTTTAATAGAAATTTGGCTATAAAAAATCTTTCCGTTGAACAATTGGTTGTCCATCTTGACCCTATAATTTTAAAAAAGGTAAAAGTAATCGCCAAGACGGATATTACATTTAAAAATGGCTTTAAGGCTACAGATAGCATTCAAATTATACCCGATTCGGTTACCATTTCTGGACCATCGGAAAGTTTAAAGGACATCACTTTTATAGAAACAAACTTAATTACTTTAAAAAATGTAGAGCACAAGATTACTGAAACAGTTAAAATTGAAGGACCCAGTAAAGGAATTGTTGCTATAGATCCACAGAAAGTAAATGTAAAATTGGGGGTTGCAGAATTCTCACAAGCCCAAATGAGCTTGCCTGTTGAGGTGGTGAATTTACCGCCCGACGTGAATATTAAATTGGTGCAACCTACCGTTACCGTTTCATTTGATGTTTCTGTGAGGGACTTCTCTAAAATTTCAAAAGATGATTTTAGGGTTGTTTGCGATTATTCACAAAGAAACAAGGAAGAAAATTTTATGCTACCTACTTTGGAAAAAAAGCCCAAAACTGCTTCCAATTTTGATTTTGACCCAAAAAAAGTAGATTTTTTGCTTTTTAAATAAAACATTTTCTTAATCAGATTCAACAGTTTTTTCTGTTTTCTTCAACTATAAATGATATGCCTAAAATTATTGGTCTTACAGGAGGAATAGGGAGCGGTAAAACAACCGTGGCAAAAATGTTTGCACAATTGGGCGTGCCCATTTATATTGCCGATGATGAAGCAAATAAAATAGTAAACTCCTCTAAAAATGTCCACAAAGAAATCATTGCCTTGTTGGGGGAGGAGGCTTATGTAAACAAAGTTTTGAACCGGAAATTTGTTGCCGATAAAATATTCCAAGACAAAGAACTTTTGAAGGCCGTTAATGAAATTATCCACCCAAAAGTGGCGAAGCATTTTAAAAAATGGGCAACATCACAAAAAACTCTCTATGTAATAAAAGAAGCTGCCATCTTATTTGAATATGGAAACTATAAAAATTGCGATGCCGTTATTTTAGTTACGGCCCCAAAAAAAGCTCGTATAGAAAGAGTTCTATTGCGTGGTAATATTACTCAGCAGGAAATTGAGCAAAGAATGGGCAATCAATGGAGCGATGAAAAAAAAGAAACATTGGCAGATTTCGTCATTCAAAATATTGATTTAAAATCTACCCAAATAAAGGTGAAAGAGCTCCACAATTTCTTCATGAATTCGCTTTTAAAATAATTGATTTCATTTTGTTAACATTTGGTTAAAGGGTCGTTCGGCTAAATGTTAAAATATTATTTTTGATGGTATGAACAAAAAGCTATTCGTCTTGCTCATAGCACTCATGAGCCTCTCATTATTGGGGATAGTATTTGTACAGGGATATTGGATTTCAAATGCCTATCAGGCTAAAGAAGAGCAATTTACCATCAACGTTCGCCAAGTACTCTTAAATGTTTCAAGCGAGATTCAAATGCGGGAAGTTGAACAATACTATGAAGTTTATAGTGCTTACGTAGATAGCATAAAAGTGCCGGACAATGCAAGTTTTACTGAATTAGCCTACAAGATTCAAAATAATGCCAATAATGAAACTTATATTTTTACCGATGGAATCTTGGAACAAGACTATAAACTGTCTTCCAGTCCGCTGGCTAATGAAATAGATAGCATTCAGTTTAAAAAACTAACCAATAGAAAGACCAAAACCACTATTTCGCGAGGGGTAGATGGTATATCGCAAACCCAGACCCATATAGAATCATTTTCCCGATTAAAGGATTACGAGCGAAATAGGTTTGAAAATTTTGTTCGGAATATTTTGGCGAAGACCCCTATTTATAAACGGGTAACAGCAGAAGAAATAGATAATTTAATTTCGAAGGAATTGAATGAAAGAGGTTTAAAGTCTAAATTTCAATTTGCGGTGTTCAGCAATAATTTGGAAACTAATGTGCGTTCCAAAAATTTTAAACCCGAGCCTGAAAATACCTATATAGTACCACTTTTTGTTAGTGATGATCTGAAACAGGAAATTAAAACAGACTACAATCTTTATGTGAATTTTTCGGAAAAGGAAAGACTGCTTCTTAATAATATCTTGGGTATGGCAATTCTTTCTTTAATCTTTACTGCCGTTATTATACTGGCATATTCAAGTGCCATTTCCCAAATATATAAGCAGAGACAGATTTCACAAATTAAAAGTGATTTTATAAATAATATGACCCATGAGTTCAAAACACCCATTGCTACTATTAATTTGGCACTGGACTCACTGAAAAACCCAAAAGTAAAAGACAACCGGGAATTTTTGGAAAGATATCTGGGAATGATCCGCGATGAAAATAAGCGCATGCACGCCCAAGTGGAAAATGTACTTCGAATTTCAAAGTTGGAAAAAAACGAACTTGATTTGCCCAAAGAGAGGGTGAATTTGAAAGACTTGGTAGAAGATGCCATGTCGCATTTAAGCCTGATCGTTGAGGATAGGGGCGGTTATATTCAAACGCATTACGGAGCCTTGAAATCTACGGTACTTGCAAACGAATCTCATTTGAAAAATGTAGTTGTCAATATATTGGACAACGCAATAAAATACTCAGAAACAGAACCAAAAATTGATATCTATTCTGAAAATGTTAAAAATAGTATTATCCTTAAAATCCGTGACCAGGGAATGGGGATGAGCAAACCTGTTCAGAAAAAAATATTCGAAAAATTTTATCGGGTACACACAGGCGATATTCATAACGTTAAAGGACATGGTCTTGGCCTTGCTTACGTAAAACGCATCTTGGATGATCACGATGCCGAAATATACGTGGAAAGCGAAAAAGGAAAAGGCAGCACCTTTATTATAAAACTACACTTAATATCTTAAATTATGGAAACTGAAAACAAAAAAATCTTACTAGTAGAAGATGATCCAAACTTTGGAACAGTATTAAAAGATTACCTAGCCATGAACGATTACAACGTTACCCATGCAAAAAATGGGATGGAAGGTTTTGAAAAATTCAAAAAAGATGATTTTGATCTTTGTATACTCGATGTGATGATGCCATATAAAGATGGCTTCACTCTTGCAAAGGAAATTCGAGAAAAAAACGAAGATATTCCCATTATATTCCTTACCGCAAAAGCGATGAAAGAAGACGTTCTAAAAGGCTATAAAGTAGGGGCAGATGATTACTTGAACAAGCCTTTTGACAGCGAAGTACTGTTGATGAAAATAAAGGCAATCATTCAGCGCAAGGCAACCGATTCTCTTGCTGATAGCAAGCAATTTGAATTTGAAATAGGCAACTTTTTCCTAAATTCAAAATTGCGCTTTTTAACTTATAAAAAAGAAGATCCAATAAAACTTTCCCCAAAGGAAAATGAATTGCTTCGTCTTTTGGCCCTTCATAAAAACGATTTAATGCCAAGGGAACTAGCATTGACCAAAATTTGGAGAGACGACAACTATTTTACATCCCGGAGTATGGATGTTTATATAGCAAAACTTCGTAAATACCTAGGAAAAGATGATGGCGTGGAAATAATCAATATTCATGGTGAAGGCTTCCGTTTAGTAGTAAAGGACGAAGTTGATAACTAAGAAAAAATTGCATTAAGTGTAAAAAAACGTCTTTAAAAGGCGTTTTTTTCTTTTATGTAAGTAACTATTTCTGATACATCTGTTTTGTAATCAAACCAGTGAATGGTTTCGTTTTTTTTGAACCAAGTACCTTGTCTTTTTGCAAAGCGGCGCGTATTCTTTTTTATTTCTGAAATGGCTTCTTCCTTTGAAAGCTTGCCTTCAAAATATGAGAACAATTCCCTATACCCAACAGTTTGGAGGGCATTTTTTTCTCTCTGCGGGAAAAGCGAAGACGCTTCTTCAACCAGTCCCTTTGAAACCATGGTGTCCACTCGTTTATTTATTCGATCATAAATTGTTTCCCGTTCGGCGGTTAGGCCAATAAAAACAGTTTCGAAATCTCTTTTGATGGATTTTTTGTTAAGAAAGGAGGAATAGGGTTTCCCGGTAGCTCTGAAAACTTCGAGCGCGCGAATTAATCTATGGGGATTGTAAATGTCAACTTTTTCGAAATAGGAGGGATCTGCGTTTTCCAATTCTTTTTGAAGACTTTCAATGCCTTTTTCATTCAAGTCAATATTCAGCTGATTCCTAATTTCTGAATTTATTTCTGGAAAATTATCCAGTCCGTAAACAACAGCATCTACATACAATCCGGAACCTCCAACCATAATAACTATTTTGTGTTTTTCAAAAAGATCGGTTAAAAGCGAAAGTGTATCCCTTTCAAAATCGCCCACGCTATAATCTTCAAAAATACTGATGTTTTGAATGAAATGGTGGGGAACCTCGGCAAGTTCTTTCTTTGAAGGAACTGCGGTGCCAATTGTCATTTCTTTATAAAACTGCCGTGAATCTGCGGAAATTATTTCTGTGGAAAATTCCTTTGCAAGTTTTATGGAAAGTGAGGTTTTACCAATAGCAGTAGAGCCTACAATGCAGATTAGAATTGGCTTATTTGGTTCCATTATACTTCTGTATTAAGCTCCCTATCTAAGGGAACCCCGCATTTATGACAAAACTTGGAATCATCCCGATGTCTTTGCGCTCCACAATTCCTGCAGGCCTGTGTGTTTACGTGGACATAATCTTTATCTCCACTTCTGGTATATTCTGCACTTACTATTCCTGTGGGTACGGCTATAATACCGTAACCCAAAATCATAATTACAGTGGCCAATAACTGCCCTAAAGGAGTGCTGGGGGCTATATCACCAAATCCAACTGTTGTTAGGGTTACTATACACCAGTAAACGCTAATAGGAATACTTTTAAAGCCGTGTTCGGGGCCTTCTATTATATACATCAAAGTTCCGGCAATTACCGCAATAACAAGTACTGCAAAAAGAAAAACCAAAATTTTGGCCTTACTGTTAGCCAACGCTTTTCGCAACTTTGCAGCCTCCCCTATGTAGCGGGTTATTTTCAATATCCTGAAAACACGTAAAAGCCGTAGCGCCCTTACCGAAAGTAAAAAACTACTTCCAGCAAAAAGGAACGAAAGATAAAGGGGGATGGTAGATAGGAAATCTATGATGCCGTAAAAACTGAAAATATAAGCCTTGGGTTTTTTTACGGTAATGATTCTGGCAATATATTCTATTGTAAAAAATATTGTAATAATCCATTCGCCCACGTAAAGATATTCATGGTATTTAATGTCGAATTCGCTCACACTCTCGAGCATTACCAATACAATGCTTAATAATATGAGGATAAGCAGCACCACATCAAAAAATTTACCCAATGGAGTATCCGCCTCATAAATAATTTCGTGAAGTTTATAACGCCAGGAATTTTTGTTGATTGGTTTCACTTTAAAAAAGATTGAAAGCTAAAGTAAACAACTTTACTTAATTAACAGTATTGGGAGTGGCAAGGTATACGATTTTGAAACCTTTGTTTTTTCGCAGATAGTTTTGAATTAAATGCTGTATATCGCGATTGTGGTTCATGGGGGTTATAATGGATTTTAATATCTCCGGATTGGTTATTTGATAGTTTAAATCATAAAAACCATACCCTTTATATTCTCCATTTTCGATCAAAACTACAGACCTTTCTTCAATTTCCCTGCCTCGGTCTATAATTAACATGCTTTGATTTTCATAACTATTTTTTTCCAAAAATGAATATACCCGATTGTTGTATTCTTCGCTGTCCTCTTTCTGAATGCATGCGCCATAACATTCTTTGAGACTGTAGTTAAAACAACTTTTGGAAGTGGTATCAAGCCCTGTCAATTTTTGGCACAATTGGTTTTCTTGGGTTATTTTGAACAAACTACTTTTGGCCTGGGGGTAGTTGCTAAAAGTGGTGATGGCTTTTTTTCTGCCGTCGGCTTTTTCAATTTTTAAGTTTACATAGCCATTGTCATCTACAAAGGAAGTTAGCTGATGGGTAAACAGCGTTTCCTTCGAAGCTCTATTATACAAAGGTTTGCTCTGTTTTATTTCTTCACATTCTTTCAAAAGCGCAATAAGCTCGTTTCCGGTTTTTTCAAAGGTTACGGCCTTTACTTCCAATTGCATTTTTTTTGACTTACGGTTGTCATTCGTAAAATGCTGGATCAATCGCTTGCGCATATTCCGGCTCTTGCCGATATAAATAATTTTGCCAGCTTCGTTATGCATATAATACACCCCAGTGTCTGAAGGAACTTTTTCAATAAGGTCCAACATTTTGGGCTCCAATTTTCGCTTTGGATCTTTCCGAAGCGTTTCGGAAATAATTTCTTTTGAAGTGTCTTTGGCCAATAACATTTTAAAGAGCGCTACGGTGGCTTTGGCATCGCCTTGTGCGCGGTGGCGGTCGCTTAGTGGAATTCCCAAAGAACGAACCAATTTCCCCAAACTATAGGAAGGCATATCGGGAATCAGTTTTTTTGCAAGCTCTACGGTACAAAGGGTTTCTTTTTCAAACTGATATCCCAAACGGTCAAATTCAGTGGTAAGAATCCTATTGTCAAAAAGCGCGTTGTGCGCTACCATAATACAGCCTTCGGTAATTTCTATGATGCGTTTGGCAACCTCAAAGAACTTTGGAGCATGCCGAAGCATTTCATTGTTTATTCCCGTAAGGTTAATCACAAAAGGTTGAATGGGTTTCTCGGGATTTACCAAACTACAAAACTGATCGACAATTTTATGACCGTCAAATTTATAAATTGCAATTTCGGTAATTCCTTCCTCATTGTATTTTCCGCCTGTAGTTTCTATATCTAAAATTGCGTACATCAAACTTTACTGTTCTCTAACTAATTAATTATAATTACGTTCTCCAAAAATTGCGCTTCCCACACGCACCAAGTTACTTCCGTTCTCAATGGCAAGTTTGTAATCGCCGCTCATCCCCATGGAAAGTACGGATAAGTGGTGTTTTTCTTGAAGTGAATAGAATATATTTTTCAATTTTCGGAATTCGTTTGCAACCTGCTCTTCATCATCCGTAAAAGTAGCCATTCCCATCAACCCAACAATTTTTACATTTTGAAGTTTTTTCACTTCTTCCGAAGAAATAAGATTTTCGACTTCCTCAATCCCCATTCCAAATTTGCTGTCTTCCTCAGCTATTTTTATTTGAAGCAGACATTCAATAGTGCGTTCATTTTTGGCGGCTTCCTTGTCAATTTCCTTTAAAAGTTTTAAGCTGTCCACCGCGTGTATCAAACTCACAAACGGTGCCATATATTTAACCTTGTTTCGCTGCACATGGCCAATCATATGCCACTGAATATCTTTTGGCATTTCCTGCCATTTGGCTTCCATTTCTTGGATTTTGTTTTCGCCAAAAATCCGATGCCCAGCTTGGTAGGCTTCCATAATCTCTGTCACCGATTTGGTTTTGGAAACGGCAACTAAAGTTACTTCTTTGGGTAATTCTCCCTTAATTTTTTTTAAATTCTCTGCAATACTCATTTTTCTCAATTCAAATTTCAAAATCGTATATAGTAACGCCGCTTCTTAATTTGGGTTCTATATATGTACTTTTGGGAGGCATTTTTAAACCTTCGTCTGCTATTTGTTTCATCTCGTCTGTAGTTACTGGCATTAACCCAAAACCGACAGCAAAATTGCCCGAATCCACAACTGTTTTTACGTATGCCAGATCTTTTTTTCCGTGGGCATAATCAATTCGTTGGTCGTTACGCAGGTCTTCAATTCCTAAAATTGGTTTTAGTATGGTTGTAAACAATATTTGTGCATCAAGCCCGTCCAGCGCATTGTTGATTTTATAATTGCTTTTCCGGAGGTACAGTGAATAAAATTCACCCGCCAGATACATACTAAAATGATGTTTTTTTGAAGGCTTATAATATTCCATCCCGCGATTTTCAATTCTGAAAAATTCATCAAGTTTTATTAAAAATTCTTCCTTTCCCAAACCGTTAAGGTCCTTTACCAAGCGGTTGAATTCGTATATTTTTAAATCGCTTTCTGGAATTAGATAGCTCATGAAATAATTGTACGGCTCCTCTCCGGTGTGATTGGGATTTTCTTCTTTTAAATCCTTTGCCAATAAATAGGAAGAAGCAGAACGATGGTGGCCATCAGCAATATACAATGCCGGCATAGCACTGTAAATATCTACTATTTTTTTAAGAAGTGTTTCATCATCAACATTCCACAAGTAGTGAGTGTCTCGATACGTAGTAGTAAACTCGTATTCCGGACGACTTTGCATCACAAAATCTATGATAGTCGCCAATTCTTCATTGTCCGGATAAGTGAGCAATACGGCTTCGGCATTGAAGCCTACCGTTTTTAAGTATTCCTTAAATACTATTTCACGGTATTCAAGCGTATCCTCGTGTTTTTTTATAACATCGTCTTCATAATCCTGAGTGCTTGCGGCGGCCACAATTCCGTTGAATTCCAATCCATCACGGTTTAAAATTTTATAAATGTAAAAGGAAGGTTTTTCTTCCTGAATAAATATTCCATCTTCCTTAAACTCCTGATATCTATTTCTAACCAAACTATAGCGTTCTACCCCAGAGATTTCCTTTTGATATTTATATCCCGGATTCACAATGTGCAAAAAGGAAAAAGGATTATCCCGAAGCCGTGATTCCACTTGGGCTGGTGTATAACTGTCATAAGACCTTGCTGCAAGCAGGCTCACCTTGTCCCGAGTGGGACGAACAGCTTTAAAGGGGATTATTTTTGCCATTTATTTCAGTGTTCGGAAAAAGTTATTTCTGAAACATTTTCGCCACGGTTTCAGCTTTCCGGTTCTCACTGTAATTGTAAAAACCTTCACCGCTCTTGCTGCCGAGTTTTCCTGCCATTACCATATTTACTAATAATGGGCAAGGTGCATATTTTGGATTTTTAAAACCGTCGTACATCACATTTAAAATTGAAAGACAAACATCCAGTCCTATAAAATCTGCCAAGGCAAGCGGTCCCATTGGGTGAGCCATACCAAGCATCATAACAGTGTCTATTTCCTTAACGCCAGCAACGCCGTTGTAAAGCGTTTCAATGGCTTCGTTTATCATTGGCATTAGGATTCGGTTTGCTACAAAACCCGGATAATCGTTCACTTCTACGGGAACTTTGTTTAGTTTTTTTGAAAGGGCTTCCACAGTTTTGAAAGTTTCTTGACTAGTACTGTAACCTTTAATGATTTCGACCAATTTCATAATCGGAACAGGATTCATAAAGTGCATTCCAATTACCATTTCCGGACGGGAGGTTACCGAAGCAATCTGCGTAATGGAAATGGAAGAGGTATTGCTGGCAAGTATGGTATCCTCTGGACAAAACTTATCCAAATCGCGAAAAATCTTTAACTTCAAATCTAGATTTTCAGTAGCGGCCTCCACTACCAAACCTGCGTATTCAACGCCTTCTTCAAGACTTGTAAAAGTGGTGATATTTTTAAGTGTCCGGTTTTTGTCTTCTTCAGTAATGGTTTCCTTTGCCACCATTCGGCCCAAATTTTTGGTGATGGTTGCTATTCCTTTATCCAAAGAAGATTGGTGAACATCAATCAATTGTACTTTATAATCAAATTGGGCGAAAGTGTGGGCAATCCCATTGCCCATAGTTCCGGCGCCTATTACTGCTATATTCTTCATTTTCGATTTCGATTTTAGATTTTTAATTCCCCTTTGGGGTTAGGGGTTTATATTTTTTTGAAATTCTCAATTATCAACATCGCTACCCGTAAAGCTTCCGTCCCTTGTTGTAGTGAAACTTCTGGCGTTCTATCTGCATTGATGGCTTCCGCGAAACTTTCAAGTTCGTCCAGAATAGCATTGTTGTTGTCTATTTTTGGGTTTTCAAAATAGATCTGTTTTTTGATTCCTTCCGCATTGGTCAAAACCATTGCGAAATCATCAATTTCCTTGGGCGCATCTTTCATTTTTACCACTTCGCATTTCTTTTCGAGGAAATCCACCGAAATATATGCATCACGCTGAAAGAAACGAGCCTTCCGCATTTTTTTAAGCGAAATACGGCTAGCGGTAAGGTTTGCCACACAACCGTTTTCAAACTCTATGCGTGCGTTGGCAATATCGGGTGTTTCACTGATAACCGAAACGCCACTGGCACTTACGGCCTTCACTTCACTTTTAACCACACTTAAAATGGCGTCAATATCGTGAATCATCAAATCCAATACCACCGATACATCGGTTCCGCGTGGGTTGAATTCCGAAAGGCGGTGCGTTTCAATAAACATGGGGTTGGTTATCTTATCCTTAATGGCCATAAAAGCAGGGTTGAAACGTTCCACTTGGCCAACTTGCCCACGGACTTTATATTGTTTTGCCAGATCCCGTATTTGCTCAGCTTCCGAAACGGTTTGCGTAATCGGTTTTTCAATAAAAAGATGTTTACCAGCTTTTATAACCTTTTCGGCACATTCAAAATGCTTGCTGGTTGGGGTTACCACCACCACCATATCACAGGCTTCAATAAGCTTTTCCATAGAGGGAAAACTTTTATAGCCGAATTCTTTCTGAATTTTTTGTGAAGCTTTTTTATCTGCATCAAAGAAGCCCACAAGCTGGTATTTTGTGGATTGCTGTAGCAATTTTAAATGAATTTTCCCCAAGTGACCTGCACCCAGAACTCCCGCTTTTAACATTGGCGTGTGTTTTTCACAAATGTAAGGGTTTCAGGGTAAGTTTAAAAGTTTAGGGGTTTATATGTTTATAAGCTTATCACTATTAGCTTATTTTAGAATTTGGTATTTGAAAGTTGGTGCTTAAGACTGAAAATTGGTTACTTTGTATTTCGAAATTTTATAGAAGTGAAGGATACATTTACACATCAGGGAATGCGAAAAAGATTGGTTGAAACCTTAAAGAAAAAAGGGATTACCGATAAAAATGTATTGAACGCCATTGGTAGGATTCCGCGCCATCTTTTTATGGATTCCGGTTTTTTGCAGCACGCTTATGTTGATAAGGCATTCCCCATTGCAGCCGACCAAACCATTTCACAACCCTATACTGTTGCGCGCCAAACTGAACTTTTAGAAGTAAAAAAAGGCGATAAAATCCTTGAAATAGGGACGGGGAGTGGATATCAAGCGGCCGTGTTATTAGAAATTGGGGCCACTTTATATACTGTTGAAAGGCAAAACGAACTTTTTAAAAAGGCAAAACTCTTTCTTCCAAAACTAGGTTACAAACCCAAACGAATGGTTTTTGGCGATGGCTATATTGGGCTGGAAGAGGAGGCTCCTTTTAATGGAATTATCGTTACGGCTGGAGCACCTTTTGTTCCAAATCCGCTCTTAGCACAATTAAAAATTGGGGCAAAATTAGTGATTCCCATTGGTGAAAATGTACAGATTATGACGGTCTATACGCGTAAATCTGAGTCCGAATTTGAGAAGGAGGAGCATGGCCAATTTAGATTTGTACCCTTGCTAGAGAATAAAAACTAATAATTTAAGTGATATACTACATTGTTTTGGTTATCAGGGTCTTTAATATCAAGACTTGGAATAAATCCAAACTGCTCAAGTAGCCTTTTTGAAGGAATATTCCTATAATCTGTATAGGCTTCAATGGTTTTGAAATCCATTTTTTGAAACCCAAAATCAACTACAGCTTTTAAGGCTTCCCTCATAATTCCTTTGCCTTGAAATTTTGGATCAAGGTCGTATCCCACCTCTGCAGTTTTTCTGTCTTCCGAAAAATTCCACAGACAAATGGAGCCAATCATTTCGGGAGAATCCTTTAGGGTAATTCCCCAAGAAACAGATTTGTTTAATTCAAATTCCTCGGTTATTTTTTGAATATGCGCGATGGCGGTTTCCAGAGTTTGTGGCTGAGGCCTTTTTATAAACTTGGTAATTTCTTTATCGGAACGGAAAAAATGCACGCGATGTTTATCACTCGCTTTGACTTGCCGAAGAAGCAGTCTTTCGGTTTTTAATTCGGGGAAAGGTTTTGGGGTTGACATATTTTTTCTATTTCAATCGTTAATTCTTCCATTCTTTCGAGAGGCAAACTCAAAACTGTTTCAATGCTTTTTTCAGAATCAGAGAATTGAAATGTGCCAAATGATATTTGTTTTTCAACTACTGGAACTATACTAATTTCTAAAAATTTGTTTGAAATAAATTTCTTTCCATCTTTGAAAAAACGATAATCAGCTTCATATAATAATGAATCATTTTCAAAAGTCAACACTTCCTTCCCAAAGGTATTCCAAAGAATTATTCTCAGTAAGTAAAATCCTATACCCCAAAAAAAGATGAATATAATGAATATTCCAAAATGTGGCCCCTTCTCTTCGGCTATTAGAGCTATAATGGCAATAATAGGAATTACAGCACAAATCAATATTATAAAAATTAGTGTTGCTCGAATTAGCAACGGACTTTTTTGTCCATTTATGATTAGTTGATTTTTTCGAAATTCAGCTCGGTTATTTCTCATTTTCAATTTAAAAATTTAATAAGCTCTTCCATAGATTCCTCGGCAGCTTCTTTATCATATTTCAGCAGATAAATCTTTTTGCTGATGAAGGGTATAAATCTGAAATACTTACCTTTTTCTAAACTCTCTACATCGTAACCGTGGTAGGCATCATCATAAACTTGAATGGTCACATTTTCCGCAATCATATATTTTAAAATGTCATCTACCTTTACAATTCGGTCTTTTCCTCCGGTCATAACCAAAACGGGCACTTTTGGTTTCAATTGGATTTCATAACCATTCGCAGGATAAAAAAGCGCCATTGATTTTATATGAAGTCTCTCCAGTTCTTTCTCATCATTTGCAAGTGGAATCACGCCCAATCCGGCACGCGACCAACCTACAATACTGCCTTTTGAAGTTTTACTGATGTCACCATTTTTCTTTGCCCAATCCAAGGCTTGTTCTAACGTCCAAAGAATTTGTTGCGGTTCTTCTTCATCAACATCTCTTTTTGAAGCTTTGTAGGCCGCTGCATTATCCACCAATAAAATCGAAATACCTTCTGCATTCAGTTTTTTGGCCACGTTGTAATAATGAGTTGTGTCCTTAAAAATTTTCAGACCGCCTGTTCCGGGAAGGAAAACCGCCCATTTTGAGGCATTGTAATTCTCTGCCTTTTGAAAGTGGAAGAAATCCGTCATTTTTGCATCCTTTGGTACTTTCTGCATGGGAATGCAGGAAGTGAAAACAGAGAATACTATCAATATTTTAAAAATAAATTTCATCATTCTGATTTTGAATTAAAGTCCGAAAAGATCCAAAAATTTCAGACCAAAGATAAATGCGCCTTCACTGTCGCCATTATAATAGGATCGCACATAATCTACGCGCAACAATCGAAATTTTCCAAACCCTAAGTTATCAATACCTACGGAAATTTCAGAATATGGTTTTCTGTTTTCAGTACTTAAAAAATGCGCTCCTGCCACCAAGTTGAGGTTCAATTGATTGATGCCGGGAATTTTTCCCAAAATCCACCCGCGAAAATCGTGTTCCAAATGGCCTTCAAAATAACTTTTATTGGTGCTAAAATCATAATACGGCAACAGATTAAAAACATTGGTGTAATTGGGCGAAGTGCCTATCCGGGTTTGGTTTCCATTGAAATGTTTGTAATCCACAAAGGAAATTCCATCGCCGTTTAAAAAAGTGCCGCCTTTTAAATTATAATAAAATTGCCCTTTATTCCCAAATGAAATAGATTGATTAAGGCTCGCCTCGAATTGGGTGTAATCATAATTACTTTTAGTAACCGCAGCCCCGTTTTCCAAAACCAGGTTTAATTCTGGGTATTTGGCGTCGCCCACATTAAATTTCATATCGGGGTTTGAAAAATATTTCTGCGCAAAATTGATGCGCGCCCGTAATTGCGTTTTTACAATGTTGTGTTCTTTGATTGCGGCGGTATCAATCTCGTTTGGCGCAAGTGGATTGTTGCTGGTATAACTAACGCCATCATTTGGAACGGTAACATAGTCGGTGTGATTGAAAAGTGGTTTTCGGTTTTCATAAGCGGCGGCAGCATATAAATGCAGTCCGTTAAACACTTCCTGACTGTAGCGAATTCGTCCAAAATTAAGCTCGTACAGCTTCATATAATTACGTTCAAAAAAAAGGGTTGAAAATGTATTTATCAAAGGAGAAATGGGTTCGGTAGCGTTGAACTGCGCTACTTCACTTCCGCCCAAAAGGGAAAGGCGCAACTTATTTGTCCAATTAAAATTCCTTATAATACTTCCCGTAAAGCGAAGCCTATCCTCGGCCAAACCATAATCTGCACGGAATGCTGCTGAAAGGGTGTTAGTTTGGTTCTCGTCATACGATTTATTGAAAGTTAAACCTGTCTTGCTGTTCCAGCCCTGAACGGTATTGAATCTTATTTTTGAAAGGGGCCCTTCATAACCAATAGCCCATTTTTCATAGGAATTTTTATAGGTGTAACCCGTAAGCGGACTCATTATTCCAAGTTTGTTTGACTTGGTATCGATTGAATCCAAATAAGTTTTGGAATGGCGAAGGATTTGAATACTGTCTTTCTTAACATAATCCTTCAATTCTTCATCCGTAAGCGGCACTGGACGGGTGCCTTTCCAAAAGAGGCTATCCTTTTTGTTAGCTTCGGGCTTAAAAGAGAGAACTTCGTTAGTAAAGGATTTTTTGTTGAACTCCGGTTTAAAATTGTAATTACTGTAAACGGCGATAAAACGTCCGTCGCCCTTCATTCCCAAAAGACCAAAACCAAAATCGATTGTCTGCGAAATCTTTACCCAAAAATCATTTTTGGTATCGTATTTATAATTCTGTTTTACCAATAAATTACTCACAAATGGCACTTGAATAGCGACTCCGGTGGTGGTAAGTTCCACGCCGTAGAGCTGCCAGTCGTCTTCAACAATATAAATATAGCCCTGCCAAACCCGATCGTTGGGACGCCGGGGAATTACCTTTATTTTATTGATGAGTTTTGTGCCTTCATAAAAAACGCCGTCCAATTTATACTTATAATAATTAAAGGCATTGTTGGCGATGGGCGAAACCAAGGCCGCGTTCATGTCTACCGTATTTTCATAAAATGAAATATTGGCGCTTTGGGCGCTGTTAAAGCTGAAACCGTTGTCATTGCCACTCACTTTACTGGCGATTATTTTTTCGGTGAATTTATCCGGTTTTTGATACGCTATTTCTGAAATGGTTTCTGAAAGATAAATAATTCCAGTTCTTGTGGAATCCAGCATCCCATCAAAATCACCCACTTCCTGACCAAATATTTTTTCGGGAACGTCCTTTACGTGCCAAAGCCCACGTGAATAGAAATCAGCCGTATATTCACTCAATTTTTCGAGGTTTTCCTTTCGTTGTGCAATGGTGTTTCGGATGATTCTATATGCGGGGTCTTCGGAAGTATTTACAATTACTTCATCCAAACTGGTGGTTTCTTCTTCCAGGGAAACATTTAGGATATATGGAAAGGAATTAGGCGTAACGGTTTTAGTAACCGATGTGTATCCCAAAAACTGGAAAGTTATTTTGTATTCCTTCTTTTCGGAAGCGGTCAAAACATAATTTCCGTCATCATTGGTGGTTGTGCCGGTGTAACTGTTCTGCAGATAAATATTTACATAGGGGAGGGGAGCACCTTTTATATCGGTTACTTTTCCCACTATTTGTGCGGAAATGTTCACTGAAACTAAAAGAAAAATGAAGAGGAATTTAAGTTGCATCAAGTATTAGGAAGTGTGTCCGGTCGAGCGCAGTCGATACCTACGTTAATTTTCCTTCTCAATGATAAACCCCTCGACTGCGCTCGGGGGGACATTTTAATTATTAAACTCCTTCTTAATCCTGCTAAGTTGTTTTTTGGAGTCGCGTTCTTTGATGACTTCGCGTTTGTCGTATTCCTTTTTCCCTTTACAGAGGGCGATATCCAATTTGGCAAGCCCCTTATTATTGGTAAAAAGCACCAAGGGAATGATGGTAAGCCCCGAATTTTTCACATCCTTTTCCAGCTTTTTAAGTTCGCTGCGATTCAATAAAAGTTTGCGCTCGCTTTTGGGGGTATGGGCAAAATGGGTAGCGTGGCTGTATTCCTGAACGGTCATGTTTATGGCAAATAATTCACCATTGCTGAATTCGCAAAAACTTTCGGCTATAGATGCCTTGCCTTCGCGAATGGCTTTTATCTCGGTGCCCCGAAGCACAATGCCAGCCGTGTACGTATCTAATATTTCGTACTCAAACCTTGCTTTGCGATTTTTTATTTTTACGTTTTTCTGAATTGCCATAGGTGCAAAAATAGCATAAATATTGGGGACGCTCTAGTCTACCGTAATCACTTCCACCTTTTTTTCGTCCCCGGATAGGGTAACTTTATAAAGGGTTGAATTGTCCGTATCGTCCATATCTTCATATTTGTCTTCCCCAATCAGGAAATTCACCAACTTCGGAATAGTATTGCTGTGGCCCACTATCAATATGTGCTTGCCACGGGTTTGGTTTAAAAATTCTTCGGTATAAGTATTGGCCGGATTATAGGTTTTTATGGTTATAGCTTTCTCTTGGGCAAGGATGGAAACGGTCTGTTTGGTACGTATGTAGGGAGTGGCGTAAACTTCGTCTAACTGTATGGACGTAAAATATTTAGCCCAGCCTTGGGCGCGTTTTAATCCATTAATGTTTAGACTTGGATCTTGGGTATTGGGATTGGTTCGATCCTTTTCTGCATGGCGTATTAAGTAATAAATGGTAGGCGGGCCAGTGTATTCGGCTTTTGTTGTGGCGTTTTCTTCTTGGCTTTCTGCTGTTTGTAATTCTTTCTTTTCCTCGGAAGAATTTTTACAGGAACCAACCATTAATGGAAGCAATAGCAATAGCATGATTTTTTTCATATAAATATATTTTATAACACTTTTTAAGAATCATTGGCAAAGTTATAACTAAAAGAGGGGAATCTTTAATATTTCATTATTATAAATGGGCCGGTTATGATTGTACTTTTATATTACTATTAAAAAGAAAAATTAATTAAACAAAAAAGCTATGAACGAAGATCAATTTAAAGGAAAATGGAACCAAGTAAAAGGTAAGATGAAACAACAATATGCAGACCTTACCGATGATGACCTAAAGTACGCTGAAGGAAAATCTGACGAACTGCTTGGGCGCCTTCAGGAGAAAACCGGAAAAACCAAGGAAGAACTGAAAAAGCAAATTGATAAGTGGTAGTTTTTGACTAAACTTTAGTTACCGCTTTATTTGAAGCCGGATCCATCACAACTTCACTCACATGAAGTTATGATGGATCTTTTTTTTGCCATAATTCATATTTTATAGTGCTTTTGGTAACTGTAGTTGGAGGTTAATTAAGAGGGAGGCTTTTTATGTTATATTTGAATTTAAACAATAAAACAT